>JAWOGQ010000018.1:0-8465 GCA_046496745.1 Candidatus Woesearchaeota archaeon | reverse complement strand
CCCTTTATCCGTGCCCATTTGACCAGATTCTGGATAGTAAGATCCTTGCTCGTCCCCTGCGCAAACCTACTATGTATATGCAGATCAGCAATAATCATACAAAAACAACAAAAAGGCTCACTATAAAAACTTTCCTGCGTACATACCCTTATCAAGAATTATCATACCATCATCAAGATTTTGAACCCGCGCATCAAGAACGAGACCATCATGATGAATGTTGCAATCATACACTGCACCAGTTTCTTTAGGATAACCTCGTCCATTAGCTACATGGACTGTTGGAAATTTCTCATCATGACCTACATGACCTAACATTCGCTTGATTCCAATGTTAGTACCCATACCATATTCTCCGATTCTTCGTGCGTTCTCGTACTGATCCATAGTTTCAACCACTGCATTTTCCACTTGCTTGTTCTTGCACAAAACATCAACAACGATTCCATCTCTCACTTTCCAATAAAGGGGATTGTTTTTAGTGCATTCAACAGGATTAGTGAACCTGACATCAGAGATAAGCAGTGCATAACTCCCGTCAATTACAATATCTCCGTTTACCGATGCAGGATGTGTATAGACCTCAGCAGGCATAATATTACGCGCTGTTTTACGCTTGATAAAACCGGTTGATGCTATCCAATTATAATCACCAAATTCAAAAGTCACATCAGTACCTCCAGGTGAGGTCACATGGACTGCACTTACTGATCGCATGTAGTCACAAATAGACTCCGTCATATCCCTTAATTTAGAGGCATCAGCGGAAAAAGCACTTTGCAGAATCTCTGGTGTGACGGAAAGCATGTTTCCTACCCGCCCACCATTATCCTCAACGAGGCCTGCCAAACCTTTTCGAAAAGATAATTCATCATGAGTCTCATCAGATTTCTTATCCAGTGCATAAAAGCAGAGATCACATTGAACTGCAAGATCTCCCAGATCAGCAGGTATCTCTTGCAAAGGCCTGTCAAATCCTCTCAGATCATATTTTCTGACATTTGAATCCAGTCTAGTGTAAAGTCCATCAATCAATTCATGAGAGGTCTCATCCCCTATCAGGAGTACTGATTCATGGCTTTCCACTTGCAGGTAATTCAGTATAGATTCCAGAATATCATCCATATCTCTAGGCAAGCCTATATTATTTATAAATTTTACTACTAATTAGAAGTTACAACCACTCTTTCTTCTTGAAATAGAAATACAATGCAACGACTGATAAGGCCATGAGGCCCAGGGAAAAGAAATAACCATACTTCCACTGCAACTCAGGCAGATAATGAAAATTCATACCATATATCCCTGAGATCAAGGTAGGTATAAGGATAAAAGAACCCATCGCAGTCATCTTCTTGATTATGATATTGAGATTATTGGAGACTGAAGTAAGATACATGTCCATTGCGCCTGTCAGGATATCCCGGTAAGTGCTTTCCATATCAAGGAGTTCCACAACATCATTGTAAGTATACCTGAAACAATGCAATTCCTTCTCAGGGAAATGCTTCAGGTAACGTTTCTCGATACTGCTTATCACCTCACGATTCGCTGTAAGAGCCTTATGGAAATAGATAAGCACTTTCTTGTAATTGAATAAGTCCTGCAGTATTTTCTTGTCCGCAGAATTATATATCATGTCCTCGGTCTTGTTGATCTTGTCCTCAATAAGATCCATGAAAGAGAAGAAAGAATTCAGTATATCATCGATTATCCAGTAGCATAAGTACCATGCACCCTTATCAAATATCTGTTTTCTTTTCTCAATATTTGCATACAAGTCCTCCTCAAATACCTTGAGCTTTGTATGGCGAAAACAGATCACACTATGATTGAACAGGAATATTGACACAGGTGTTGTATATATCTTCTTTCCGACCCTGTATGGCGCCCGGAATATTATCAGGGAATAATTCTCACCCTGAGACACACGAGGTCTCTCGTCTGGATCGATTGCCTCCTTGAACTCATTTATAGGTATCTTTGATATCTCACTCAACCGCACCAGTTCCTTATCAGTGGGAGATATCACATCCACAAGCGTGGTGGTTCTTGAAGGGATATCCTCTAAGCTCCCCCACTTCATGTCTGAACGCAAAACCTGCAACATAGACCTTATTTAAAAAATAGAATATAAAAAGTTTTCCTAAGTATTACACTTCACCCCGCAACCGTGCTGCTCGCAGTATTCTCTTTATTGCAATAGCATAAGCAGCGATTCGCATGGAAACTCCATCCTCCTTTTGTTCCTGGAACCCCTCATACACTGAATGAAACGCATTCACCATCCTGCTGTGAAGTACTTCATACATCGCTTCAGCTGAAAGGATATGCCCTATCTTACTCTGGCTCCACTCACAATAGCTTGCAACAACCCCTCCTGCATTTGCCAGGATATCAGGTATCACTATGATCCCCTTGCTTGTAAGGGCCTCATCCGCCTCAAAAGTGATTGGCCCGTTTGCAAGCTCAAGTATATACGACGCCTTAATATCAGACGCATTGTCTTTTGTGATCTGGTTCTCCAGAGCTGCAAGCACCAGTACATCAACATCCTGTGTCAGGATATCATCAATCGCATCCGTAAAACCCACAACACTGCCGGTTTTATCCTTATGCTCTATAACTGCCTCAATATCCAGGCTTTCCGAACAGATAGCCCCTTTACTGTCACTTACGGCCAATACCCGGTATCCCTTATCATGGAGCATCTTCGCAATATTCTTGCCAGCATTGCCAAACCCTTGTATAGCTATGCGAAGTTCATGCGGCTTCTTGCCCCTGCGCTTCAGGAATTCTTCCAGGACAATCAAACCACCTCTGGAGGTTGCATCCTCCCTGATCGCACAACCACCTAACTCCATGGGTTTGCCTGTGATCATGCCAGGCTCATGATGGCCTTTGATCTCTTCGAACTCATCAAGCATCCATGCCATTATCTGTGAGTTTGTATACACATCAGGAGCAGGGATATCCTTATCCTGGCCAAGGGATTCATGGAACTTTCTTACATATTCCCTGCTGAGTTCCTCAATTTGTTTCTGCGAAAGAGATTTAGGATTGACCTTGACACCCCCCTTTGCACCACCATAAGGCAGACCAACAAGTGAATTCTTTATGCTCATCCAAAAGGAAAGTGACATTACCTCATCCTCAGATACATCCGGATGGAACCTGATTCCTCCTTTACCAGGACCCAACGCATTGTTCTGGATGATCCGCCAGGCTGGATAGGTCTCACCATCAACCACAAGATCTGCCTTTTTGATTGATTTATGGCTCAGGAGATAATCCTGCTCATCCTTCGAGAGTTCAACACGAGTGGAGACCTTATCCAGTAACTTCCGGATATTATCAAAGACACTCATTTCAATTCTCCTCCATCAGTTCCTGGTAAGCAGAACTTGCTGCAATTGCTCCTTCAGCAGCAGCTGTCACAGCCTGTTTCAAAGGATTATTCGTGCCATCTCCTGCAGCAAATACACCATGCACGCTTGTACGTTGATTCTTATCAGTAACTATATATCCCTTCTCCATTTCAAGACCAAGCTGTTCTGTAAGGGTCTCATCTGGATCATAGCCAATCTCGATAAAGATTCCATCAACATTCAGCTCACCGGAATCAAGGATCACCTTCTCAACAAAATCACTACCCTTGATCTCAGTAACCTGGCTGTTGAATACAGGTTCTATGATGCTATTCTCCTCCACCTTCCGGACCCACAAGGGTTCTGCACGAAAGAACCTGTTCTTTCTATAGACTATATACACTTTTTTGGCGTATTCTGCAAGCAAGAGCGCGGCAGTCAATGCAGCATCACTTCCTCCAACAACTGCAACAGCCTTATCCTTGAAAAAAGCCCCGTCACAGGTAGCACAATAACTAACACCTTTTCCCAGGAACTCGTTTTCTCCCTTTGCATTAAGCTTACGTTTCTTTCGTCCATGGGCAAGGATTACCTTTTTTGCCTTGTAAGTCTTGCTATCAGTGACCAACTCAAAGCCAGTAGTACCTTTCCTGATTGACTTGACTGTCCCATAAGATATCTCTGCATTCTCCTGTGCCTGTTCTGTAAGCTTCTGCGATAGTTCTATCCCTGTTATATCCTTATATGTCGGAAAATTACATACCTTATGAGCCTCAGCTATTGTCCCCCCAGGCTGTGAGCCTATTATCACTGTATTAAGCATATACCTTCCTGCATAGACCCCAGCAGTAAGACCTGCTGGTCCTGTCCCAACAATTACCAAATCATAAACCATTCAAATCACCTCTCTTGCTGCCAGATCTGTTTCAGTCAGAACACCTTTCGGCTTTCCTGCAGCATCTGTCACAATAACTTTATACTGATGCGTTTTTTTCATTGTTTTTAGAACTTTTTGTATTGTGCACGTATTTTTACACTTCACAACAGGTCTCAAGTTTAGATCACGTAAATGTGTTTCAACCGGTATATTCTCAGCCAGAAAGTTAACTACCATTTCAGCACTCAAGACACCCTTCAGACCCTCCTTTTCATCAAGAACACCTATCGAATGGATATGTTCCTCACTAAGCATGCGGATCGCATCCTGTAAAGATTCTGTATCATGAAGGGCAAATACACCTTCCTGCATAAGGTCTCCAGCCGTATCCTCAGGAACTGGACCAAAGATTCGCTCATTAAATTTAACATACCATGCTGCTGCCTGGACCTGGATGATATAAGCCATTGCAATTATTAGTGCAATCTCTGAACCCTGCTCACCAAATACTGTCATAGCTATCGCAAGTGCGATTGAAAGATTCCTCATAACAGTCCCATAGACCAATGCAATCCCATCTCCTCTTTCAAAAAGGAATTTCCCTGCAGCCGTACTGATCGCAAAATTGACAAGGTACAATATCATCAATGGAATCAGAAGTGACAAAAGCACAGAAGGGTCTGCAATCACTGTTTTTGCCTTCAGTGACATGGCAACAAATACTATACCCAAAACACCCAGAGTAGATAGCATCGGAAACTTGTTCTTAATATCCTTATGATACTTTGCCTCACCATACCATGATATGATCAGGCGCTGGGTTACATATCCTGCAACCATAGGAAGAAAAACTATGATCACGATCTGTCTGAAAACATCCATCAGAGGAATCTCGATCACCGTACCCATCAGCCATTTCGCATACAATGGAGTTGCAAGAGAACCTGCAACAAGTCCGATTACAGTCATTTTGATTGCGGCATTTATATTCCCCCTGGCAAACCCAGTCCATGAGATAGTCATCCCGCTTGTAGGAAGTAGTGCTGTTAAAAGCAACCCAAGAGCTAATAAAGGACTTTCAGGAAAGAAGAAGATTCCTATCCCAAAGGCTATAAAAGGGATTACAAGAAAGTTCAGGACCTGTGTTGCAACCTGTACCTTACCATCTCCCTTTGAAAAGACCTTCCTGATCTGAAGATTCACCATCATAGGATAGACCATGAGGAAAGTCAGGGGCATTATAAAAGCCTTCAGGAAAGAAGGATCAAGAAAATACCCAAAAAACAATCCCCCTATCATAAACAAAGGTATCGTATAAGTCAGGTTTCTCTGCAAAAAATATAACATCCTAACACCTCGCATAAAGATTATGAATATATATTCTTTAGAAACATACTAAAAAGATTACGAAATAATGAAATTTCAAAAACCATAATTGCACTTTTGACCTATTCAACTACCCACAAATCTGACCCGCTGTAATCTAACCGGATTGCATAAAGCTTATGTCAACAAAATAAATATACATTTCACAAGACCAAATTATAAATAACACCTACCATTCTGATTAACCATGAGTAAGATCAACGAGGCAGCATCCAAGACCTATCGTACACTCAAGATGTCCATCCCTCTAATCCTGGGCATTCTCCTCCTGATAAACCTCATCAACCCCCTATTCCAACAATACTACCCTTCATTATTCACGAATAACTACTTCCTCGATCCCATAATAGGAGCAATCGGAGGAAGTATCGCTTTTGGGATCCCTATCACTGCGTATGTAGCAGGAGGAGAGCTGCTTGAAAGCGGAATAAGCCTTCTTGCTGTCACTGCCTTCATCCTTGCATGGACAACTGTCGGCTTATCCATGATTCCTTTGGAGATGCGCTTTCTTGGAAAAAGATTCGCAATATACCGCAATGGATTGAACTTTCTAATTGCAATAATCATATCAATATCCACTATATTCATTTTGAACCTACTATGAAAAAGACAATAAACGGAGGAACCACTTTCTTCTTGATAGTGGTAATGCTTTACCTAATCGCATTTCTCATAGAAAAGGACTATACCTCTTCCGCATTCATGGGCTTTCTCAATACAATGAAAGGGATTCTTCCCCTGATAATAGGAGTATTCTTTGTAATGTTCCTTGTGAACATCTTCCTTGACCCAAAGAAGATCAACAAGCACCTTGGCCATGATTCAGGCATAAAGGGATGGATCTATACGATAATTGCAGGAGTCTTGATACCTGCACCCCCGTACGTGGTCTTTCCTCTTCTTGGAGACTTGAAAAAGAAAGGTATGAAAGATGCACTTATAGTCTCATTCCTCTACAACCGTAACCTGCAGATAACCTTTCTTCCTGTCATGGCATATTATTTTGGTATCCCCTTCACAATCATAATTTGTGCCCATATCTTCATTTTCGCGATAATAAGCGGACTCATCATTGAGAAGACATGCAGAACTGATTAAGCTTACCCATAGCACTCCCCCGGCTAAAATGTAACTCCAGTCCTTTTTATTTCTACAATTTCATGCCCAGCAAAAAAGATTTATAAAGATTTAGTGCTTAACAACACCAACACAAAAAACAAAAGTTTTATATAATAAGTTAAATGCTTTTAGATTGTTAGGAGGGTTCATAAAATGCGAAAGTTCATTACAGGGATTAAATCAAAACTAAACTCTATGAATGAGCCTCAGGAGAACCTCGAGAACGAGGATGGCTACGTGGAACTGGATGGTGAAGCAGAGGACGTTCAAAGAAAAGTAATTGTCAGGCGTTTCATACTAAAGGAATTCGAGGATATAAAAGAGATTCTTGAAGCACTCAGAAAGAGTGATACCGTCGCATTCATAAACATAAAACCCCTTAAAGATAAGGACCTGCCTGAACTAAAGCGGGCAATAAACAAGCTCAAGAAGACCTGTGATGCCATTGACGGCGAAGTCGCAGGATTTGGGGATGAATGGATTGTAGCAGCACCATCTTTTGCAACCATCTACAAGACCAAGCAACAATCCCTTATATCAGAATCTGAACTCTGATGGAAGAAGACGAATGCCCCTGCGGATCCGGACTTCCTTATGAGGAATGTTGCGGACAGGAAGAATAGCTTTTTAAATAATTCTTGAATATCTTAATCCATGTGCGGGATTATAGGTCTTTTCGGATATGAGGATACAGCTGAACGTATCAAGAAAGGCCTCTACCTTATGAGACACAGGGGTAAGGACGGCCAGGGCTTTGGTGACGGAAAAGAGACCTACCAGACACCACCTGATAAGAAAGACCTGATTGCCCATAATCTCCATGCCATAGTAAATCATGTTCTCCAGCCTATCAAAGGCAGGTTTGTCATGAATGGAGAGATATACAATCACGAGCAGCTCAATGAAAGATTTGGCCTAGATGCCAAGAATGATGCTGAAACCGCCTTCCACCTGATAGAGCTCCTGGGTTTTCAGGAAGCAATCAAGCACTTTGACGGGCCATTTGCCATTGCCTACTGGAAAGATGACAGTGTATTTCTTGCCCGTGACATCCTGGGCATAAAACCATTGTTCTTCAACCCAAAGGCATTTGCCTCAGAAAACGATGTCCTTGAAAAGCTGACAGGCCAATCCTTTGAACTCAACCCCAGAAAGATATGCATCATATCACTTAAGGATCAAACATATACCCTTGAAAAAAGGGACTTTTTCAGATGCAATGAGATGGAAACAAGAGACATCCCAAAAGAACTCAAGGAAAGACTTTATGCAGCCATAAAAAAAAGGATCCCTGACAAGAAGATAGGCCTGCTCTTCTCTGGAGGGATAGACTCCACTTTCCTTGCCCTCGTACTAAAAGAGCTTGGTATCCCCTTCACCTGTTATACAGCAGGCGTGAGCTCAGAACGCTTAGAAATAGTAAGATTCGATTAAAAATAATGAGTATTATCGGGATAAATCGAATTATTTTTAAGAAGAAGATTGCTGTTTATAAGCGTTTCATTGATTGCTTTGTGTAAAATATTGAATATTTGCGTTACATCTCTTCATCTTATCCCGATAACTTAATCTTCACCATTTTACATCAACCTGAACTTGAAAAATTACGTCGAACTCACGTTATTACTATTTTGAGTAGAGTGTAGGCAATTTATATTTCTCAACAGCTTAAATGTATATCTATCGTTTTTTATTGATAGCACTATTATGCTATG
>JAWOGQ010000007.1:0-4441 GCA_046496745.1 Candidatus Woesearchaeota archaeon | reverse complement strand
TGTTAATGAGAACTACATGACAGGGCATGAGATAGAGGAGAACCAATTGAGACTCCTTGCCTCAGACAAGCAGAGGGCGCTGGATTATTCACAGGGTGCAATAAACGGAGAGATGGATCCTTACTTCAAGAACAGGTATAGGATCTCTCCAAATTAATTTTTTACTATTTTTTAGAGTTTTTCGAAAAAATGATTAGCATCATTGTTACGAAGGCCAATCAGCATCCCTATATAAGGTGAAAGGGTCCCTTACGGGGATGTCACCTCTTCTTAAAAAGGAAATCCGGTCGAAGTCGATGCTAAAAGAATTCTTAGAAAAACTCTATTTTTTATTACACGATTATTCTTACAAACTTATTCTTGTAATCTTATTCTAACTTATTCCTGGAACTTCTTACAATCTTTGCCTCACCGCTTATCCTTATAATCTTATCCTCAGACCTTATTATTGAGAAAGCAGGACCAGTAAGCAATGACTACGTAGTAGCAACATCTAGCGAAAAGTTTATAAAAGAGATTTTGTTACTCTTGAATGTTGACAAAAAGAGTGGTATGATGGAGAACAAAATCTTTGTAACGACCAGGAATTCTGAGGAGATATATGCAGCAATAGCAGCCGGGGCCCATGCAATAACAATCCCGATTGAAAAATATGAAAAGGAACTTTTCTCATATTCAAAAATACAGGGGTGCCAGGTTTACCTTGGATGCGACAGGATAATCACAAACGAGGAACTATCTTTCTATTTGAGACAGATCGAGGCGGCAATAAGTGATGGGATAGATGGCTTATATCTTAGTGATATAGGTATAGCAGCTGTTGTCAAGTCACATACGAATATCCCTGTGATAATATCACCGCAAACCAAGATCACCAATTACGAGAGCCTGAAGAAATTTTCAGTAGGAGATGTCATCATTCTTTCGCCGGAAATAACAAGAGAGTCTTTTATTGAGATCAAGAAAAGAACAAATGCTATAGGCATAGTAGTACAGGGGATAATAGACCAGTTCTATGGTGGTGTTAAACTGCCGGAGATGAGCCTTTACCCACACCTGGATGAATTTGAAGGGTTGGTGCTGACAATAATCCCAAAGGGAAAGGAAGCAAGTGACCTTTACAGGACTGTGAAGGTGTATGCACAGGCAAGCAAGGATGCAGAAGAAGAGATTGGGATGACGTCAAAGAGGCCTTTATTCACGGGAATCTTCAGTAAGAGGAAGATAACAAAGAAAGGTGTCTTTCTTGGCAAGGTATCCAGGGGATGCCTTGAACTGCAGAGGGAACTCCAGAAGGGAGAGCAGATACTTATCAATAACGGCAAGCGCGGGACCATATTCAAGATAACTTATGTACTCAAGGACAAGCAGCGCTTTGAAAGGGCAGAAGCGGGAGAGAGGATCCAGCTGCGATACCCTCATTTCAAGGGAGGCAACTCAATCTTCAAGATGGGGCTTGCAAAATTTGATATCCCAATAAAAAGAAGACCTGTAACCCTTACCTATGATCTGACAGAAAAGGGCCTTGTGCTTACGCTCCAGGATGAGACAGATACAGTCCATACTTCAGCTGAAGTTATGAAGGCAGAGAAGAAAGCGATAACAAAGGAGGAGCTTGAAGGAAAGCTGTGCAGGACATATAACTCACCTTTCATGATAGAAGGAATCTCAGGGGAATTCACTGAAGGCTTGCACATATCATATTCTACAATCAACAAGGCCCGTAACGAGGCACTTGCAAAGCTTGAGGAAAAGCACATGGAAAGGCTCAGGAGAAAACGAATAGAACTAAGCCCTTCAATCATAGAGACACAACCGAAAAAGACAGAGCTTTACGTGAAAGTGAACAGCCTTGATGCTGCAATGGAGGCGATTGATGCAGGTGCAGACCTGATATATTATGATATATTCTCCCCTGATGTGTTGGATTGCCAGGAGATGTGCGCTAAAAGGAAGGTGCCGCTTTACCTGATAACACCAAGGACAATCCAGGAAAAGGAGCTGCATCATATAATGAAGCTAATAGAGCATTACAACCCTGAAGGGATTCTTGTGGGAAACCCAGCATTACTCAGGGTAAAGGCAAAAAAACATCTTGACAGCAATTTCCTGATAGGAAACAGTGAATCACTAAACTACTGGAATCTTCCGGCAATTGTCTCAAACCCTGTCAATGATGAGAGGGCAATCCTTTTTGCACACGGAAGGCCTATCATGACAAGCACTCGGTTTGAGGTGCGAGCTAAAGGAGAGACTACCCCTTATGGAGATACTGTCCTCTATGGAAAACACATAGATCGGTCAGAGCAGGGAAAGTTATTCCTAGATGTAGACGAGAATGTTGCTGCAACACTCAAACGTTTCAAGATGACTGTCTAGCGTCGATCCACTTTCTTCCTGTGCTCATCACAAAGCCTGTAAAGCCGTTTTGTTCGTGGATTCTTACGGGTCACTTTCTTACCGCAAAGAATACATCGGCCTTCTGACCTCCTGCGATGGTACAGTTGGGAAACACGCTCAGATGTTGACAGCTTGTACCTGCTTATCTGGATGTGGAATCCCTTATAAAGGAAACTACCGATTGCCTTCTCTGAGCCCTTCTGCAGCTGATCCACTAACTTGCGTAGGGTGTTTATAGGTACTTTTTTCGGTTCCATATAATAATAAGAAAAAAAGTTCTACCTAATATATCTTTCGTTAACCGGTAGAAAAGTCAAGGGTAAACTGTCCTTCTTCCATGCTGATGTCTGCACTGTCAATGGTGACATCACTATCATCCACTTTAAGGCAGTAACAACCTTCTTCAGGGAGTTCCACAGTCTGTTCCTTATCCTTGTCACCATCTTCCCAGCGGAAGGTGAGTGTTTCGACCTCTTCACCATTGCAATTGTCCTTCATCACATGGACAACATACTGAAGCCAATCAACACCGTACTGGGACTCAAAGGTTTCACCTCCCTTGAAGGATACAGTGGCAGTAGTGCCATCAACATCAACCGCAGGGTTAGGGTTTACTTCCTTTTTGACTCCAAACTTGGAGATTGTCAGGTGATACTCACCGCTCTCCTGGGCTGTGCCTGGACAGTTGAGTTCAGGTTCTTCTGGCTCTTCTGGCTCTTTAGGTTCCTGTGGTTCTTCTGGTTCCTGAGGCTGCTCTGGCTTATCAGGGATCTCATATTCTGATACTTTACCAGAAGTCACCTGCACATCGTTTGCCGGGAAACTGTTAGATTCGTATTCAAGTAGGGATCTCGCTGCCCTCTTGGTGTCCTCTGCACTGTAGCCTGCAACCATCAATGCTTTCTTGCCCTTGTAATCAACCAGCTTGAGTCGGCCTTTGCCTTGCTCAAATTCAGCAGTGCATGAACCTGAACCGATGATCTCCTTGCTGATTGAGTTCACACAAGGTCCACCGAATAATATCAGGTTTCCTGATCCACTATTATAGTTCTTATCAAGGACAACGTCAGGCATTGCTACATCCATTGATTCGCATTCAGGTGAGGTCTCAAGGGCCTGCTCTTTCCCTTCAGCTGATCGCACATAGACCAGATGCTCAACCTGCTCATCAGCGGATAACAGCATGTAACTGTCTGATTCATCAGCGCCCATGAGGCTTGAGATCTGACCGTATGGGACTGCACCCTGCTCGTTGTCAGTCTCTCCTACATCCAGCATGAACTCCTTGGATGTTGTGAATATAGGGTAACATGCGTTATCCATGAATGCGCTGTAGACTGTCTCATCCAGAGATATACCAAAAGAAGCAAGCGTTGTATCGTAATCATCTGTGACTGCATCTACTATCTGCTTCTTATTTGCGCCATCAATACATCGTTCAACATTCTGGATCTCAAGATAATCATCTTTCTCTTCTACTGTCAATCTAACTGAGTCATGCATTGTTGTCAGTGCTTCTTCTGTTGTTACTGGATTCTCTGTTATGGCAAATGTACTATATGTATCAGCAGGTAATATTCCTGCGTCAGCCAAGGTCGGAATTGTACTATTAAGATTGGCACGGACTGCAGGACCAATCTGGTGATACAATGCCTGGTTCAATTGATCGCCTGCAAGGTTTCCTTCTTTTTTCTTGGAATGTATAGCCAACTGGCGATGACTGTAATTTATCCAAGTAGTAGGGTCTAGTGGATCGCCTTTAACCACATAATCTGTTACAAGGTCGATGTTCAGGCCGTATTTTGTTACAAGAACAGGTTTTGAGCCAGGAGTGATCGTACCGTCATTGTCAAGGTCAACGGTTATTGGTCCATCATCCACATCAGTGAAACTTATAGTATATTCCTTATTCTTCAGCATCAGTGATGATGTTGTTTCCCCATCACTATATGATACCTCAATCTCCTTGCCTGGGCCGTTTGCGTCCGAGACGAACGGCACGCACGCTCACGATACTAGAGACCGATCGACGAAAACGGAG
>JAWOGQ010000094.1:0-15884 GCA_046496745.1 Candidatus Woesearchaeota archaeon | reverse complement strand
ACAAAGTTTAAAAATCAGGACACCTGATTAATACAGATGACTGAACAGATTGCAAAAAATCCATACAATCTGGAGGAGGAATTCTCCCTAAAGAAACTACTGGGCAAGCACGTCCTCTCCCACTCAGGAGAGATCCTTGGCAAAGTGACAGATATCTACATAAAGGATTACTCCATCATAGGGATTACCGTATCCAAAAGTCCTGAGCTTTTCATTGAAAAGACACACTTTGAAAGCTTCAGGGAAAATGCAGTGGTCTTGAAGATAGACCCTATCCCCCGCATAGTAGGACTTCCCGTCCTTGACTGCAACGGGAGGAAGATTGGCAAAGTAAACCGTATTGAGCGCCCTGACACGACAAACACCTTCACCGCAATCTTTGTAAAAAAGAATCTTCTCTCAAAAGAGATCAGGTTCGAAGCATCAGAAGTCCAGACAATCAGCCAGAACATAATTCTCAAGATCGAATTAGAATGACAGAAGATATCTTCAGCAAAAACATCATAACATCAGATGATATCCTGGGAAAAGATGTGATAGATAATGAAGGCAATCACGTCGGCATCATCACACAGCTTCACATAGACAAGAAAAAAAAGACAATCACAGGCATAAGCATTGATTCAGGGTTCATGAAACCATTTGCCTTCATAGGGATAGAGCTTGTCCTCAATTTCGGGATTGACGCGATCTACATCTCACAGACACCAAGCTCCCATTACCTGGGCCTTGCAGTCTTTGACTGCTATGGCATACCTGTAGGGACAATCACAAGCGCGACCCTGGACGAGCACAAGAATCTCTCCTCAATTGACGTAAAGCTTGGACTGTTCAAGAAAGTGACACTCCCGGAATACACCATAAAACACATCGCAAGAAATGCGATTCTCAACATCGAAAAAGACTACGTCTACGAGATATTCAACGCCAATAAACATAGACCTCGTCGGTCCTCTCGTAAGGCCTGATCCTGGTATCCTCTGTCCTGCAACCATTGGAATACTCAAGCAATCCAAGCCACGCTATCATCGCAGCATTATCTACCAGAAACTCATTCTCCGGGACATGACACTTGACACTCCTTGCATCACACATCATCCGCGCCATCTCCTGCAGCCTGGGATTGCACGCGACTCCCCCTCCAAGGATAAGCTCCTTCTTTTCAGTATGCGCAAGCGCTCTCTCAGATACCTCTACAAGCATAGCAAAAGCAGTCTCCTGGACTGAATACGCAAGATCCTCCTTCTTGTACTTTGAAAGCTTCTGCGTGACATTGGTCAAAAGCCCGCCAAAAGATACATCCATGCCTTTCACAACATACGGCAACTCGACATAGTTGCCGCTTTGAGCAAGCTCAGAAATCCTTGGTCCTCCGGGAAACCCTTCGCCCATAGCACGCGCCACAGAATCAAGAAAATTCCCGATACCTATATCAAGAGTCTCTCCAAAGATCCTGTAACGCCCACCCTCATAAGCAATGACCTGGGTGTTTGCCCCCGACGCATACAACAGAACAGGATCCTTGCTGTCAAAAAGCATCTGTCCTATCTCAAGATGCGCTATGCAATGATTGACTCCGATCAAAGGGCATCCCAACCTTCCAGCCAAAGCCCTTGCAGCAATAGCCCCAACCCTCAGGCAATGCCCAAGCCCTGGACCCTGTGAAAAAGAGATAAGACCAATATCCTTGGCTGATATTCCTGCCTCAGATAATGCCTTGTATATGACAGAATCAAACCCTTCCACATGATGCTTTGCAACCTCCTGGGGAAGCATCCCCCCTGCCTCTGTCGTGTAGGTTGCCTTTGCATTAGAAAGCACATTCTTCCCTTCAACCACAGCCGCTCCGAAGGTATGAGCCGTGGATTCAATCCCTAAGCAATACATGATCAGACTGAATAAAAGCCTGTTTTTAAAGCTTGTGCAAAACTATGTTCCAGTAGTAACTATAACAATATTTAAAAACTACCACTCAATATAAATTTCCATGTTACATGATGTTCCCAGGTCCACAAGGAAACTCAGGAGACTGAAACGTGCCCAAAGAAGATACCAGAAATATCAACGCTCCCTCTCTGAAGGCAAATTTCCTCCAGGACTTATCGCAGATCTTGCAAGGAAAGCAGGCAAAGCCGCTGCAACGACAACAGCCGCAGCAATCCTCACCCTCACAGGTATAGTAGGCGTCAACTACGCCCCGACCCCCCTCCAGCACAAGCCTTTCAAATATATTGCAGAAAACATCCATGAGATTGCAGGCATACAGCCTCTCCCTGATTCCCTGCAGACCTATACCCACTCTGCAAAGATTGTGGATAATAAAGGCCATACCCTGAAAACCTTCGGAAAGCGCATTATAGAGAACCACATACCAGACCACATAAAATACGGCCTTCTTGCCTGCGAAGACCAGCTCTACATGGAGCACCCAAACAAGCCATGGCATGTTAATACCTTCCTCGTTCACCCTGGAGTCAGCTGGTATAACCTTTTCGGCGCAACAATCTCCCAGCTGAAAGGATACAGCAGGGGGGGAAGCACGATAGCCATGCAGAATGCAAAAAAGATCCTTCACAATAACCAGAGGACTATCCAGAACAAGCTAGAGGAGATAATATATTCCTACAACCTAATATCACGATTTGGAAAAGAAAAGAACCTCACATTCTACATAAACACAGTTCCCTTGGGAAATAATATCTACGGCTTTCCGGCTGCAGCAAAAAATTATTTCGGAAAAGAATTGCAGGGCATCAATTACCAGCAGGTCGTTGCCCTCGGCGCAACAATCCCTAACCATAACAGGATTCATGCATTCTACAGGATAATAAACGGCAAAAGTATAGATGAACTTTCTCCATTCCTCCAATACCACGCAAATGAAGGCATCAATAAGATGAACCTTGCACTTAAGCACCTCCATTCCCTGGAAGAGATAACAGATGCAGAGTACAAGAAATGGAAGATAGAGGATGAAAAAGATATACAGGGAATAGGTTTCCGGGAATTCAAGGATCCCCTTTACGGCAAGGAAGAATGGGCCACCTGGAACATAATCCGCACTGTTACAAACAGGACCTATAATATAGACGGAAGAGAAGTCAGTGGAAGAAAACTCCTCCTGGAAGAAGAAGGTGACTTTGTTATCCATACTGACATTGACACAGACCTCACAAGAAGGATAAAAGAGATAGCCCATCAGTTCACCTATAGCGATGAATACGAGAAAACCCTCAAAAAAAGGAACAAGAATACCTGGTTAAAAGACAAAGAAAGGTACGACAATCCACCTTATGAAGATTTTGAAGACTTCATCGAATACACGCGGAATCACTTGGACATAGGGATCATAGCAATAGACAACGAAGGTGACATCATAACATACATAGGAGGGAACAATTTCAGGGAAAAGGGAGTGACAATAGACACTATGAACAGGAATGCTACCCTACACCCTGGCTCCACCATGAAACCCATCATCGCCTATTACGCGATGGCATTCACAGGAATCACCCCAAAGACAACATTCGAAGACAGGCCCATTGAACTCAAGTTCGTCGAAAGCGAAGGAAGACGCAGGTGGCTTCCAAGGAATTGGTATCCATACAGTTCAAAACGCCCTCTTGGCGCACGCTATTCACTTGAAGAGGCACAAGTCCTCTCAGTCAACACCATATTCGCAAGACTCTACACGAAAGACATAATCAGGAACTCCATGCACGCAGGCTTCGAATCAATTGACCTTGAGTATAACAGAGAAGATGCAAGATACTGGCCGTTTGGGATAGGCGCATCAGAGATACCGGTCCAGGACTGGCTGGGCATATACTCAGCATTCCTTGACGGCCACTTCAAAAAGCCATCCTTCATAAAAAAGATAACCCGCAATGGCGAGATGATCTACTCAAAAGAAGATGATCCCAACAAAGAACCAATACTTCTTTTCGAAGACGACTACGCAAGAGAGAAAGAGCTTGAGATATTATACGAAGTATGCAACAGGGGATCTGGAAAGAGCATGCGATCAGAGTTCAAGCAGCACATTAACCTTGTCTCAGGCAAGACCGGGACAGAGAGCAAGGAACGTGAATCCCTCTTCATAAGCCATTTCAACCCTTACCGCGATCGCGAATCACACCCTGAAAAGACCATCACCATGATTGTCTATTTTACAACAAGCACAGGAGGATACAAGAGGGTAGGCATGAGCACAGAAGGCCCAACCAATGTTGCCGGAACAATATACAAGGATATTTTCTTTGAAGAATTGAAGAAACAAAGCCAGGCAATACTAGAAAAGGATAAGACCGATCTAAATTCAAACGACCTGTACCTCGCAAACATCAACCGCTACATGAAGACAGCCCTTGAAGAAACCCACGATGGAGGCCCAATCAACAGGCACATCCATGGTGTCGACGGCTATACAGACCTTCTCAGGCAGCTTTTGAACCATGAGAACTCCATCTATGAAGGAAAGGATGACTCATTCAAAAAGCTCATTGAATTCTACTGCCAGGACAAACTAATCCGATGAAACAATTAGTATTCAAAAGTGATAAAAAAGTATATAAAAAGCAAACCATTCCATGTATAGATGGGGTTGAAAGGGCTTTTGCAGGCATACTACCGATACAATGAAACTCGTATCCGCCAGGAAAAGATAGGCCATGTCCTCTCCGGAAAACCCCTGGGCATGAGATCAATACCCATAAAAAAGAGCAAGGACCTAAGATACTGGACCGATAGCCCGCAAAGGCTTGACGAACTCCACCGGCGCCTCACTTTATACCTTGATGATGCAGAGCCAGTAAAAGAGCTTTTCCCAGACACATATACCGCAAAACGCGTGATCAGGAGATACTCAACCAATACCTTCAAAATATACCATCTATCCGATGATTTAAGCGATAAGCTGGGAGATTGCCAATACATGGCAACATCCAGTTGCACCATTCCAAACCTTTTATACCAGAAAACCAAAGAGATTCTCATGAGAAAGGACAACGTGACAGGCTACAGGATCAAAGGCAAAAATCCTGAATACCCGATAAATGATTTCCTTCATGACCTCTTCGGACCAGGAGAGACCATAAACGCAAAAAGATGGCACAACAAACTTCTGCAGCAGGCAAAAAGAGGGCATGGAGACTGGCTCACCCGCATGCAGCTTAAAGGAACACCCGAATTGACAGTTGCAAGCAATGACATGGTCACACCAGGCATGTGGCACCTCTACCCTGGCCTGGACATATTTTTAGAGGAGAACCTGGAAGAGATGAACAAGGATCTCGCCCAATACCAATGCAGGATACAGACAAAAACATTCCAGATAAGGTGAAAATATGGTACTATTCAGAAAAAAGAAAATTTTAGAACAAGTGCTTGATGAAGACAGACTTGATAAGGTCCATGATGTAGAAGATCAGGAGAATGAACTACAGGAATATTCTGAGGGAGATGAATCCATCGACCACAGGAAGGAATACAAGCACAAGCTGCTTAAGACATTTGCCAACCAGGACCTGTTCCTGAAGACATACAAGGATCAGGTGGAAAGATCCATGAGATCCCTTTTCTTCCAGAAACCCTTTCATCCAGAGGAAAGAGACAGGGCCTGCACACTCACAAGAGACAACTTCATATACGATTCCCTTGACAGCAAAGCATCAGAGGTAGCAAACCAGAGCCTTCGAAACGCAGAAGAGATCGGAGATGTAATAGAGGTTCTCAAGAAGAACAGGCACACCCGCCAGGACTCCGGGGACATAAAACCTACACCACACACCCAATGGGACGATATAATCTCTGCTGAGACAACCGTCTCCCATGTCGACGAGAAAGAATCCCTCACAAGCATCCTTGGACATGCAGGATCATTCATCAAACTCTTTTTTGCCTACAGTAAGAAACCAGGCAGGATGGAGACCATACCAAGTGATTATGGCAATGAATCTGGCCTGATCCCCTCCCAATCCTCTGAAGAGACATTCAGCCCAAGCATAGTACAGACCCCTGCCCGCAGGATACGTGAAGCAAACGCACAGATCGCACAGCAATACCTGTCCATGCAAAACTCCATTGTAAACAAGGTAGAAGCAACGACCAACGCCAGGATCTCAATGCTCCTTTACGCACTCAAGTCAAAGACTGACGAGGAACACGAGATCTACCAGATAATGGAGCATCAGGCAGGAAAACAGTCAGGCATGGAATACACCACCACAGTGGATGACATCCTAAAAGCAAAGGAATATGTCACAGGTCTGGAAGATTCGAATGATGAGACCCTCCAGTTCATCCATCCGAAGACAATCCAATTGATCAAAGAATACAAACCGCCTACAGACCATGAGACCATAAGCAAGTTTGACCAGATGGTGATGGAAAAGAAAGGGATATCCGACAGGCGTTATCTTACAGAGTACAAGAAAACCCCTCAGGAGACTCTCCAGAGACTTTCAGAGATAAGGGAAAAGCACACAGGAAACCTCCTCATAAAAGACCCTTTTGTCCAGACTTTGGACTGTCTTGTAAGGTTATCTCCAGAGATCCTTGCCGAGGAGATCACAGATTATATCATAGAACAGGAGAACTCCCCTGAATTCAGGGAAAAGCTTGAGCTTCTGCCAGAGAACCATCCACAACGCAGGAAATGGCAGGAGAAAAAAGATGGTGCAGACCTGTTCAAGCTTCTTGGATTAAGGTTCGTATACGACCATCAAAGCACAGTCTACAAGACCCAGGATGTTCTGATTGATCCAGCAATAAACGAGATAGAAGACCCGACCAACAAGACCTATGCAGAGATAATCAAGCAAAGATACCCTGAAGGCCTTGACTTCTTCCAGAACGAAGACTACGAAGACCCTGCAGCAAAACAGCTTTACAAGGACTTCAACGACGAGATGGTTAGAAGGAAAGATATTCCACGCTTTTACATAGGAGCTGACCTCTCCCCTTTCTTTGTTGCAGAATCCCTCATGCGGGACAGCAAATCCAGGGGCAGGGAAAAATCCAATGCAGGCATATACCTTGACCCAGGACTGAACCTGGAAGAGGAGATGGAAAACATAAGAAAGCATTATCCCAAAGAATATGAGTCTTGAACAAAGGATAGAAAGGATATTCCAGTACCACAAGGAAGGGTGGGACCTCTCAGTAAAAGAAAGGACCCTTACCATCCTTTATGATTGTTCCAGCCAGTCAGCAAACAATCTCCAGGAACTGGTATTCCGCATGAAACGGAAAGCAGATTTCTCCAAGATAGGTGAGTTTCTCCATCCCCTCAAGCTTTTTCCGAGGGACAACCCTGACAATGCTTACTCATTCAAAGGCGAGAAAAAAATAATAAGGGACTACGAGAAAACCCTCAGGAAACAAGGAGCGCAGATACCCCGCACATGGAGCAGTAAAGGCATGAAACTATACGCAGCCCAGCAGTTCCTTTACCTCTGCAGCCAGGGGCCTGTGACAGTCGAGCTCCAGGAAAAGAAAGGAATAAGAAACCATCTTTTCAAGGGATTACAGGAGTCATACAAAGATAAGATTACCCAACCGGAATCAAAAAAAGATACAAGAGAATCATACAAGACTGAGCTGCAAGAATCAGAAGATAAATCACTCAAGACACCAGACCTGCAGGATTCAAAAGACACTTCACGCGATCCACAAATGCAAGATTCACACGAGCAAGATATAATAGACACATACAAAGATCAATCAGATTCAATAGGATTACAGGAATCAGAAGACAAATCACGCAAAGACTCACAAAAGATAGATCCAGCCAAACTCAGAGATGCAAAAAAGCTCATCAACCAAACAAGAAAAGATATGAAAAGAAAAGACTACGAGAAAGCAAGCCACAACATAGAGACATTAAAGGAGATATACACAGAAGTCACCCAACACACTCTCTCATCCAGGGAACTAAAGAAAATAAATTCAATCCACTCAACCGTATATTCCTTAGAAGAGAATATGAACGAGGAACTCGATCACCTGCGCCTCAAACTTCCAGAGCTTGTCAAGAGAAACGATTTCCACAAGATAACACAATACTCTGTCCCCCATTCAGAGCAGGACATCCGCCAATACATGGATGACCTGGATTATTTCTCCAGCCTAAGAGAAAGCCTCATCGAGTACAAGCGATCTGCTGACCTTCTCCAGAAAGGCCAATCAACCCATTTCCACGAGAAGCACCAACAGATAATGGACCTGATTGAACAAAGACCCAAATATAAGGAAACCTTCAACAGAGAACTCATCTCAGACATCGAAAACTGGACACAACAACTCAAAGCCTACGAACAAGGTCAGAAGGAAACTTCCTGAGTATCTCTCCAACTTGCTCTTTCGTATATCCCCTTTCATATAACGCTTCCGCATACTTTTTCATGTACTTATGATTCTTCCTGAATACCTTTGAGCTTGCCCCCTCCACAAGACCCGGGTTCCAGCCCTGTTCAATCGCCTTTTGCTTCAGGACAGACATATCATGCCCTTTCATGTGATTCTCCTGCAGATAATCCTCAAGCTCAGGAGATGTATGGCTGTACTCGAAAACAATACCCAGTACCAAAGCAGCTACAAGGAACACTATCAAGAAAGATACTATCGGAGTATATGAGAAATCGCTTGTTGCCGCAACTCCTGGATTATCCCTGCTGCTCTGCATCCTTCTCTCGTTTACCTCAGCCTGCCCAAAAGAGGTTACACCAGTCTCATCTACCCCTCCTGTGCAAGTGAAAGAACCATCCTTGACAGAACTCTCGTATGAACTCTCAATATCCAGTTCAAGGACCCTGGAAACACATCTTTTCACCTTGAAATCGATATAATCAATTACACCTGACTTATTAACATGAACCTCTTTTTTCAGTACACCGTCAAACACTGTATGATTTCCTACAGGCTCAAGCACATCCCCGAAAGATATCAGATACGTCACATTCGCATTCACATTGGATTCGATATAAACAGGCACAGTAACATTCTCAACACCGCTGACAGAAGGTATCATGAAAGATAAGCAGGGTTCGCACACGCCTCCACAATCAACAGCCTCTTCATCCTGGTTTTGTATCCCATCACTGCAGGTCTCAGAACATGCCCCGTCCACACAGTTGCATGATTTCTCATCTTCTTTCACTTCTTTGTCACAATAATACTCTACCAAAGATGTTTCATTAACGCAATAATCAGTATACGTCTCATTCTCATACATGACATGACCCTTTTCAGAATAATTGAATCCATCTGAATCCTTGCATTTCTCAACACACGCTCCATCAAGACAATCACACTCGTACTCGACCTCTCCCTTGACATCCCCATTAACGCAGAACTGCTCAAGCAGGGTCCCGTTGTCGATGCACTTATCCTCATATTCCTCATTCTTGTAGATAAGCCTTCCCTTGGTGTAATAATCCTCACCATCCGAATCAATGCATTTGTTGGTTTGATTTACATCATCCGTCTTATTTGTATTATTTGCATCATTCGTTTCATTAATAAAGATTGAGCCATCATAGATTATCTCACCATAGCTTTCATCATCATTCTCATCTATCAACACAGACTCCACATCACCATTGAAAGAATTACCAGGCGCTTTCAAAGGTATAGGTGCAGTATTCCTTATAGCTATATCTCCCTTGAAAGTATTGTTCCTTACCAGCTGGGAGAACTTAGCCCTGCCTCCATTCACCTGCATCTCAGAATCAAAAACATTTTGTTCCACCAAGAACCTTTCAGTATCGATGAATGCAAGTTCAAAGATCTCATTTCCGATATAACTATTCATATAACCCCTTTCATCAACAGCATCAATAGTATTTGAGAAGAACCTGTTAGAGTAAGAATCGACAAGATAAACTGAGAAGTCATTAGAGACAAAAGAATTGTTATAACTATCAACAATTGTTATGTTCCCTTTGTTTCCATTGAAATAAGAATTCATCAGGAATTCAAATCTTCCTTTCATCACATTGGATGTGAACCTGACATTTTCTGAATCTGACACCCTGAATGATGCATTGCAGTTCTTGACCTGCGCACCATCATGGCTTAGTACTATATCCCCGCCTGAAAGTGCGGAACCCCTGCAATCAAGCATTACATCAGAATCTATCACGATATCTGATTCAAGCTCATACACCCCTTTGCAAAGGGCAAAATCCTCATTAAGCCAGTAATTGACCTCATCAACACATAAGAGACTCATATTGACATAACCAAACGATTCATTATCATGATGGTCATATATATGCTCCTGGACATCATCTGTTCCCCATGCAGTATCCTTCATGAAGATAGATTCTTCCTGTTCGTTATATACAGTATAATTTGTATTCCTGAATTCAAACCTCTCAAGATTATTGCCAACACTTCCAGCCCTAAGATGAAGTCCTTTGCCGGAATTAAAGATTCTATTATCAGTAAAATTATTGTATGATGAGGAATGAAGATTTACACCCTGCAAGCAATCATTGATTGTAACATTCTGCACAACACCATGATCTGATCTGTAAAGATAAATCCCAAAATGGTAACCCGATATTTCCACATTTGATATGTTCAGCTTAGAATAATACCCATAGATAGCATCATTATAATCAAAAGAAGAGAAATTACTGTCATGGAGATCGAGTATGCTATCAGACAAATAGATACGGGAATCGCCTACAGAATCCACCATCCTTACCTTACTATCATAAGAAGAGAAACGAGAATCTGCAAAAGTCACATTATCGATTGAACAATCACTTTCATAGATATTCATCCCCCTGGAACAAGAATCGAATACGCTATCAGAGACATTTATTTCAACACCTCTGCCTGTTAACCCAGTATAAGCATCTTCTATAATGCACCCTTTTATTGAGACATCATCGCGTAATTCAAACCCATCCCCGATAATCCTGGTTTTATTGCATAACAAGGAGACATTTTCCTCTACTATCATTGGTGAGTCTATCTCATACTTTCCAGGACAAAAGGTGATATCTGAATCAATCCTGAGCCCAGAATAAGGTGCAACCAGCTTACTGTTATTATCATCACAATCCACAGTTGCAGGAGAACCATCATTATCATTATCCACGAATTCCTCAAGAGATATCTCGTATGAAGTCGCATCATAATAACTGGAGACCCTTATATAATAAGGAGAGGAATTCACTTCAAAGACTGTCCTCTGGACATCCCCCGTGTACTGGGTCTTCCCCGGAACACTCCTATAGTCTGCATCAAATATATCAGGAGTAAGATACGCACCCTCAAGTTTTAGGATATAAGTCCCTTTCTCTACCTCAAGCCTGATATAATCCTCATCCCCTTCAGGAAATAAGGTTCTTTCCTGTGTACCCACAAGAACCTTTGAATCATTGAAAGAATTATCCGGCTCGTATTCATCCGGTTCCAGGTAATTCACGAACACACTATCAGTCTGATTGCCTGAACTTCTAAGCTCAATCTCGTACTCACCGTATGAATCAAGCACTGTGGTATTCAGGACAGCAAGGGTATCATCCACTACTTCACTCTTTCCATCATCCTTTAGCCTGACACCTTCATCGCTCCAGTTCATGCCATGACGGTATCTCACAATATAATCCGAGAAGTTTCCTCTTGCCGTTCCCTTGATCACAACAAAATCATCAGGCGGCATCCAGGTATCATCCTCTGGAGAGCTTATATAGAGGTTATCCACCTCAACAAAGAAATAATCACTCGCACCCCCGCTTTCAAGCTTGACATAATAACCTCCATCCTCAACACCAGAAGTGTTCCATGAACCAAGTTTACCTTGAGTATAATTATGCTCCTCGTATATTACATGACCTATTGGATCATAAGAATCTCCTACCTTTCCATACTCAAGCGCATAAGGCCCTGACACGTCTCCTTCTATCTCAGTCATTCCGCTTATATGGGCTTCAGGATTTACACCTACACAACCAGCTACAATCAGTCCCAATAATATTATCAGATACCTCATTTGTAAACAACATTACTCAAGCTTTCGATGTATGCCTTTGAAAGATTATCCGCATTGATCGCGGCTGAAACATTGACCAAACCCATCCCCTGTTCCACCGGGCTTCTCCCAAGATCCTTAGCTGTATTCCTGAGGGCAGCCTTCACATCAGCAGGACTCCATGAAGGATTTGCCTGCAACATTAGCGCAGCTGCTCCTGCAACCATTGGAGTAGCCATTGAAGTCCCTGAAAGGCTTATGTATCCATCTCCACAAGATTCCCCGTAATCATCAGTTTGAGAGGATTCTGCAGCACATATCTCCACACCAGGCGCAACAACATCAGGTTTCATATGCCCATAACTTGGGCCTCTTGAACTGAATGATGCGATCTCTGAATAACATTCTTCCCATAACTGGTCTTCACGACAGCTTGCGCCCACGGTTATTGCATCTTTTGCACACCCAGGGCTTGAGATGGTCCTGTAATCCTCGCTATTCCCTGCTGCAACAACAACAGTAGCACCTGCTAGTACCGCTTTGTCCACTGCCTGTGACAAAGGATCGTCTGGATCACCCTCTCCTCCCAAACTCAGGCTTATGATATCATAATGGTCGCTTGTATCAAAATCAAGGTTGGGATCAACCGCCCTCTCGATAGCAGCGATTATATCAGAAGTGCTTCCTGAACCTCCTGCATCAAGAACCTTGAAAGGAACAATAGTGGACTCAGGAGCGATTCCCTTCGAACCTCCTGCAATGCTTGCACAATGCGTACCATGACCTGCATCATCCATAGGGTCAGAATCGATATTCACATAATCATAACCTGGAATAAATTTCTCGCAACTCCCTTCAAGGTATTCAACCCTGGAACAGTTCCCGAGATCAGGATGAGTATAATCCACCCCTGTATCAATTATTGCAATAGTGATTCCGCTGCCATTATGTCCTGGAATCTGCTCAGTTGCTGCACCGATAGTCTTCTTTGAAGATTCAACAAGAGCATGCACCTCCCTGTCCATGTGGACCTCTTTTATGTATGGCAATGAATTGACCTTTGAATATTCATCATCACTAAGCCTTACCTGCATGCCATTGAACACGCGTTTGAACTCGCGGCCCCTTTCAGTTGAAGCTATGCTGACGCCTCTCATGTCCTGCAGGTCTTTTTTGAACTGCTCATGGACAGATCCGCCTGACATGATACTAACCTGTGAATTACCGAATTCCACGATATAAGAGCGCCTTTTGTCATCATAACCCAGGGCCTTTTCAAGCTCTTCACGCACATCATCATCTATATCCTCAACAAGTTTTCTTATGACCTTCAGATCCCTTGAACCAAGCTCCTCCTTTTCTTCGAGCTGCAAGATGACCTGCTCTATCTCTTTTTTGAGATCATGCTCCTTCAATATCTCTATTGCTTTCTTGTAATCCCCTTCCTTAAGATTGATAGAATCAGGCTCATACACAGACATGCCTGTTATGGGATAGTTGGGAACCACTATAAAGGTTGCCAAAAGAATTACTACAGTTGTGAACCCCACACTCGCAAATAAATGTCTTTCCATCTGCCCACAGTCATATAGACCTGAGAGCTTTATAAATCTTTTGACGCAAAAGATTTAAATACACATCTCCCAAAGAATTGAATCATGGATAAGATTGTCAGGAAAGACACAATAAAGATTATTGAAGAATCACTTGAAGCAATCAATCAGAAAAACTTCTCAGACCTAAACGACCTGAGCAATCACACAATCCATAACGCATCCGTTTTCCAGGACGAGTATTCCATATCAATAGCAGTAGTGATATCTTCCATCGCAAAAATAACCAGGAGGGAAAAAGACATTGACCCTCAGATAGTCTATTCACTTGAGAAAGCAAAAGAATACCTTGAACAAAAAGAGGACGAAAGTTACTGTGAAGAGATCAGGAAAACAACAGACCTCATAAGAAAGAGCGACGAGCGCATCCATCATTCAATCCAGGAAGTACTCAGAAGAGCTGAGATCAAGAAAAGTTCAAACATATACTATCACGGCATCTCTCTTGCGCGTGCCGCAGAACTCCTGGGGGTATCCCAGTGGGAGCTCATGAGTTTCGTAGGAAAGACAACTATCATTGACCAGAATGGTAAAGTGAAACAGGACCTGAAAAAGAAGCTAAAAAATATTAGGGAGATCTTTTCCATATGAAATCCATAGTTTTTGACACCGGACCCTTGATCACTCTGACCCTGAATCATCTGATGTGGATACTCGACCCTCTCAAGAAAAGGTTCAAAGGAAAGTTCTACATCACAGAAGGTGTAAGGTATGAGCTTATAGACCGTCCGCTGGAAATCAACAAGTTCAAGTTTGAAGCGCTCCACTCACTCCACTATCTGAACAAGGGAACTATCAATATCTACCCTGACAAGAGATACGAAGCACTGACAAACACCCTGATGGATCTCATCAACAGCATATTCTCAGCACATCACAAGAACATCCAGATAGTCCACAAGGGAGAGATAGAGACCCTCGCACTAGCAAACCAGATAGGCGCAGAGGCAATAGCTGTGGATGAAAGGACAACAATAAAACTCATAGAGGATCCTGCAGACATACGACGTACCCTTGAGAAGAAACTTCACACCAAGATCCATGTCGACAGGAAAAGACTGAATGAATTGAAAAAATACACGAACCTCAAGGTGATAAGATCAGTAGGATTTGCAATAGCCGCATACGAGCTGGGCCTGCTTGATCACTTCCTTCCAGAAGAGCACTTTGACAAAGGGATACTTCTTGATGCTGTCCTTTGGGGCCTTAAGCTCAACGGTTGTGCAATATCACAAAAAGAGATCGAAGAGCTCATAAAGCTTGAGATAAAGTAAGCCTTGGATTGAATTCTCCAGCAACATCCTCTTCCATCAGCTCCCTGGGATTCTCATGGGCAAGAGCCCAGCAAAGCTTAACATAAGCAGTCTCAGGAAGCATGTCATGCACGAAAACGCAGTTCATCCTGATTGAGAGCATCCTAAGATTCTGGTAAACAAGAGGATGCGTAGCACCGTATAACGTCTGTGTTGTGATGACTACGATTAATCCCGAATCGATAAGTTCCTGCACTTTCAAAAATAGCTTCTGCGGGATATTACCCAGCCCTGTACCAACAATCACAAGCCCCTTATGATTCCTGAAATGATCAAGTTGCTCCGGCTCCATCCCAGGATAAGTATATATCAGCCCTGCCTTTTCCATCTTTATATCCACAACAGGAGAAAT
Source organism: Candidatus Woesearchaeota archaeon (assembly GCA_046496745.1). GTDB lineage: Archaea > Nanobdellota > Nanobdellia > Woesearchaeales > JACJVW01 > JBNJGT01. The sequence goes on along the minus strand of JAWOGQ010000094.1, from coordinate 620 downwards.
TTCCCTTTGGTGCAATATCTCAAGAGTTCCGTCAGAATATACCTTTCCGATAGGATCAGTATTGATAGGCTGGAAAGCATCCCTGCGGGAGGAATGCATCTTTCGCACCTTTGTGCCATTAAGAAGAAGGCAGTATGAATCATCACTTTTTCCATGCAGGCATGTCATCACACCCTTTAAACTGGATGTCGCTGCAACAACAGCGCATTTCAGGTTCATGAACGCATCCGATGAACCCCTATCAATACTTCTCTGTGAAGCGGTTATTATCACAGGTTTTTTTGATCTTACCATGAAAGATAACGCGGCTGCAGTGAAATGAAGTGTATCAGTGCCTTGTGTTACTATCACACCATCAGATTCCTTCAGTTCCTCTTCAACTGCCTTTGCTATTTTCTCCCAGTGATGCGGTTCCATGTCCTCAGACATGACAGCATCAATCTTGCATGCCTTCAGGTTCGCGATATCCTGCAGTTCCGGCACCATCTGCACAAAATCCTCAGCAGTATAATCAGCATATACCCCGCCGGTCTTGTAATCTATCTTTGATGAGATAGTCCCTCCAACACTAAGGATTGAGATAGTAGGAAGATCCTTTTTATGTGACACAGGAGAGGCTT
>JAWOGQ010000022.1:0-17762 GCA_046496745.1 Candidatus Woesearchaeota archaeon | reverse complement strand
AATATTACTCCTGAAAATCCAACAGCAAGTGATGATTTATCCTGTTATGCTAATATTACTGGGGCTTCTGATATTGTTAATGTATCCTTCACCTGGTATGTGAATGATACTCATAATACAACCTGGGACACAACTATAGAATGTAATCACAGCGAACTTTGTTATACGGATAGGAATGTTGCAACACTTATTTATGGATGGAATTATACCTGCCAGGCATATGCTTATGATAATGAGTTCACAAGTGACGCAATGAATTCAAGTACTGTAGTTGTTGGTAATTCAGCCCCGACCATAGATCTTATCCTTCCAGAGCATAACCTTAACATCTCTAAAGGGACTGACCTCACAAACAGAACCCCGCTCATGAAATGGAACGCAACAGATGCGGAGGGTGATACGCTTTCCTTCCAGATTAATATATCATGCTATCCTGCCTGTTCAGATGACAACCGTTTCTATACGCTTGGCTCAGAGAACTATACGAAAACGAGCATCAATTATTCTTGGGTGCTTTCAGAAGAGCTTGAATACCTCTGGGATGGAGAATGGGGTGTTGAGGAATACTACTATACCTGGCAGATAAGGGCCTATGATGGTGCGGCATACAGCAACTGGTCTGAATCATTCAACATGAGCGTTGCAAGCCTTATCCAGTTTGTGCTTGAGCCCAATACTATCAATTTCAGTGAGGCTGAGCTGTGGGAATCAAGGAGCACTCTTGATCCCTTATATCCACCAATAGTTATAATCAATGATGGAAATATCAATGCTAATGTGAGTATGCTTACTACCCAATACCTATGGGCTTCAGTCCCACCACCAAGCAGATACTTCCAGTTCAGGATTGATGAAAGTGAGACCGGGTCATTCAATGCCACTAACTCGATAATGGAATGGACTAATGTATCCCTTGATAATGTAAGCATACTGCATGATCTTGACTATCATGATGAGTATGACTCTGCGGAATTGCATTTCAATATCACTGTTCCACCTGCAGAACCAGAGGGATCAAAGCAGGCAAACATAACAATAAGCGGGAGGCCATTATTCAGATGAACAAGCGGCTATACCTAATCATTCTCATCTTTCTAGTTATATCTCCGGTATATGGAATAGGCCTGACCCCTGCCTCAAAAAACCTTAACTTTGAGCCTGGACGAACTGAAACCTTAGCTCTTACTATAGTGAATAACGAGAACAGAGCATTTGATGCCCATATACATGTCACTGGACCTTTGGCACCTTATATCAACCTGAGCACTGAAAGTGTATCATTCGAGGATGAGGAGAAGAAGAAATTCACCTATACGGTCAATCTTCCAGATTCATTTGAGAGACCTGGTATTCATAGCAGTGATATCATCGTGACAGAAGAGATCAATGATGATGGGAAAGATATTGAGCTTCGCCCTAATATGGAAGTGATCCACACACTGCTCTGCCATGTCCCTTACCCTGACAGTTATGCTGAAGCCAGGATAACCGCAACTGATTCAAATAAAGGCAAACCAGTAAGAATAACAATACCAATATTCAACCTTGGAGAAAAACCAATCAATAAAGTATGGACAGAAATCACCATCACAAATCCTGATGGTAAGACTGTCAAGCAAATAGAGACTGAACCCCGACCTTTAGAAAGCAAGAAAGCGGGTGAGATAACTCTTGAAATGCCGGTTGATGAGTTGGATCCTGGAAAGTATTACATCAAAGCCAAGGTTTATTATGATGAAAAGAGCCTGACAGTACAGACTGACTTTGAGATTGAGCAATTCCTTCTCAAGCTATTGTCCATAATGGCTGATGAATACAATGAAGGTGGTATTGCCAGGATCAAGATGCTTATACAAAACATAGGCAACTCCAGGATAGAAGATGTTGAATCATGGATCACCATCAGTGATGGTTCCTTGGTTGATCCAATCAAAGGATACAAACTGGAATTAGGACCTAAAGAGTCAAAGGAGACTTCTGCTTACTGGGACACGAGTGACATATCGCTGGGAAGATACGAGGGACAGGTTGTTCTCTCTTATGGCCAAGAGACCAAGGAACGCAATATATCCATGAATCTTGGAAAGGATAAGCTTGAGATTAATCTTATAACCGGAAAGGTCATCTCAGAAGATGAACCCGGGAAGACTGGACCACCATGGCATTATCTGGTAATAATTCTCCTGATCATAATAGTGCTATTAGGCTTGAAGGCCTATGGAAAGGCACGAAACAAATAATTGGAGAAATACCATTCTATTATCAGTACTATGATTGCTGATATGAAGAGGTAAAAGGACAAAGGGACCTGGATCAAAATCTCTTGCTCTTCAAAGAAACCCGATAATGAACTCCTGATTTCCTGGCTGCTACCTGCAATTGAATAATTTCCTCCATTAACTTCAGAAATCATTGAAAATACTTCTGTGTTAAGTACTGATGCACCTTCTGCCTCTTCTGTGATTGGAGCGCCTATTTCTGTCCCTATACCAATAACATGTATCATGATTCCTTTATCTGTGGCTTTCTCTACTGTTCTTCTAAGCTCGTTATCAGAAAATATGTTCTCCTGTCCATCTGTAAGAAGTACCAGCACATTACTATCTGTCTCAAATACTAACTCTGAGAAACTTATGGGTACAGCAAGAGAGGTTCCACCTGTATTTTCGATTGACATCTGATCAAGAGCATCCAGCAAAAGGGCCTTATCAAGAGTTGTTTCCTGATGCAATTGAGCAAGGGATGTAAATGAGAGGAGACCCATACGCGCGTTAACTGAATTGTTACTTATGAATTCAGTTATGGCTGATTTTGCGGCTTCAAACCTGCTAGGTTCAAGGTCACTTGCAAGCATGCTCCCAGATGTATCAAGTGCAAGTATTATCTCATCAGGATATCCTTGTGCAGTATATTCCCATTCTGATCCTGCAAATGAAAGTATCAACAATGATAAAAAGATCAGGCGCAGGAATAGCAATGGTATGTCTTTTGAAAAGCTTTTGCCCTGCAACCTCTTGATTGTATCAAAATTTGCAAAGGTAAGTGCTCTTCTCTTATGTCCTTTTAGGCTAACAAGATGGATTATTATTATGATTGGAACTAAGATGAAAAGATACAGGATTTCAGGTGATTCAAATATCAGCATTATTCCTCATTATTCCTTTTTGCAAGCAGATCAGGTATTACTTGCTCAATACGTTCTCCTACACCAATAGTCCATATGTCCTTTTCTATCGTAGTGAAAAATATCCTCAGACCTTCAAGTTTTTTCATCATCTCCTGCTTATATCTCTTTTTTATGCTCTGAACATTGACGTGGGTGGTCTGGTTAGTATATGGATCCTTGAGATTCAGGAAAGGTACTCCAGTAAGTTCAATCTCAGACCTGTCATATACCAGTATTCCAAGTATATCAAAACGGTCAGCAACTGAATGGATATCATTGTAGATATCTCCTCCGATAAAATCAGATATCATGATAAGGATATGTGTTTCCTTGTACTGTTCAACAATAAGATTTATAGCATCCTTAAGGTCAAAATTCCCTCCATAATCCTTTGTATCAAGCAGGATCTGGCGGACTGTCTCAAACTGTTCTATACCTGAGATAAAAGGGGTATAGTGAACAACCTTGTCATTTGATGCGATCACTGCAACCTGATCCCCATAATTAAGGACTCCGAATGCCATATTTAGAGCCAGTTCTATCGCATACTCAATCTTTCCTTTATCTCCTGTCCCAAAGAACATGGATTCGCTCACATCCAACATGATCAAAACATTTAATGAGATATTCTCTGAATAAACACGGACAAGAGGTTGTTGGGCCCTTCCTGATGCAATCCAATCAATGTAACGGGCATCGTCACCGTCTTGATAAGGCCTGAAATGGTCAAACTCTGCTCCGCTTTTCTGTTGTATGCTTCTTGGACTCATTGATTGGTTATAGAACTGACCACGTGTTGAGAATTCAAGAGAATAGATCTTTGGTTCTGTATCGATCTTTAGTTTCATATTCAATAGATGCTTATCTTTCTTAGTATGTCCTTTATTATCATCTCTGATGTGACTTGTTCCATCTTTGCTTTGAAGTTCAGATGGATACGGTGGGCTAACACGTCAAAAAGAATGGTCTTGATATCCTGTGGGGTCACATAGTCCCTTCCTTCAAGTATTGCTTCAGCACGTGCAGCAAGGAGTATGTTGATGCTTGCCCTCGGGGAAGCTCCTATCTTTAGCATATGAGCATATTCCAGTTTGCTCTCATAAGGATTACGTGTTGCCCTGATTATGTTCAATATATACTCCTTGAGCCTGGGTTCAATATGGACATGAGAAACCAGTTGCTGTAAGGACATGATGTCCTGAGGGTCAAGCATCTTACTAAGATTATATTCTTCAAAGCTTTTGTTGTTGAGATTCTCTTCAAGAATCTCATATTCTGCTTCGAATCCGGGATATTCCATGTTAAGCTTGAATATGAACCTGTCAAGCTGAGCTTCTGGCAGGGGAAAAGTACCTCCTGTCTCGATAGGGTTCTGAGTAGCAATAACTATGAAAGGACTATCCAGGATATAACTCTGCTTGCCTATAGTTACCTGGCGTTCGGCCATTGCCTCCAGAAGGGCTGATTGAACTTTAGGAGGTGCCCGGTTTATCTCGTCTGCAAGGAGGATATTGCAAAATATAGGGCCTTTCAGGATGTCAAACTGTCCCTCATTGTAGGTTACTGTACCGATTATATCTGAAGGCAGCAAATCTGTTGTGAACTGTACACGCTTAAACATAAGGTCACATATCTCAGCGAGCGAGCGGGTAAGGACGGTCTTGCCTAATCCGGGTAAACCTTCAAGCAGGACATGGCCATTGCAGATCATTGCACGAAAAGATGCTTTGACCATACTCTTTTGTCCACGTATTACTTTTTCTACCTCATGCTGAGCTTCCGCTAGCTTCTTATATGCTTCTTCAAAGCGTTTGTCAGAAGGCATAAGGTATCATACGCCGGAGTATTTAAATATGTTATTTACTATTCTATCATAGTAAACTATATTTATATAAAGGAATCAACAGAATAGCACCATGGTTCTAAAGAAAGAGGGTGTTGATGCTGCGGAGCGTGATAAGAGAATACGCAGTGAATTCCAGGAAATAAACAGGGAATTCTTCGATAGTATAAAAGCTTTAGAACAAGACATTCAAGAGTATCCACAGATATGCTTTCAAAAGTTTGCTTTTGAGATCCACAGGACAATAAGTTCGCTTATGAAAGTTGATGAAGTATATACAAACAAGGAACTCATAGATTTCATAAATAATCTTCCATCTTATAACTATAACCTGAACAAACAGATAAAAGAGATAGAAAACCAGATGCTCTCTGACAAGGAAAACTTCTTTGAGCTCAGGAAAAAGCTTGGAGAGATGGATTACAAGAAAAATTATTTCTCAAGTATCGAGAAGAATGCATTAAAGAAAGGCACTCTTTTTGATATCAGTGGTTTTCTGAAGGAAATAGAACATCTTGAGTACAGTGGAAAGCAGATCTCAAAAGAAGATGTAAGGGATACTTTTGAAAAAGGCAAGCAGTACATAGCTGATCTTACTTCTACTGAATTGATAACAACACACAAATCAAATCCGATAAGGTTTGTGCAAAATATTGGAAGTTCATTGAAAGGCTTTTTCAAGAAGGGTCAGGATGCACAAAAAGATGAAGGTACTCAGGTAAGTAAGGAAAATAAAGGGTTAGATAGGCGGGAGCCTTTAGAATACATAAAAGAACCTGAAAGCGCTGAAATAAAAAATGAAAGTCACAATCTCCAAGACTCAGAGTATAAAAGGAATCCCAATGAAAGGACAGAAAGTCCAGAGAAGAATGAGAGGATACCTGGGCCTGAAAAAAATAAAATAAATAAGGAGCCTGAGAGACGTGACAGACCTGAGGAACTAGGGAAACTTAAGGAAACTGAGAGACGTGACACAGTTAAAACACCTAAAAGAGAAGTACCAGAAAAGCGAATTGAAGAAAGGCCAGATATTCAAAGGAAACCACATGTGGTTTCAAGCAATCCAAATGAAAGAAAAGAAAGCAGGACACAGAGATTAGAAGACATAAAGGAAACAAGAAAAGAGGAGAGTAAAAGAGCAGAGGAAAAAAGTAAAAGATATTCTGAATATAAACCTAATATTAATGAAATGCCAGATAAACCTGAAAGGATACCAGAGCCTCAAAGACGTGAGAGATCTAAGGTTCCTGAAAGAAGTGAAACAAATAGAAGAAATATACTTGAAAAAGGGAAATCTGGAAATGCAAAGCCTAGTGAGGGGATTACTGGAAGAACATATGCAAGAGTAAATAATTCAAGTCAGGAAAGAAAAGATACGAGAGCTATAAAAACCCAAGGGCCGGGCATATTGCCAAAGGAAGATAGGGTAGAAGAGAAACGCAAGGATGCAGAAAACCATAAAACCTTTGATAAAACAGATATGAATAAAACAGAACTTCTTGAAGGGAAATACTTGCAGGAAGAGACACAAGATAACAGAACGTTACATGAAGATACAGAGTACATAACAGAGCAAGAGATAGAAGAAATCTTCTCAAATGACCCTCTTGAAAAGGTATTCAAGAATGATTTTTTCAATATGAACCACTTTAGTGATAACCTGTCAGAGATCGACAAGGGCATTGATTCTATCAATACTGAAATCTCTGGCCAGTCAATAGATTCTAAATCAGATTCTACGATAAAGCGTAACAATAGAAATGATGATCGTAAATAAGATTATCAAACCTACTGCTCCTGCAATAATGCGATAATTCCTGTCATCCAATAAAGAGGTTGATTGAGGGTTCTCAACTTTTGGTTTCTGGATCAACGCTTTGCAATCATTAGTGAACTGCTCAAGCAATTCATTCCCTTTCATATCATCTCCTGATTCAAAGGCAAGCCTTGCGCGCTCAATATATTCTGATAGTTCACTGCATTCCTCGTTCTTCTTCAATAAGTCAGAGACAAAAGCAAGCTTGAGCTTTGATGTATCCTCGCCTTCCTGAGCTTTTTTCAATGAACTTATGAGAAGCTTTGTACTGTCAGTGTATGAAGGGTCATCTACTGTAACATTTATATGGACATCATAAGTGCCATAGATCTTTGACATGTTGATCGTAAGCATTACGGTCTGGAAATCATCCTTTTCAAGCGTCCTTATGTGATCTTTATCAAGGTGAAGTCCTATTCCACGTGTGCTTGAAACATTTATTCTCAGGTCATTAAGGGTAAAATCATCGTTGTTCTGTAATCTGATAGGCACTTTCGCAGTCTCATTCTCATACAAGGTTATATTTTCCGGATGTATTATATCCAGTGCTACAGGCCTTCTGGTATTACGTGTCTGTGTCTTGTATTCCACTGTAGAACTGCTGCCGGAGCTTCTTGATACCTCTTCTTTTGAATCAATGCTTATATGGATATTGTTGCTGGATATATTTGAGGTGCCATCAGATGCTGATACTTGTGCTATTACAGTACCCTCTTCAAGAAAGCTTGCCTGGACAAAATGCTTGTCGATTATCTGGAGATCTGCGAGCCCTGCACCTTGATGTATTGTCACATTATAGGTTATGTTATCATCCACATCAGGATCATGAAAAAAATTCCTGAGATCAAGCCATCCAGGATATTCAGTTCCTTTCATGACATCAAGGTCGTGTATCTCGTAATTGAACAAGCCTTTATCTATTACTGGAGCCTGTGTACCGTCACCTGAGATGTTTATCATAAAGCTTATGAAGCGGCGGTTATCTGATTGGACTGTACCATTCTCATGGACTGGAAGATATTCTACTATGCTGTCTGATGTTTGCACACTGCCAAAAAACAATGACACATTATAGGATGGGCTCTCGTTGTATTCAAAGGTAAGGTTCTTATGCATTACCCGCATTATGTTGGCATTATCTGTCTTCAGGTCTATCTTTTGTGATCTGAATGATGCATTCCTATCCAGATCCTGGACTTTAAGGCCATCATCTATATAGGTATTATCAAAGTTTCCTGAACCGTCAAATTCATAGGCAAGGGTACCGAAAGTTATGTTGCGGTTCACGTTCACTGCATCAAGCGTGAAGTTCACCTGTGAATAGGTTTCATTATCACTTACCCTGTATGTCACCATAAACGATGGATGAGCGTAATAGGGTATCGTGAAATTAATCTCTGTGTCATTGGAATTTAGGAATACAGATCCATTAGGATAAAACACCGTCCAATTATATCTCAAAGGATCATAATCCGGGTCAAATACAAGAGATGTGAAATTTATGGGCATTGTCTCTTTACAATCGAATGATACAGATGTTGCATTTGATGAGAATGTTGTACCATTATATAGAATGGTCCAATTAATCCTTGGCTTGTTGTTTATGTTCTTCACAGTGAAAGGAAATATCCTGTCATTCCTTTTCTTGCCATCTGATGCTGATATGTTCACCCAATACTCTCCCACATCAAGAGGGCCAGGGGTTATATTGACATAAGCAGTAGTCACGTTTGCTATACTGGTTGTGTTGATGAATGAGAAAAGTGTATGATTTGATGTTCCCACCTTATTTGTGAAATTGATGAAAGTGAGATCTATTGTCACATTGTCCCCTTCTTCGTCGATAGCAGTTATGTTAAAGTAGGTTGTGTTTCCTTCTTTCAGCTGGTCCCATGCTTCAAGTGTCTCTACAGGAGGCATGAAGAAAGGTGGATCGTCTCTTTTGGTTATGTTCACCTGTATAATCTCAGACACGTTAGCTGTGCCGTCCGAGACCCAGACCCTTACAGTATGATTCCCTTGATTTTCTGGTGTGAAATTAATCCATCTGTTGGTTATGTTAAACAGGGAAGTGTTTGAGCCAAAAGAAAGGTCATCCTGCCAGTCCTGATCCTCTGCATTTATCCTTTGTGAATATTCAATACTCTCCTGGGTTATTATATCATTGATGCTTGTGAAATAAGGTGCATGATTTGTTGTGATATTAAGTATCAGGGTTGTGTTGTCTTTATTTCCTAATGAATCATTTCCTGTTATTAGTATCCTGTGATATCCTGTGCTGGATGGAGTAAACATTATCTTTCCGGTAGCATTATCTTCTGTTGATCCCTGACCCTGGGTAGAAATATCAAAAAGGCTAGTGTTATCACTGAACCTTTCAAAATCTCCATCCTCATCAAATGAATATACTGTAAGATTGAATTGCTTGCCTGTCCTTATGGGACCGACTGAGACAGGATAAACTATCGGAGCCATCGGTGTGTCATTGACCTGTATTGTTGATTTGTATGATGACTTCGCGCCTTTCTCATCTGTTACAGTGAAAATTATGGTATGATTTCCTACTAATGACTGGTCATGTGGTGTCCATGTGACATTACAGGATGTGCTATTAATCGAGGTGATGTCAAGGGATGAGTCTGATGTGAAAGAGAGTTCATCACCATCGGAATCTTGCCCTAAAAGGGTTATCTCAAGTGTATCATGCTGTGCTACTGAATAATTACGGATATTAATTATCTCCGGGGGGCTGTTTGAAAGTACCTGAAGAGTGAATGATGCATGGGTTGAATTGATCCCGTCACTTACTGTGACATTCACGGTATGATTACCTTCTTCTCCTGCTACAGGGAATGCTTCTATCAGGCCATCTTTTATTGATATGTTTGAGAGTGATGAATCAACTGAATAGAACAATGTCTCATTGTCCACATCATAGGCCTGGACCTGATAGTGGAAATCAACATAAGTGTAATTTAACTGGTCAGGTACAGGTGTGATTACAGGAGGATCATTTATGTTTGTCACGTTCAACAATATCTCATTACTCAGGGCATGGTCAATGCCGTCAGAGGCATTGAATATTATAGTCATGTCTCCTGTGAAATCCCTGTCAGGGTAAAAACTGACGTTTGATCCATTTATCACTACGCTGATATTACCCCCATCTACGATACTATAATTGAATGTTATGCATTCCTGGATATTCGGATCGCAACCGCTCTCATTGAGATCAGGATCAGAGAAATAGTCCATAAGATCCAGATAACCTGTCAGGTTAATGTCTTCTTCCCAGGTCACATTAGGGATTGTATTGTTAAGAACCGGAGGTCTATTGACATTTATCACAGTTATATTCCAGGTAAAATTTGCCTGGGAACCATTAAGGTCTTTTGCAATTACTTTTATGGTATGGTTTCCTGCATCAAACATGGAGGGGACATACATTATCTCTGAATATGTGTCATTCTCGAATACTGGTTGAAGCTTTGTTGAGGTCTGGTTGTCAAGTGTCCAGGATATGTTAATCGATTCTTTGCCATGGATCAGATCATCATCAATAATACTTACAAAAACCGGAAGGGTATCATTCTCATGTACAGTAGTAAGGTTGCTTGTACTATCTATGACAGGAATATCATTGGTATTTGTCACATTGAATGATATAACAATAGTATCCACTTCATTCTCTGTATTCCGGGCGTTCAATTCAAAAGAATAGAAACCTACAAACTCGTTTGTTGGTGTGAAGTTGATGAAGGTAGCTGTATCATTTACAGGGTATTTCTTGAAGCAGTCAAAACTCACGTTCTCGTCATAGGATGTATCTGTGAATGAAATGGGATAATCATCTGTATCGCTTGCAATGACTGTAAGATTGAAAACAGAATCTTCGGCCACTGTATATAACTGGTTGTTAGGGGGTTGGTCTATTGTTACCTCAGCCATGACACTAGCAACAAGGATACAGAGTCCGATAATATGGATAAGTCTCATTTTATCACCTTGGACAATGCTGAGTTGATCCATACAGAGCTGCTTTCATACCCTTCAAGTGCCTTGTCTTTTGTGAGGACCATAAGTTTTTGCCCATCAACTGTCTTTACATTCAGTATCTGCTTCTCAAAATCCCTTACTTTATCCTGGCCTGTTATCCTTATATCAGGTATGTCCCATCCTTCACCTTGCTTGCCTTTACCATATCTTTCAAGAATCTTTACTATCTTGTTTGTCTCATCCTCATCCTTTGGTCTGAAGCTCAGTATGTACTCTACAGTCCTTGCCATGAGGCGACCATTGACACGCTCGTAGGTAGCATGTCTGTCACGTTTCCAGTTCTCTGCCCATTCCACTGTTGATGATCTCTTGCAAATGGAATAGTTAGGCTTGATGTCAGCTTTCAGCATCTCCTGCAATATACGCTTTCCGTGTTCCATGTCACTTGCATAAAAGGCATAATTGATTGTCCGCACACTGTTATCGGTGAGTATGTCTGCATAATCGTTATCAAATGAGACTGAGTACCTATCAATATTATATCCTGATGTGCTTCCCTCGATAAGGAGACGATCACCTTCCTCTTTTGTCCCTTTGGATGTCACTGAATCAAAATCATAGGATAATTGTTTCAATTGTTTATCATAGAATGCTAGGTACTGTTGGCTTGATAGCTGCTGCCCTTCTTTTATACTTCTTTGAATATAGGTTATGTATCTTTCAATTATCAGATTATATATTGGTTTCCTGAGCCTGTAGATCAAAAAGCCTCCTGCAAAAAGGACCATAGCAATAAGCATTATATTCAGAAGGGTGTCTTTATCCATGCCTGTGGGTCCTTCTATGGCCATGCACTTTGGACAGGGGCCACCGCAATCAATGCCTTCTTCGCATGAGATTGAGCCGTTTTCCAGCATATGGCAGTTACGTATGCCATCATCACAGGTGGAACAAGGATTACACGGGCCACCGCAATCAATCTTATCCTCACAAAGCAGGGTTTTGTTTGGGAGCCTGATACAGTTTTTGATGCCATCGTCGCAGGTGGAACAAGGTTCACAGACTCCTCCACAATCAATACCTTCTTCACAAATCCTTTCTCCGTCTACAATCACACAATTCTGTTTCCAGTCATTACAGGTGGCACAAGGAGCACAAGGGCCGCCACAGTCGATGCCTTCTTCGCATATCATTGATGGCTCATGGCAATTTTTCATGCCATCATTGCATGTGGGCTTATAATCACATTGCTTTTTCTGCCTTGGAGCCATCTGATCAGGACAATTTGTTGTCCAGGTACAGCTGCGTTTCATTACACCATCATTTGTCAGGTTCCAGGAAACGAAGTGTGTTGGTTTGAGAGGAAGAAGGTCAGGGTCCTGATATGTGCAATTGCTCCATTCAGTGCAGTTCATCTCAAGGAAAACGCATTCATCTGAACTGCCAAGAGGCATACCACCTGATGCTGAAGAACCTGATGTATCTCCTGTGCTACCTCCTGATCCTTCTTCCTCTGATTGTTCAGAACCTTCTTCTGAGATTTCAATGTTTATTGTCACTATATTTGACTGGTTATGATCTCCGTAAGGGTTTCTTGCATGGAAACGTATCTGGCAGGGAAGGTCTTCTGCTGCACCATAAGGAACACTGTATACTACCTGATGAGTACTCTCGTTTATGCTGATATCTAGGTTATAGCACGAGATTGCCAGTCTTTCAACTGAATAAGAAAGAGGGTAACCGTCTATGTCCTCGAAATGATCATCAAGGTCATTGTGAAAACTAGTGAACCCTTCTGTAAGTGTGATGCTGCTTTTCTCCTCATTAGGATAATTGCGGGTGAAAAGTACCCCTCCACTCTTATTTAAGCTAAAATTAATCATCACTTCTGTCTTGTTGTTCAGGCACTCGGACTGATCAGAGATCATTACAGGTATGGAAACTGAGGAATTGCCTTTTATCTCTTCCAAAGAAAAAACACCTGTAAGAGGATCGATAGATGCGCTGGAATTGGTAGAATAGGTGATCTGTGTCCCTTCAGGATCAGAACCATTTATTGTGCATTCATAGGGCTCCCTAAGATGTCCTGTATGAGTAACAGAGAGAGGACCTGAGCAATTATGTGAGATCAGTTCAGGGGGACGATTGAGGCAGAGGGAAACACCTGCATGAACTGAATTTCCGGTGGTCATGATCGAATCTATCCTTTGGAGCTGAATATGAGTCATTGAAATAGAAAATATAATCACAAGGACAGAAAGCAGGAACAAGAGCTTGTTATTCACCAGAATCACCTCTTTGTAACAAAGCGGTTATCAGTTCAGGGTCAAGGACATATCTTGGTCTCTTGTTCTGTTTTTCCTCAGCAACAATCTTTCGGGAAATGCATCTGTTAAGATACTTCTTTACTGTGACCCAGCTCATGCAGGAGTATGATGATATCTCTGATATGGAGAGGGGTCGCCCTTCACGGAACAAAGTCCGAAGGATCTCTTTCTCATTCCTGTGCAGAATCGGTTGAGGCATGTCTTATCAGATGACCACTAAGTGTCCCTTGTTTACCCTCCTTGTTCAATCTTGTTGAGGCTTTTACCATGAATTGATCCAGGGAACTTATCCCTGCCTGTTCAGCAAGCTCTTTTGGTATCTTGAGAGTGTATTGGCTGCCATCATAAATCACAGGGACCACCCTAGTATGGCGTATCTCTTTTGTAACATCAATGACCTCACTTATCTCATCCAGAAGCTCCCTAGAATAGTTCATTTTTAGCTATTTTTTATGATTGAACTATTTAAATTTTACTATTTATCTAATTAAATCTATAATTATTTAATAAATTTAGACTAAAAATATGTTAAATTTATATCTAGCACCATCAAACCTTTATTAGCCCCACAATACAAAATCTTTAAATAATACTACCACCATAGAATGAGAAGAATGGAAGAACTACCAAAACCGTTGGTCAAGAGCCTTTTTCTGCTGGTAATAGTAAGCACACTTCTTACTGCCGGTGCTTTCATGTATGTCAATGAGACTGTTGATTCATTCAATGGAGAGCCATCGGAAGAAACCGAAGAATATGTGCCTGAGCCGGTATCATCAGGAGGCAAGGTGGGGATAGCTATACAAGGTGAAAATGATGGAAATATCTAATAGAACAGTAATCTTCTCAGTTATTGTTGCTGTAATAATATCATTAGGAGGGACATCATTAGTCCTTATGAAACTTGCCAATGTTCAGGATCTTATGCATGTTACTGGTCTTGCATCAGATGGTTATGTCCAAATAAATATAAACGAGACATTACTCATAGATGTAGATCCTACAAATGATACTATTGATTTTGGCACATGCTCTCCGCCAGTGGGTGCAGCTGAAACAATATCATCTGAGATGACTGCTTTGGAGGTCAACAGCACCAATGTTGACTGCTGGGGATCAAATCTTCCTGCATTCATAAAAGTCATGAACCAGGGAAATACAAATGTCAACCTGACATTCACAAGCGATACAAACGGGAACGATCTGCTTGGCGGAACAAGCCCACATTTCGAATATTATGTGATGAATGATACCAACAGTCCTGGGTGCTCAGTGGGATTGCAAGAAGCAACAAATGAGATTACGGATAATACAGAGACTGTCAACTATCCTGTATGCGATACTTTGATCACTGGATCACCAAGTCCTGCAATACAGTTCAACATAAACCTGACCATACCACAGGATGCTGATACTGGAGGATTAGCTCAAGTGGCTACTCTTACTTTCAGTGGCCAGACAGCATGATGCGAGCAATAATACTTTTATTTCTTATTCCTTTATCCTTAGCTATTGGTATAAGCCCACCTGATGCTGCAATCACTTATGAACCAGGTGCAGAAATAGAGGGGAATGTAAGGATAATAAATGCAAGGAATCTTGAGATTCCAGCGATGATATCTGCTGAGGGTTTCTTAGAGGGAAATATTGAATTTGATGAGGAAGAATTTCTGATCCCTGCAAAATCATCAAAAACCATAAAATACCGGATCAGGCTTCCGGAGGACATGGAACCAGGACCTCACACAGGGTATATAACCATAAAAGACAACAAAAAGTATGGAGGAGGAAGCTTTGCAATTGCAGTCTCAGTCAAGCAGACAATAAAGACTTTCGTATCCTATCCTGGAAAATATGCTATCCTGTCAGTAAATGTTGAGAATGTGAATGAAGGGGAATCGGCACGATATAGCGCAAGTATACAGAATAAGGGGTCAGAAGCAATCCGCAATGGTACTCTTGAATTAGAGGTAAGTTCAGACCAAGAGGTAGTGGAAAGCCAGGAAATTGAAGGATTAAGCGTGCTTCCAGATACAACACACAATTTGAAAAACAAGCTTGGCAAGCTTGAAAAAGGAGCTTATACACTGAATGCACGTTTCATATACGATAAAGAGGCAGAAAGCAGCGATGAGTTTTTTGTTGGATCCTATGAGGTTCTTTTGTCAAACCATTCAGACAGGTTGTTTGCAAGTGAGATCACGCCTTTTCACGTAAAGCTGAAGAGTAACTGGAATGGCAATATCAGCAATGTTTATGCAAGCCTGATACTTAAGGGAAAGGAGTATAAGACACAGCCAATCACTCTTTCTGCATTCAAAGAGATAGATCAAATAATATATGTTGATGATATGACTCTTGAGGCAGGAGAGAAGTACAACACCACATTGATTGTACATTTTGAGAATCAAAGTTATTCACGGGAGATGCAACTTGAGGCTGTCAAGAGGGTTTCTGAAGAAGGGCCGTCAGTTGTAAATACAGTATCAATAACACTTGCAATAGTTTTGATCCTGCTTCTTGCAGCACATCTCTATATCTCCAGAAAAAAATGAAAGTCAGCACGTTTCTTCTGATGAGCATGATGATCATAATTATAGTGCCAACAGTATTTTACATGGGATACCAGCATTACATGATTCTTGAGATAAGGGAGATTCCCCTGGACTTGACAGTATTTGATGGTGTTGCGATGAATACTGAACAGGATGCATTACACATGGGGGGGACCACACCAGGAGGGGCTGTCCGTAGAAAGTTCAGGGTAGAGAACACGCATTCTGTACCTGTCCAGGCAAGTATAGAACATGAGCCTTTTCCTTTTGAGATAAAGATGGAACCTTTGAATTTTATGGTTGAAAAAGGAGAATCAAAACAGGTGGATGTGGGGATCCGGATTCCAAGAAATGCTTCTCCAGGGATTTATAATACAACAGTACGTGTCACAATAAGAAGGATCACAGGCCGGTGAGCCGGGGATAGGTACCAGGTTCCATGAACACTTTATGTGTCTGGACTGCAATACCCTTTTCTGTACGGAGCATGTCTTTTGATATCATAGATGCTGAACCTATTGCAACAAGCTCGTTTTTGAGGGACATTATTGCCACTGTATCCTCGAGCTGGATATCTGATTCAACGCTTGCAATACCGGGAGTCGCAAGGTTTGTACCATGACACACGGGTTCGATTGTAGAATCAAGCACCCATACTTTTGGAAGATGGGTCACTGCATATTCGATAGGTTTGATGCAGGAACGAAGGAATTTCTCATTGCCTTCTTTTGCGTATTCAACAGCGTCACGAAGTTCCTGGAGTGAATACATCTCATCTTCAGTGAAGGGTCCTGCTTTTGTCCTGATAAGTTCAGCCATGTGTGCTGATGTGCCTATCTTGTCGCCAATATCAGTACAAAGTTTTCTTATGTATGTGCCTGCCTGGCATCCGACACGAAACAAGACATCCTTTTCCTGGATGTCAAGGATCTTGATGTAATAGATCTTCCTGTAACGCCATTGCCTTTTGACTGAACTCTTGATTGGAGGGAGCTGCCTTATCTTACCTACAAAAGATTCCATTGCTGATCTTATCTTCTCCTCTTTTGCTTCCTTATGAAGATGCATGAGGCAGACGTATTCCTTTCCGGCAGGAAGGAGGGTCTGGACTATGCGTGTAGCACGACCAAGGGCAACTGGCAATACACCTGTCACTTTAGGATCAAGTGTTCCTGAATGGCCAGTCTTATTAAGTGAAAGAATCTGGCGGGTATAGGCAGAAACCTGATGGGAGGTTGGACCTTTTGGTTTATTTATGCATATTATTCCAAATTTCTGGTGTGTCTCAATATCCCTGGCGTAGGGGTCACTACCGTATTTGGGATCAGTCTTTGCCGCTTTACGCTCAAATACTTCCCTAGTTATTCTTTCGTAAGGCATGCGAGTATCCATATTATTTTGTGGATACTGGTCCTTTTTTAAACATTGCGGACTTCATGATGCTTCATGCATCTTGCCTCATAGGTTTCTTCTTGTTTTGTCCCTTCAATAGAAATAAGAGGTGCGTCGTATGGAGCGGGCCTGCCGTCTATAAGTCGCTGTGTGCGGGTTGCAGGTGAATTGCAACCAGGCTTGTCACAAACTGCAGTCAGAGGATAGAAACGATCAGCATAAGATAAAAGTAAAGGCATCGGACCAAAGGGTTCTCCACGAAAATCAAGATTCAGGCCTGCAACAAGGACATTGGTGCCTTTTGCGAGAAGTTGCTTTATCACTTCAACAATCTCAGAGGAGAATAATTGGACTTCATCTATTGCTATTATATCATATCTCTCTTTAAGCAGTTCTTGAGGATCTATTATGGGTCTTGCCTCAATACCCCTTATTGTACGTGTGTCGCATGCAGGTCTTGCAACAAGTGTCTTATACTCTGTGAAGCTTATCTTATCTAACCTGTCCATTAAAGCTCTTGTCTTTCCGCTTTTCATGGGACCAAAATAAATCTCCAACACGCTAGGCCTGTAATGCATAAGAAAAGCATATTATCTGACATTAATAAGGGTTTATCAAATATAAAATAAGAAATAGAAAATATTTATTTGACTTCAAAATCAGGCTT
>JAWOGQ010000010.1:0-8610 GCA_046496745.1 Candidatus Woesearchaeota archaeon | reverse complement strand
ACGGTAATCCCTATGATGGAGTAATCCTTTATGTAGATATCTGTCACTTTGCCAAGGATCTCTCCTGAGTGGGAGAGGACGTGCTTGCCCAGTAGTTTCTTTAGGGAGAATTCCTCCTCCAGATTGTATGGATTTTTTGCAATCTGTTCAGTCATCTGTATTAATCAGGTGTCCTGATTTTTAAACTTTGTGGGTAGGAGAAGTTTTTCGAATAATTCCTTTAGCATCGACTTCGGCCTGATTTCTTTTTAAAAAGAGGTGACATCCCCGTAAGGGACAACCCCCTATCATCTTATGTAGGGATAGCTTATTGGCCTTCGATGATGCTTATTTTTTCGAAAAACTCGGGTGAGAGGCTTTTTTTAGGAGAAGGGTGTCAGATCAGGATAAGGAGGCTCAGGCCTATGAACTTTATCAGTTGGCCGATGAGGGTTGCTATGAAAAGGCGTGTCCTGTTGTATCTGAACACTCCAAGCACGAATGTCATCTGCTGGGATCCAACACCAATGATGTTGAAGAACAATATCGCTATCAGCCCGCGGCGGTTCACGAGAGATTTGATCTTGTAGAATTTCTTTATGGGTATGAGTCTTCTTGAGAGTGTCGCAAGCTTGTAACCTAACAGGTAGTCAATGGTATATGAGATTGATGCGCCTGCAAGAGCTATCGGAATCAAAAGAAAGGGGTTGTGGTTGTTCAAGGCTCCTACGAAAAAAACTTCTATTGGTACGGAAAGGAAGAAGAATCCGCCGAAGAATGTGACATAGAAGACTCCCAGATAGGAAAGGGTTGATACATGGGCCTTTACATGGAGAAATATTATCTCAAATATGGTTCCGCTGAAGGGGTTGCTTCCCCAGAATATGAAGAGTCCTATTGCTGCAATAAAGAATAACAGCAAGAATGTGAACATGATATAAAGGGGCTGGAGGCGTTTCCTGGTCGCGCCGTAAATGAACATGTCAGAGTTCATCCTCTAATTCCTCCAGCAGCCTGCAGAATTCAGGATCGTCATCCTCGAGTTCTCTGACCTGACCTGCGTAGCGTTTGATGTTTGCCAGGAGTCTTGCTCTGTTAGTCATTTTTCAGCAGCTTGTTCAAGAGCTGTTTTTTGCCTTTCCAGTCATAGACTTCCTTGAGTACATCTGATATGTGCTGTACCGGGATTATCTGGATCTTGTCAAGCTTTTCTTTTGCTATGACTATATCCTGCATGTTGCTTTTTGGGACAATGACCTTCTTGAGGCCTGTCTCTATCGCTGCTTCAACCTTGCTTGAGACTCCTCCTACAGGAAGGACTGTTCCCCTGACTGAAAGTGAGCCTGTTATGGCATAGTCCTGCTTTATCGGGATGTCTTTTAATGCGGAGATGATCGCAACTGCAACTGCAATGCTTGCGCTGTCTCCTTCCACGCCTTCATAGGTCTGGAGGAACTGGACGTGGATGTCGTAGTTCTTTATATCCTCTCCGAAATATCTCTTGACGATTGCAGATACGTTCTTGACTGCTTCTTTTGCGATGTCACCCAGTTTTCCTGTTGCGATTATCTCTTCTGATTTGCCGCCTTTTGTGACTTCAGCTTCGATAGGAAGGATTATCCCTGAGGCTGAGTGCTGGGCGCCCATCACAGCAAGACCATTCACACGGCCTATCTGGGTGCCGGAGGTGACTATGACCTCATACTCTTTCTTTCGTTCGATATAGGTGTCTGCAATCTGCTTCTCAAGTGAACGGGCGACTTTCTTTGCATCGGTAACGTGCTTTTTTTCGACAAGCTTTGCTTTCTCTTCTTTTGCAAGATCGCCTGCTGCGCGGATGATACCTCCAAGTTCCCTGAACCTGAGGGTAAGGTGACCTTTGCGGTTTGCCATCCGTCTTGCTTCTTCGATTATGGCTTCAACCGCTTCTTTTGTGAAGTGTGGTATCTTCTTGTCTTTCTTGACTTCCTGGGCAACAAAGATAGATATCTTCTCCTGGTGCTCAGGGGTATCAGGCATGGAGTCCTGCATGTATATCTCGTAACCATAGCCCCTGATACGGGACCTTAGTGCGGGATGCATATTCTGGATAGATTCATAGTTGCCTGCTGCAACAAGGACGAAATTGCAGGGTACAGGTTCGGTCCTTACCATTGCGCCAGCGCTCCTTTCAGATTGTCCGGTGATTGGGTATTTGCCTTCCTGGAGTGCAGTAAGGAGTTCCTGCTGGGTGTGGGAATGGAGGGTCGCTATCTCGTCTATGAAAAGGACTCCGAGATGGGATTTATGGATCATTCCTCCGACTACACGTTCCTGTGCAGGGGTTCCAAGGCCTCCGGACTGGAAGGGGTCGTGAAGGACATCCCCAAGGAGTGCTCCTGCGTGGGCTCCGGTCGCGTCATTGAACGGGGCTTTTTTCTTGTTATAGTTATCGACTATGACTTTGGGTGTCTGGGGTTTTTGGGCTCCTGCCATGCGTTTCCCCAGATTCATTATGAATATGTAGCTTGCAAAGAAGAGCAGGCCTGCGATTGTGAATGTGAAGAACATCAGTCCTCCAAGAAGCGGATTTCCGTTTATGGGTTCTTCTGTCGAACCAAGGAAAGGCTGGATCACATTTCCGGGGTCACCGTAGTGATAGAATGCCCACCATGGAGCGATGAACAGGAATAATATGAGAAGTATGAGGAGGATAATGTTTTGGCCTTTGAACATGTTGGCGGTTTCCATCTTTGCGCGCTGGACAAGCTCTCTTGCTTTTCCTGCGGGCATTACCCTTATGAGGGGCTGGTTCTCGTCATTCTGGTTGGGGAAGGCTACAATGTCTTTTAATTCTTCTTTCGGAAGGAGTTCAGAAAGGGCTACGCCAAGCATGGATTTTCCTGTCCCAGGTTCGCCTATGAGAAATACGTGGCGCCTTTGCTGGGCTGCTTTCTTGATTGTCTCGACAGCCTTTTCCTGGCCCACCACCTGGTCTATTACTTTTTCTGATACGTCAATATCTTTTGTGGTCTTGAAATCCTTCATTGTATTTTCTCCCTGGGTAATATTATTTAAGGTTTTTGAATGCGAGATATTTTTTCAGGAGGGGATCATCACTTGGCCTGCAGCTTTCAACTGTATCTGTGTTGTTGAAGGGGTAGTCCCTGCAGACCTTCGGCCTTATGGGATAGATCGTGCACCCTTCCTTATAAAAAATGCAATAACCATTTTTCCTTTTTAATACTTTTCTTTCTCCTTCATCATAATAGAAATCTGAGTATCCTGCTTCTCTTATCCTTATTATGTCTTTCTCTTCGAGCTGGACGAGGTATTGGCAGCATTCGCCGCATCTTTTGCAGACAAAGGTTGAAATATTTTCAGGTTTTTGTCGGGAATCTTTTTTAGGCATCTGATGGGATGTCATGGTATGCTCAGGATTATAAGTCTTGTGGTGAGTCTCTTTGGGATAATAATGCTTCTTGTATGCAGTGTGCTTGTTCCGTTTCCTGAAAATCCGGTGATATCAGACGGACCTACAGGGCTGAGGGTTGAGGTTGTCTCTGTAAGGGATTACGGGACTGTTACAGGGCTTGTCCTTTCCACTGAGTTTGAAGCTGTGTATTTTGATGATATGGTTGTTGAAGAGGGGGATGTTCTGTATATCGAGGGGGAGGTGTCCGGAGGAGAGGTCATCATCGATGAGGCTACTCGGGAGTAAAGACAAATCCTTATATATGTGGGTTATTGACAGGAGGGTATGATTCCACCGGACCCCAGGTCTTATCAAAATCAACAGGTCAATGTTAAACAGTCTAATCAGCCTAATCCTGTTCCGCCTAATCCATATGATCCAAATCAGGGGTATAACCAATATAACAATCCTGGGCAGGCTAACTATCCTCAGGGTTATCAACAGTATAATGAATATAACCCGGCTAACCAAGGGGGTAATTATCCTAATCAACCATATCCTAATCAGGCTTATCCTAACCAGGCTTATCCTAACCAGGCTTATCAGGCCAATGGTAATCAGCCGTCTGATCAACAGCCTAAACCTCGTCATGGATACAGGAGATTGAAGCACTGGTTCGAGGATATATTCGTGATTGCGCTTATCCTGCTGAACATTTTTGATTTCTTGGAGATCCTCGGCGGAGAGCTTGATTTCTTCAAGAAGATACTGTCATGGGTGATGCTTGGGTACCTTATGTATCATGTGAATCTTGCAAAAATCATTTTCGGGAAAAACATGCATGAGGATATCCATGGGCACAAGATAGGGTTCAAGCCGAGGGATATCGATCTCTTGATAATACTGTCATATTTTCTCCTGATATTCAAGAACATGACGCATTTTGCGCACGTTGCGATAGAGGAGGAGGTTGCTCCTTTTGTGCAGGTGATACTTGAGGGGCTTGTGCAGCATTCGATGCAGATAAATGGTGCGACTTTCTTTTTTGGCGGGCTGCTGCTCTTCTTCATTGCATTGTTCATGTCGATACGGTATGATATCAAGGCGCCTTCGATCATGTCAATCCTTCACGAGGAGGGAGGCCCTTCTTCTTCGCTCGGTCAGATATTGAAGAGGTTTGTCACAAGCTTTGTGATATTGTGCGGGTTCTATGTGGTTGTTTTCAATTTCTTCATGGAATGGCTTGCTTTTGCTGTGGATGCTCCTTTGCTTGTGTTCGGGCTATTCTTCTATGTATTCTTGATTGTAAGGATGCGAAAGCACCTGGATGCTGAGTCTTTCCTGCACAAGGTGGGAAGTTTCGGGGAGGGATTCTACGAGAAATTCCTTGAGCTTTTCTACACGAAAAAGGGGCTTGTGCTTGGTGTGACAGGGATGCTTGTCCTGCACTTGCTGACAGATATAGGTAATTTCCTGATGCCTTATATACTCGGATTCCATGATGCGTTGTATTTTTCCAGCCTGTCAGAAGCGGCGCACCAGCCTTTCATAACGTTGCTTTCAGAGCAGTTGTCAGGGCTTGGGTTTGCTGATGCAGCAGGTGTTGTCATGATATATCTTCTTAATATAATCGGCGCGTTCCTCTTGTTCCTTGCGCCGGGTTATTTCTGGCTGAAGGCGTACAGGCGGGAAAGGCCGCATGTGCCAGTATGGCTTCTGGGAGTCTTTTTCATGTGCGTTGTGGTCATGATACTTTCGCCTGTGCTTACGATGACTTCGATTTCAGGCAGTGTGCTTACAGGGGTTGATATACAGACGCATAAGGCAGAGCCTGTGTTCCCTTATCTTGTTGTTGTCCTGATAGGTGCAGGGGCGGGGATAGTGATGGGAATACTTGGGTATCTCAGCAGGCAGGGAATAATGGCGCTTGGGATAACTTTCGTGAATGTGTTCTTCTTTTGGTATGTGAAGCTGTTTGCGTTTGACCTTGGAAGGCAGTACATGAACATGCTGGGTTCTTTGCTTTCGCAGGGAACGGTGGTCTCGTATGTGTCTTATTTTTACTTGCTTGTCTTCATGGGGATAACAATCCTTTTCTATTTTGCAGGGTTTATAATGTATGCATGGGAGTCATATAGCGTAAATTATTTAAATGGTGGTTCTGATATGATAGACAGGTGATTGCATGAATCGAATTCCTACACGTATCAAAGGCTTTGACGAACTTGTACAGGGAGGGTTTCCTGAACACAGCATAGTGCTTCTTTCCGGGTCTCCGGGGACTGGTAAATCTATCTTCGGGATGGAATACGTCTACAAGGGTGCATTGCATTACGGGGATGTCTCCATGTATGTGAGCTTTGAGCAAAGCCCTAAGGACCTGCGTGAGCAGGCAAAGCAGCTCGGTTTTTCCGAGATCGAGAGGCTTGAGCAGGAGGGTACGGTGATTCTTTCATGCATTCCAGTGAATGA
Organism: Candidatus Woesearchaeota archaeon; assembly: GCA_046496745.1. Taxonomy (GTDB): domain Archaea; phylum Nanobdellota; class Nanobdellia; order Woesearchaeales; family JACJVW01; genus JBNJGT01. Next base: position 2,765 of record JAWOGQ010000010.1, on the reverse strand, counting down.
TATCAACAAGGATTCTGTTTACCAGATAATCACTACTGCGCGTGAGGCAGGTGCTAAAAGGTTGGTTGTTGACTCGCTTTCTGCGCTTTCCATCAATGCTCCTGTGTATGCGTCTTCAGAAGGGATGGCTATGCAGGATGTGGTAGGGAATAATACGATCTTGTCTCCGCCTATCATCGGTGATGATATCAAGAAGAATTTCATCTATCGTTTCGTGAGTGAGGTCAAGAATATCCCGACAACGGCTTTGCTTATCTCTGAGATCCCTGAGAATGCTTCGAGGCTTTCGTCTGATGGTGTCAGTGAGTTCGCGGCTGATGGTGTAGTTGTCCTGAAGAAGAATACCATCGGTGAGGAGGTCAACCGGACACTCCATCTTGAGAAGATGAGGCTCACAAAAATCGGGGCAGCGATGAAAGAGTTTGATATCGGGGACGGTTTTATCGTTCAGTGATTTTTCCTGTGGCCTATTTTTATAACTAAGATAAGTAATTTAGTTTTATCTAAGTCTACTATTACCCGGTATTGTCCAACGCGAAATTTATAGCTCTTTTCTCCTACTAGACGCACGAGATACGCTTCTGGTCGTATCCTTAATTTTTCTAACGCATGGATAATCCTTTCCCTGTCCTTAGAATTCAGCTTATCGAGATATTTCTCAACTTTCTTTGCAATTATTATCTCATACATTATATTTCTTTTTTAGGTCAGATAATGTCACGAATTTACCTTCTGCAATCTCTTTTCTGGAATCCTCTATCTCTTTTTTGGTTTTGAAGTTTAGTTCTTTTGTGTCTTCTATAATGTTCCAGATTACCTCTTCATAAGTCTCTCTAGAGAACAGTTTCATCCTATTAAGTTCTTTTTGGAGTTCTTGGCTGATTTGGATGGAGGTTGCCATAGCTGATTATAATTGCCTATAATATATAAATCTTTTGAGTATCCAAAATATCTATATACCAGTTAATTGGTATATTTATACCATAAAAATGGTTCTCACAAAAAATGAACTAAGAATTTTCAGTAAGTTTAGGCCTTTTCACGTATATGCCGGAAATGATCTTAAGGGAACCTCTAATAATGCGCTGACAATTGCTTTGAAACGGTTCAAGGAATATGATTTAATCCAAGAAAAACAGCTAGGGAGATCCAAAGTCTATCGATTGAATCTGGAAAATCCTTTGACCATTACCCTACTTGAGATGAATAATCTGTTGTCTTTATCAATTCCTCTGAACTTGATACTTAAGGATCTTACTCCTTTCACTACAGTAGCAGTCTTTGGATCATATGCCTCTGGTACACAAAAGAAGGAATCTGATCTTGACATTGTAATTCTTTCAAATTCGAATACTAAAGCCATAAAAAACACGATGAACCGGAATAGATTAACAATACCTATGGATGCGCATGTGTTTACTCCTGCGCAATTTATGGAGATGCTCGAAGGAAAGGAAGAAAACCTTGGTAAGCAGATTATGCGGAATCATAAGGCGGTTCATAATTCATCAATATTTTACGAAATAGTGAAAGATGCTACACGAAATATATTTGACGAGGGCTTTGAATGAGATCACCTAAAATCATCAAGTTAGCAATGAACCAGAATTGCAGATAAATCATTTCAATTTTCCAAAGGATACTATAGCGCTGTAACTCATGCCTATTATGCAATTTTCTACATGGCAAAGGGTTATTTACTCAAGAAGGGTATTAAAACTAAACGGAAGAGTCCTATGAAGAGCTCAAGAGGCTAACAAAGGACCATTGATTTAGAGCTTTTTATATAGAAAGGTGTTGGTTAAAGCTGATGATCTTCTGGGAATTTTCAAAATTGAAAGGACAAAGCGAGGAAAATTTACCTACAAAACATTACCTCAAGCCGGGAGCCTGCGCGGGCATTGCGAATGCACAGTTGTTTATTCAGCATTTTTCCCATGTATAAGCTTTTGTTTATCACATGAATCAATTAGTGTAAGATTTTTTGTCTGAAAATAATGAAGATTCGTTTTTTCCAATATATAAGAACTTATTATTCTTCTTTCTTTACATAAGTGGGAAAAATATATAAAGCCGGAATACTCAGGATAGGATATGAGCATACAGGACAAGATTATCAAGTGGTGGGTTCAGAATATTTTGTCTACTAAAATGGTCAGATATGAGCCAGGATTTATTTTAACAGAATTTAATAATCAGTATGGAAACGCCTTTCAACGAATAATTATTTTGCCTGAGGAGATTTTGGTTCAGATTGAAAAAAGAGTAGTAGAAAAACATGGTGAAAAAGGCGAAGAAGTTCTGAAACGAATTGGAAGAGAATATGGATATAATTTTGCATATACTCTTGGTGCACCAACCATTGACAAAGGAAGAGAATTCATTGAAAAATTTTTGAATTTCTCTATTAATTATGGCTTAAGTTCATTAGCAAAGGAAGCAAAATTGATTGAATTAGATATCGATAATGGTAGATTTGGTGTTGAATTTAATCAAAGAGTTATATGTCGGAAGAGTGGTTTAGGATATCTTATTGATTATTTATTGATAGGATTTATGGAATATGTCTTAAAAAGGTCTCTTAAGATTACGGAAACAAAATGTCAGGGAAGAGGAGATGATTTTTGTCAACTCATTGGCGAATATAGTGATGAAGAGTTACCTGATTTACACTTTAATTCAATAGTAAACACTAAATACCATAAATTTAATGAAATTAAGTCAATCCCTTATTCTAATGTTTCTATGAATGGCTTGCTAAAAGA
>JAWOGQ010000073.1:0-4067 GCA_046496745.1 Candidatus Woesearchaeota archaeon | reverse complement strand
ATAGATGCATATTTTGAAGGGATTTCAGGGATGACTACTACAGGGCTTTCAATAATACCAAATGTGTCTGATATGCCAAGGGGTCTTCTCTTGTGGCGTGCACTCACCCAATGGATTGGTGGGATAGGAATTATCATGGTCTTCCTTTTCATGATATATAAGCAACGTTCGCGATCAGAAGAGGATGAGAATGACAGCGGATCACATATAAGACTTTATCAATCACTAATATCAACAACCACTTCTCCAAATGTCACAAGAATCATGTATAAGGTGGGAATCACATACGGAGTGCTGACAATGATCGGAATAATTGCCTTGTTCTTAGCAGGGCTTTCGATATTTGATGCTGTGACAACTGCTTTTACTGCGCTTTCTACTGGAGGTTTTGTAGCGGGTGATGCGTTCTACCAATCAATGCCTGTCATGATTGTCACCATAGTCCTGATGATACTTGGAGCCATATCTTTCATTGCATACAGTAATCTTTTGTCAGGAGTGAGGGATTTTTTTAGAGATATTGAATTCAGGTCATTGATCATTTTTCTTGGAATCATAGTGGGTTTTGGTATCATACTTAACATGATAGGCATGATAGATATGAGCCTCCTGGCAGTTATATTCCAGCTGACCTCAGCACTTACAGGTACAGGGTTCTCTGTGCATCCTATTGCCCTTCATCCTCCTATCATTCTTTTCATAGTAATGATTGCGATGTTTACCGGGGGAGCTACGTGTTCCACAAGCGGAGGGATAAAACAGTTCAGGCTTGTCGTGATATTGAAATCGATCCTATGGAACATAAAGAAGATGTCTAATCCTACAAGTGCAGTGATACCTCTGAAACTGAACAAGAAATCATTCGAGATCACAAGCCTTGCACTGGTGCAGATCCTGGTATTCAGTTTCCTGATTGTCCTATGCCTTGGTACTGTGGTTTTGCTATTGTGCGGTCTGGAATTGTTTGATGCATTGTTTCAGACCCTTACTGCCTTATGCACAGTAGGGCTTTCAAGTGTCCCTATAGACAGCATACCTGCTGTTGGAAAGATTACGCTCATGATATGCATGATTCTAGGTAGGATAGAGATCTTCCCTTTCCTTGTCCTGATAAGGAAAATTTTCAAATAATCCTAATATAGTAGCCGAAGATGATATTCCTTTCAAGGGTACCCCTGGCAACTACAGTCTCTCCTTCTTCCGGAAGGTCATCTGAAGCAACCCCGATGGTATCATTGTTCTTGTCCTTTAACACATAACCTGAAAGGTCTCCAATCTTTACTGAATTCAATACCTCTCCCCTTACTGCTACTTCTTCTCCTATATTATCCTTCTCCTTAATCTCATCTATGGTCTGGTAAGTGCAACCAAGGATGGTCAGAAGGAATGCCAGCAATAATAGTTTACGTACCATTATATGCTAAATCTTTTTTTTTGTTTATATACTTTTTGCATACAATAGTTTTTTAAATGAATTGCCAATATTATTTCTATGGCACGAGAGATCAAAACTGAAACCAGCAAAACATTCATGGAATTTCGTCTTCTACCACGATTGACAACAAAAGGGCATGCTCCTGATTCTATCGATCTTAAGGCATCTCTTACAAGGTCAGGGCTTTGTCTTAATATCCCTTTAACTTCTGCTGTGATGCAGTCTGTATCTGGACCTGAGCTTGCAATAGCACTTGCGCGTGAGGGGGGTATAAGTTTCATATTCTGTTCGCAGCCAATCGAGGACCAGGCAGAGATGATAAGAAAGGTAAAGACATACAAGGCAGGGTTCGTGGTATCTGATTCGAATCTTTCACCTGAGCAGACACTAAGAGATGTCCTGGAACTTACTGAGAAGACAGGACATTCAACAATACCAGTAACTGATGATGGCTCTCCTGAAGGTGTTTTGATGGGAATGATCACTGATATGGATTACTGGCCGACTGATGACCCTGACACAAAGGTGAAGGACATAATGACTCCGATTGATTCCCTTGCCTATGGAGAGGATGGAATCAGCCTTAAGGAAGCAAATGAGATACTGAGGAAAGCCAAAAAGTCATGCATACCTATACTGGACAAGAAAAGGCTGAAATACCTGGTTTTCAAGAAAGACTATCTCATGCATAAATCATACCCTCTTGAATTGCTTGATGAGGAGAAAAGGCTCATGGTCGGTGCAGGGATCAACACAAGGGATTACAAGGAAAGGGTTCCGGCGCTTCATGAAAGCGGTTGTGATGTGCTGGTTGTTGATACATCAGATGGATATTCTGAGTATGTCAGTGATACAATCAAATGGGTGAAGAAGAATTATCCTGACCTGCCTGTGGGAGCAGGTAATGTTGTTACTGCTGAAGGTTTCAGGTATCTTGCAGATGCAGGAGCTGATTTTGTGAAAGTGGGGATAGGTGGAGGATCAATCTGCATAACCCAGGAACAGAAGGGTATCGGAAGAGGCCAGGCATCAGCTCTAAGTGGTGTGGTCGCTGCAAGGGATGAATACAAAAAGAAGACTGGTGAATACGTACCGATATGTTCTGATGGAGGATTGGTGCAGGACTCAAACATTCTAATGTCTCTTGCGTTTGGCGCTGACTTTGTGATGATGGGAAGGTATTTTGCCAGATTCAGGGAAAGCCCAACACCTATAAAAGAGATGAATGGGAAGCAGGTCAAGCCTTACTGGGGAGAGGGATCTGAAAGGGCACGTAACTGGCAGAGATACTATACTGGCGGAGGGACAAGCCTTAAATTCGAGGAGGGTGTTGATGGATTTGTATCCTTTTCAGGGACTCTCAAGGATAATGTTGAGAAGACTTTGGCTGTGATCAAATCCACAATGGGAAACATTGGGTGCAAAGATATCCCTGAACTGCATGATGAAGCTATAATAGAGCCCATGTCAACTGCATCAATACGTGAAGGAAAGGCACATGATATCATGTTGCATGAGGATGACAGGATCAGCTGGTAGGTTAAATCTTTTCAATAATTTTTCTTTATAATTTCTATTAAGCTTGAAGAGTAAATCATAAATCCAAGTCTCATTTTAGGTTTAAATGTTTGAGAATAAAATTTACGGTTTGTCTCTTTCCCAACCTGGAAGTATTTATAAAAATACAATCTTTATCAAGATTACTTCTATGCATCTCATGGTTTTGTGCTATAAACTCTTTTGTTAATCTCTTTCTTTGATTTTTATCTTCTTTGTTTTTTACTCTTTGCTCATCTCTTAATTGTGAGGTCTTAAAATCATCTACTATAAACTCAAAAGTGATCAATTCATAATCTAACTTTCTTATGTAATTCTTTAGATATTTTCTAGCGGTTTTCTGGGACATTTCCTCAAGGAGAATATTCTTTTTTTCATTCATGCAATCCTTAATAACTGAGAAAAGAGCTTGTTTTTGCAGTTCTTTCTTGTTATCTACTTTCTTAAACCATTCTTTTAATTCTGTATGATCAATTAAAACCCAATTATATAGCAATCCTAGCTTTTTCATATTTCTAAAGGCGGTAGATTTTCCTGTATTTGAGCCTCCTTTTAAAAAAACAATTTTTGGCTTCTCCATTTTTTTCTAAAACAGAGAGATTGTGTCTTAAATAGTTTTCCTTTATGCAGGGAAATTTCTAAATAAATCTCAAAACTAAAAGTTCATTTTTCGAGAAAGAAGAAGTTCTATCAAATGATGGATGCACCACATCAAGAACAAGAATTAAGGCGATATATCTATGTTTTAATCTACTAATTCCTGATGAATGTCCTGGAAGGAGTTTAACTAAGTATAAATCGCAGTAAGAGTGGTCGGGTTCAAATTGCGTAGCGGAGTAAAATTAAACGAAGAAGTCTCAAATTAGCAGTAGGGCTTTTCGTAGTTCTCCTTTATAAGAATAACCGGGAAAACCAGACTAGAATTGAGGGTCTCTATTTGATAATTGAGAATATTTATAAACAATTGAATTAAATGGATAAAAAGGTGATGATAATGAGGATATTAAGTCTATTGGTTTGTATGTTAGTTGCTTTTACACTGCCGGTTGCAGCCCAGGAAGGAAATACGATAGAT
>JAWOGQ010000076.1:0-3315 GCA_046496745.1 Candidatus Woesearchaeota archaeon | reverse complement strand
TCGTGAATAGTGTTCATATCTGCTTTTGCAAAAACACCACACGTTGCTCCATAGTAAGGAGCAAAGGATCTTTCAGGGATCATGCCCAAAGCCTTTGTCAGGGTTACACTGGTTGAGTATTCTCCATAGTTGTCCAATGGTACATGAAGGTTATAGATTGAGATTCGGTTTTCTTTGAATTTCTGTAACAGGTCTCTATCCATCTGCTGGAACACATCAGGAGCTTTTCTTATATCCCAGATTGACGGATGATGTACAAATAGCATGGCATCATTGGCCTTCTCATCAAGGATTTGCTGCATGACTTTATTGGATGGGAATACTGCAGTGTAAACTTTATTGATCTCATCGGTAAAATCACATACCAAGCCCATGGATCGTTGCTTGAAATTATCGCTCAGGTAGTCAGCAATGGATTCCATATGTTGTGCCCAGTCATCACTCATCTCAGGAGTTATGAATGACTCCAGCTTTGTGTAGAGTTTCTTTGCGTTCATAGCATAGAGAAGGCAAACTAACTATTTATGCTTTTTGATTAATGTGGATATTGTGAATTAGCAGTGGATTGCTTGAATCCGGAAAAAAAGTTTCCTTTGGGATCATTCAAGATTGATTTGCGTCTTTGCTATTTATGAAATTATCGGCGGACTCTCTTGAAAAAATTGTCAATCTTGTCCCTGATCAATCTTGGAATGTAGGTTTTGTGATGAGTGAGATTATTGCGGATGTCTTTGGAATGCAGGTTCTTCTGAATTCCTTCTTCAGTCTCGATGGTGTAGATACCGGCGCACTCATAAGTGTCTGCATAGATATGATCCTTATAGACATGTTCTTCTTCCAAGCCTATATACTGGACGTCAAGATTTCCCTCAATATGGATTTGTTCCTTTATCAGTTCCTTATCATCAGGGAATGTAATATTATTTGGTATCTCTAGTTCCAGAACAGAGATTCTGGGATTGCAGAGTATGGCTCTTGCATCGGCTATCCTTTGGGAGATGGGATAGTCAAATTTGTCATTAGTCTTGATGTCACGTTCAATCTGCTCATCATGGTAAAATATGACATACACCCTTTCGCACCTGTAGAGCATCGTATTGATCACAGACAAGTGACCGAAATGCATCGGACAGAACTTACCAATATAGATTCCGTTACCATATCTTTTTGTCATTTTTTATCATAGTCTCAATAATGGGCTTTAGTTGCTGCGGCACGAGATTAAGTGTCTTAATATCCTCAAGGGGATGCCATTCCAGGATATACCTGTCTTTAGGTGAGTCTTTTTCGCGCTCTTCTCCACCAAGCTCAAGGTTACCTGAAAATTTTGTTACCAGAAAAAAATCATGGTATGACCTATCAAATTGATTGTAGAGTGTCCACAATTTCTTGTCAATCTCAATCTCCATATTAGTCTCTTCTTTCACTTCCCGAATGACCGTCTGTTCAGAACTCTCCCCTGCTTCGATGTGCCCTCCCGGCAGAACGTAGTATTCTCTTCCATCCTTAAAACGGTGTATGAGGAGGATATACTTCCCATCAGTTATCAGTGCGCGAGAGGTCATGATAGAAGTTTTAGGTATACTGCATTGGTCCAGCCAAAGCCTTTCTGAGTGGGATACCGGCCATCCTTACCTTTGTCCATATTTACTACATCGTATTTTTCCCACATTGCTCCGGTCTTTTGGAAGACAGTCTCATTCAGCTGAAGCCATTTTGCAGCTATCCTTTCAGCATCCTCATTGAATCCGTAATCTAGCAAACCTTTAATGACAATCCATTGTTGGTTAGGCCACCCATTAGGGTAATCCCATTGCCTGAATTCAGATGCGAGATCTTCTTCCTGAGTGTTTGCAAGACCACCATCATACTCGAAGAATGAGAGGCAATCCCTTAATCTTTTTGCCTGATCTTTTGTGGCCAGTCCAGCCCATAAAGGATAGAACCCAGCCAGGGAAAAGAACCTGTGGATCTTTTGATTATGGAAATCGTAGTCGAAAAAGAACTCATCCCACATGAGCTTGTTGATTTTTTCTTTACGCTGCTCTGCTTTATGTTCGTATTCTGTTGCCTTATCATCCTCTAAGATTGCGAATATATGCGAGAGGTCTTTCTCGTACTTGAAAAGTAAGGAGTTCAGGTCCACAGGGAGAATATGCAGGCATCGATCATCAAACCTTGAGGTCATGTCCCAACCTGATTCATGCTCTGCTGTAAGGTGGGTGTGCCAATGGTCGCAATAGCGTGATAAGCCATCAACTGAATGGATATCATCCATCCAATAAGAAAGTTCTTTCTCGGCAGTTTTTGCCATCTCTCTTAACCATTGCTTGTCTTTGGTGTGAGAAAACACATCTAGAACCATTGAAGTAAAAAAGGGAGGTTGTGAGATGCCAAGATTGTAATAGCGATTCCTTGAAGGTATGATCCCAAATCTGTTGCAAAGATAGGCAAAATTATCAATAATACCTTTGGCAAGCCTTATCTGTCCGGTCTCAATAAGACCTAGTATGATGAAATAGCTATCCCAGTAGAACTGGTCATGCTCAAAAAGTTCATTGTTTGGGACAATAAAGGGATTCGGCAACCCTATATGCGTATCCTTGTCTTTTGGAAGAGAGACTGTCAATTTTTCCTGAACCTGTGCAATGTGTGTTTTTATGTCCGGAACATTCTTCAGGATCTCTTCAATGAAGGGTTTTTTTCGGTTACGATACAGTTCCTTATCACCTTGAGTTTCTTTTTTGATCCTGACGTATTCTTCGACGGCATCAGGATTTGATAGCAAGTGATCACGAAATGCTAGTGTATCTTTCCACTCCCTGCTTCTTTGCTTTGTAAGATGAAGGTGTACTCCTTGAGTCCTGAATAATAATCTTTCTGGTCTTTCATGGACAAATTCATAGATCTGCTGAAGTTTTGCCTTTGCTTTCCCAATATCACAGACCCCTACCATTATGTCAATGATTCCTTTTCCACCAAGTCCGGGGACAGCGGTTGAACCAACGTGCTCAATCTGCACCGGCCCCAGCATATCCTGTATCTTTTGTTTCTGCTGGCTGAATATCTCAGGGTAGTTTTCTTCGTATTCGTAGAATGCTTCCATCAGCGAATCTCTCCCATAGCCTGGAGTTTTCTCATGCGCTTGAATATACCGCCTTGCTTCATCAATTGGTCATGAGTCCCTTGTTCAGTAATCTTCCCATCCTCAAGGACAATTATCTTATCCGCATGCTCAATCGTAGACAGGCGGTGCGCTATGACTATCATGGTCTGCTTATTGAAAAGCTTTTTCATCGCTTTCTGGATTGTCTT
>JAWOGQ010000067.1:0-6310 GCA_046496745.1 Candidatus Woesearchaeota archaeon | reverse complement strand
CCCTACATCGCAGTAATAGGCGACAAGGAGCTTGAATCAGGAAATCTCATGGTAAGCGATCGACTGGACCAGAGCAAGCAGGAATACAGCATCAAAGAGATTGAGAAGATGATAGAAAAGAGACCTTACAGACCATTGCCTGTACCCAAGTTGCTCAGTCAACGCCCGGTGTTCAGCCAGGCATAATTTTTTTTTAATCATCAGAGTTTTTCGAAAAAATGCATCATTATTACAAAGGCCGATTAATGTCCCTATATAAGGTGACAGGGGGAGGACCCTTACGGGGATGTCACCTCTTTTTAAAAAGGAATTCAAGCCGAAGTCGATGCGGGAATTATTCGGAGAACTCTAATCATCAAAAACCTTTTTAAGCACATTACAACCCCTTATTTCTGCCCTGCCCCTTAAGCTGGTTTGAGTTGCGTATCGCACACAATGAGATTCAGTGAGTAGGTAGGGCCCATTCAAGATGCTATTGTTCGATTATGACGGAGTGATTGCAGACTCACTGCATGAAGCAAAAAGATCATTCAATCTTTTAGCAAAAAAGCACGACATACAGATCGAAGAGAGTGAATTCCAAGAACTTTATGCAGACAATTTCTTCAAAGGCCTGAACCAGAAAGGGATATCTGATGACAAGATACATTCAATCGCAAAAGAGCTCCAGGAATGCCTCTCATATGACAACGTAAAAGTATTCCCAGAGATACCAAAAATAATAAAGGAACTTTCAGAAAGGCACACAATCATAATAATATCATCTAATTTCTCAGGACTCATAAGAAAACACATGGAAGACAACAATATAGAAGGCATAAGCAAGGTTTTAGGGGCAGACTCTGATTTCAGCAAGACAAGAAAGATCCTTTCAATCGAAGGAAAAGACAAGGTATACATAGGAGACACGACCGGTGACATCCGCGAAGGAAAGAAAGCCGGTGTCATGACTGTCGCTGCGGCATGGGGATTTCACCCTAAAGAATTGCTTGCAAAAGAGAACCCTGACCACATTCTTGAAAAACCATCCGATCTTCTGAAGCTTTTCTGATTTATCTTAAGATAACCCACTACCCATCTATAAGATACATAATTTGGTAAATAGTATTCATTTGTTTTCATTTTCAGGCTCACTGCTATTAAATTACATCATTTGGCTATTGTTGAAAAATATTTCAAAGCCTTCGGAAATTTTTTGGCAATTTCTCCTTAGAGATTTTAAAATCCCGAAACTTCATTCATCCTATGAGAAATCTGGAGGCAATCCTTTCCCGGCACAAGCCAAAAAAAAAGACAAGCAAGAGCCTTTACCTGTATTCTTTATCCTATTTCACTAACGGAAGGACAAGACAGGCAATCCTCAATGACTATGCTGCAGAGCTTGGCATGAAAAAACCCACAAGAAATAACTTTGAGTTCCATTTGAGTGATGTCCCTGAACCAACGAAAGAAAAACCAGACCAGGACTACCTTCCAGGGCTTGCAGAAATTATTGCAGCAAGGACATATCTTGAGAATATCAGCGAACATGCAACAAAAGCAGTCCCTCAAGCTTGTGACATGGGAGATCTGAAAGCAATAATCGCCCTTGATACTTTCTACCAGGACAGGATCAGATCAGACCTTCCACCAGAGATACAGCTCATAAGATTAGCAAAAGAAGAATACAAAAAAGACCAGGAAAGGATAAGGAACGAATCCAGGATAAAAGACATCAGCGAATTCACCAGGGAAGATCCAAAACAAAAAGAGATGCGTGAAGAGAACCAGAAAAGAATTGACGAGATAAACAAAGAGGAAACACTGAAAGAAGAGATTGACAGAGAAGAGATGCACAAGTATGATGAGACCCTGACAGAGATCAACAGGTCAAGAACCATCAATAGAAGAACCAATAGAACTAACATGACAACCAACTACAAAAGGATCATGCAAGGGATAGCAGTAGGCGCAATTTCCCTTATGATAGGAATAGGAAGTTTCTATGCTCCATCCTATATACATGATCTTCTGACAAACGATAAAAAGATAGAGAATAGGACACAAGGACAACAGAATAAGGAGAACAAAGAAACAAACCATAATAGACCGAATAAACAAGAAGAACCGCAAGAGCCAGATTATGATCTGCTGGTTTCGAGAGCAAAAGACTATATTGAAGAAGGTAAATACAATACAGCAAAAGATATCCTTGAAGACTGCATGGAAGGCAACACACCTCAGGTTGTATACCAGATGATGGATATTGTCAACAACCGCATAGAAAAAGTCAATCATTTAAGAGGAGAACTGGAAGAGTTATTCACCCAGTATGACAGAGCCCTCAGAGAGGATGTATATACACAGATAAATTACCACAAGCAAAGTAAGAAGATAATCGACCAGATGGACTCCTTCAAGTTTGAAGGTGTCTCAGGCCTGACACGCAAACTCAGACAATACGAGAACCGGTTTGAAAGGAACATAGAAAGAATCGCAGAACAGCAGTTCAATTATTACAAAAGGAGAATGGAAAAGATTGAAGACATGGCCAATGACGGATTTTACAAGCAAGCACGCCAGGAGTACTATAAGGTAAAAGAAAAAATAGAGAATGAAGAACAAAAAGGCCTTTTTACAGAAGAATATTTAGGTGATTGATATGAGACTAGAAAAGATTATTGCAACAGCTTTGGTTGGCCTATCCCTTGTTGGGTGCTCAACCACCAACTATGGAGGCAACCGCATCCATTCAAAGGACTATACAAGAACCCGGACAGATTTCATCCCGAAATTCGAGAAAGAGACAAGTGACATGGACACTTATATGAGGCAGATGGAACGCTTCCTTGAAAAGAATCACTGTATTGAAGATTACAAGGCGGAGATTCGGGAGATAGACAAGGATCTTTCAGATAACAAGTTTGATGAGGTACAATATGATGTGAGAAGCCTTGTCAATAAGCTGGAAAGGCAAGATGACCAATGTTCCGGAGAACTCAAGGAAAAGGTCAAGGGATTCAACTACATAAGATACCAGTACATAGCACCAGAATACCAGGAGAAGAAATCATTCAGCGTTCTGAAGGCACAGATGCTTCCCGTAATGATTGCAGGAAATATCCTGGACCTTGGTGTAAGCGCTCTTTCAGGAAGCAAACCAAGCACAGTGAACGGTGATGACCTTTTATTCACAACTGACAAGAAAAAGTTAAGTGATGGGGAATGGCAAAAAGTGCTTGTCAACCCATACAGTGGAAAAGAAAAATATATTGATTAGTATGCCCTTGCAAAGTAAAACTTGCGTTTTGCTTTTTTCTTGCATTTTACGCATACTTCATCAGTCACTGCATCAAAAGGGCTGTTCCTGGTGGTGACACCCGGAGCCTCATCCTTGATTACATCCTCGCATTCAGGTGTATTGCAGAAAGGCGCAAGAACCATCTTCTTCTCATCCACTGCCTTTTTCAGTTCTTCAAAATCACCTGTCTCGACAATGCTCTCATCAAAATTCTTCCTTGATTGCTCGTAAAGGTTCTTTTGGATCTCATCCAGTATTACAGGCAGCCTTTGGTTCAGCTCATCCTGCTTGACAGTCTCCTTCTCACCTGTATCTCGCCTGACAACAACAACCTGGCCTGCTTCCACATCCTTCGGTCCGATCTCGATACGCACAGGCACACCCTTCATCTCATACTGGTTGAACTTCCATCCAGGAGAATATTCATCACTCTCATCAATCTCTGAACGCACATCAAGGGATTCATAGACAGACCTTGCATTTTCCAGTACTGTCTCCCTGTTCTCATCCTTATAGATAGGGATCACAACAGCCTGCAAAGGTGCGATTCGTGGCGGAATTATCAGGCCCTTGTCATCACCATGCATCATGATCATGACACCTATCATGCGCGTTGTTATTGCAAATGTGTTCTGGTAGACATACTGCCTCTCCTCGTTCTTATCAAGGAAAGTTATATCAAACGCTTTCGCAAAATTCTGCCCGTCGTGATGGAAATCAGGTCCCTGGATCGCCTTCCCTGAATCAAGGAATGATTCGATCGAGCAGGTATACTCAGCACCTGCAAATTTTTCCTTATCAGACTTATAGCCTGGAACACCATAGATTGCCATGAAATCCCGCAAAACATCCTCATAGATTCCAAGTATAACTTTTCCCTCAGCTTCAGCTTCCTCCTTTGTGGCAAAAACAGTATGCCCTTCATTCCACAAGAATTCCCGCGAACGCATCAAAGGAACCGGATGCTTGAACTCCCAACGTACAACATTATTCCACTGGTTAAGCCTAAGTGGAAGATCACGCCATGACCTGATCCATTTTGCATACGCAGGATACATGATCGTCTCAGAAGTAGGACGGACAGCAAGGCGCTCAGCCATCTCTGAATTTCCCGCATGTGTAACCCATGCGACCTCAGGTGCAAAACCCTCAACATGGTCTGCCTCTTTCACCAGATGCTTTTCAGGTATGAAAAGAGGGAAATAGCAGTTCTTGATGCCTGCTTTCTTGAAACGCTTATCCACTTCTTCCTTCAGGATTTCCCATATCTCATAACAGTAAGGCTTGAATATGATGCAACCTGATACATCCGAATAATCGACAATGTCTGCTTTCTGGATTACCTCTGTATACCATTCAGAGATATTTTCTTTTTTTGTCACACTGATTCCCTTTGCCATCTTTATACCCTCGTAACACAAGGTAAACACTTGCCTTATAAATAGCTTTTGTCAGAGAAAAGAATCAAGCCCCTGTTGCCCCCCTGAAATAAGAGGTTTCCCATACACACCATCATAGCCTGGTTCGATCTTGATCTTTCCTTCCCGGTTCAGGAGTATAGCAGAGACCAACGCCTCATCAACCACGCTACGAAGCTTTTCAGCAGGAACACGAAGCAGCACATCATTCTCGCTTCCAAGACTACGAAGCTTATCATAGATATTCCAGACAGTCTTGGTTGTGACAGCCTTCTTCTCTACCCAGGCTATCAGTTCAGACAATGGAAGCATCCTGAAGAAAGGAGTAGCATTTTCTGGTTTATACCCCACCGGACGGTCAGCTAATTCCTCAACCCTGTTCAGGACCCCGATTGTAAGCGGCCTCTTGCATACAGGACATATCCCTTCGTGCTTTTTGCTCTCTTCAGGAGTAAAGCGTATATTGCAATTCCTGTGCCCGTCAAAATGATATTTCCCGTAACCAGGGTCTACCTCTATAGTCTTCAATAGCCCTTCACCAGTCCTCATAGCACCAATGATCGCATCATACGTAAGCTCAGTCTCAAATATTGTCGCTTCCCGGCCAATCCGCCATGGCCAATACGAATGCGCATCAGAAAAGGATACCAGCTGATAATCATCCAGCTGGCTAAGCCTCCAGTTCATCTCAGGATCGCTTGAAAGCCCCGTCTCCAAAGCATGGATATGCTCTGTCTGATCACCAAATGCCTCTTTCACAGTATCAAAGCCAGACTTTGAACCAAACAAGGAAAACCACGGTGTCCAGATATGCGCAGGAATCACCTCAATGCGTTCATTGATTGCCCGCAGATCACGCACAAAATCAGGGCAAGGGATCTTGAAAATTGGCCTCCCGTCATAATCGACCCGCCCTTTAGTTAATAAGTAAGAAGTTATCTTCTTCACAGTATCAAAGTCAGGTGCCAAAACCACGTTGTGGATTCGACGCCCCGAACCACCTTGTGTATAGATAAGGGATATTTCTGTCTGGAACATGAAAGGAAAACCATCTCTTGTTTTCGGAAGACCTGTCTCATCCTCCACCAGTTGCTCAGAAAGCTCCTTTTGCCATTCAGGATGCGTGAAATCACCTGTACCCAACAAGTCAATACCCTTTATCCGTGCCCATTTGACCAGATTCTGGATAGTAAGATCCTTGCTCGTCCCCTGCGCAAACCTACTATGTATATGCAGATCAGCAATAATCATAGAAAAACAGCAAGACTCAGATTATAAAAACCTTACTAAAGCCACTCTTTCTTCTTGAAATAGAAATACAATGCAACGACTGATAAGGCCATGAGCCCCAGGGAAAAGAAATAACCATACTTCCACTGCAACTCAGGCAGATAATGAAAATTCATACCATATATCCCTGAAATCAAGGTAGGTATAAGGATAAAAGAACCCATCGCAGTCATCTTCTTGATTATGATATTAAGATTATTGGAGACTGAAGTAAGATACATATCCATAGCGCCTGTCAGGATATCCCGGTAAGTGCTTTCCATATCAAGGAGTTCCACAACATCATTGTAAGTATACCTGAAACAATGCAATTCCTTCTCAG
>JAWOGQ010000046.1:0-7153 GCA_046496745.1 Candidatus Woesearchaeota archaeon | reverse complement strand
CTTACCATGATAAGCCATTCTGCAGCAGCCCATACGTGCTCGCCGTCACCCATGCAACCTCCACCTGAAAAGGGGTGGACTGCTTCAGGCCATTTGCCGGTAGGGGATGCCAGGTCTGCTACTCCTTGCATAATCTTTGCAAATTCTTTCTTTCCATCCCTAAGCAATGTCTGTGCTACATGCAACGAAAGATAAGCGTTCATGCCTGCATGGGATACTTCATGAAACAATGCATTGTTTATCATGCATTCTTTCCTGAGGAAATCGGCAGTGGCCTTGGTCTTTTTTTCCTGTGGCGGATATATCTGCAGTGGATAGGCTGCAACCAGGCAGCCTACACTTGCGCTGCTTGGTCTCCTGTATGGGGAGATAGGCATGATATTGCTTTCAGTTTTCTCCAGGGATTCGTTGACATCTTTTAGTAGCTTGTCTGCCTTCTCATTATAGCGTCTATCTTTGAGTAGGTCTGCTGCAGCTTTCAGGCCGGCAATGCTCCAATAATCATCCCAGTAGTAATAGTCGCTTGGGCCAAAATGCTCGGCACTGAATCCAGCCGGAACAAGGCCATGATGCTTGCTTTCTGGATTGGCTTTGTTTGATTCCAGATGCTTGATAATCCATCTTGCTCCTTTTTCGATTGGCTTTAGCCATCTATCAGGCAGGTGTCCTGTCTTTTGATGGTATTGGTGGATTGCCCAGAGAGCCTGTCCGTTTGAGTCCCATTCACTTTCCTGTGAATGGAAGTATCCGAGTTTTGTCTGTTGTGATATGAAGAAGTCTATCATCGCTTCTGGCATGTCTGTTATTCCAAGGCATAGCAGTGCATGGACAACATAGGCTGAGTCCCTGAACCAGAAGCGCTTGTAGGTGTATGGTCCTGCAAACATTCCTGCGGTTGAATGAAGCATGACAGTCCTTAGTGCAGAATCATAGAGCTCATCAAACCTGAAACCTTTGAGCTTTGCGGGATCAAGTTTGGTGGGTGAGAATAGCGATCTGGTAGTTTCCAGTGGTACGGTTATCTTCAGCTTCTTTGCTTTGGGAAATACTGCGATCCCTGATGCCATTGCTGATCTGCATCGGACTTCGTGATTGCTTTTCTTGTCTAGCTGGTATAGGCTGTCACCTTTCTCGTAGGAACTGAGGATGTATTTTTCCGGTTGTTTATTGAAAAGTATTTTCTTATCGTTTTCAACAGTAAAACTTTTCTTGTTGGCTTTTATTCTCTTGATTGAACTTATCCCCTCTGGATTGTATGGCCTGAGTGCTACTGCCAGTTCACCATCTGTTTCACACTCGATCTGGCAATGGAGTTTGCCTTTATTTTCTGTGACTCTTGTGGTGGTTGTTATCTCCTTTCTATTGATTTGTGTTATGATCGCATCTTCGCTTACATACTGTGTGCAATCTTTTTCTTTTGAGGGAAACAATGGCTTATCTCCAAGTACCCAGAAGTCAAGGGACCACCCGTCATGGAATGGTGTGACGAGCCCTCTTGGATCAACTATTGGCATGTCCTGGTATCCTATCTTTCCTGCTGCTGTCCAGTTCCTTTGTGTGAGGTTTATGTTAGTGATCGAGAATGATGTGGGGATGAATGAATAATCTCTAGGGTTGTATTGCTTTTCGATCCAATAAGGCCAGACCCATTCAAGATTGTTCTGTATGACTTCACGGTTGATGAAACCTCTGGCATGGAACTTGAATCCCTGCCGCAGCAGTTCGATGGGCGCAATCGTATCTCCTTTTGAGAATCCTTTGATCCTTGCCATTACCTGCATGGGATCAGAAAAACCCATATGCATTGCTGCTCTCTTTACCAGTGTCCTCCATGGTATCCATCTAAGCATCCTGTTCCCTCCTGAATAGTGTGGTTATGATCTGGGACCATTCTATCTTTGAGATGTTTTTTATCTGCCTGAAATCCTTGTATTCTGTGTTGACTTCTTTTCCTTTGTATTCCTTGTATATGTCAAGCAATCTTTTTCCCATGTTATCGATGGAGTATCGTTCTGCAAATTTCCTTGCATTCCTGCTGAATCTTGGGAGATGTTTTAGAGCTTCCAACGTCTTGTTCTTGAAATCTTCTGTATTCTCTTTTGCAATAAGACCATTCTTGTTGTGGATTACGCATTCGTCAATTGCAGGTCCGTCTATTGCTATCACTGGTGTAGAGCCTGCCATGGCTTCCATGAGGACCAGGCCTTGTGTCTCTGATTTTGAGGCAAAGAGAAAAAGATCAGCTCCTGCATAATATCTTGCTAATTCTTTCTTTTCAAGGTTGCCTGTGAATATGATCCTGTGGGAAAGGTTATTTTTCTCTGCAAGATTCATGAGTCCTTCTTTCTCGCTGCCTTTGCCTGCGATAAAGCATATCACATCTCTTTTTTCCTTAAGGATCTTTATAATGCTTCTTATGAGAAAATAAAGGTTCTTTTCTTTTGTGAGTCTTCCTGCATGGAAAAGGATCTTTGTGCTTTTTGGAAGGTGATATTTCTCTCTGATATAATCCTTTTTGTCATGATTGTTTATCTCTATTCCTGTAGGGATGACTTCCACACGGGTGTCAAGCTTTATTGAATCCTTTACATATTGTGAAGGGGCTATCACTACATCGCATTGGTTTGCGTATGATTGCACCAACTCGTTTACCATGGGCCTTGTGATATTTCTATCAAGAGGGATGTAATGAAGATATTTCTCGTATAATGTATGATATGTGAAAATAATGGGTAACTTCATCTTTCTTGCTATCCTGAGGCCTGCTTCTCCTGCAAGAAAAGGATGATGGGTGTGGACAATGTGGGGGTTTATATCTCTCATGTGCCTTCTGATTGTGTTCCTGAATGCCAAAGGCAGGTAATAGCCCGGATACGTTGGGGCGTTCACTGAGGGAAGCCTGATGATGTTTTTTTCTTTGTCCTTGTATCTTGGATATCTTGGAGCGAAAATATAGGGGTCATGGCCTTTCTTTTGGAGGATGGATCTTTGGTTCTCTATTGATCTTTCGACTCCGCCAGTAAATGGCTTGTAGTTATTAGTGAAGATTGAGATGCGCATCATATGGGCAGATATCTTCTATTACTAAAAAGTTATGCAAAGTTTTTTATAGAGTTATTATTCGAATTTTGTCATGAGGGAGGAAGGAATTGATCGTATTGAAGTGCATGTGGCAGGCATCTGTATAGATGGTGACAAGGTGCTTTTAGCAAAAAGGTCTTCCAGTCGTAACCTGTATCCCGGGCTTTGGGAGTGCGGAGGAGGGCATGTAAAGCACGGGGAAAACTTTGTTGAGGCATGCAAGCGGCAATTGCGTGAAGAACTGGGAGTTGTTGTTGAGCCTGTCTCTGTTGTTTCTACTTACGAGATATCACCCGGAAAGATCCCTGGAGTGAAATTCCTGTGCCATCTGGTATCTTATGCTGAACCCCGGATAAGTGAGGAGCATACTGAGTGGCGGTGGCAACCGCTTGATAAGCTTGATGAACTTGAATTGATTCCTGGATTGAAGGAAGATATCCTTGGGTTATAGATTCTTGTTTGGATAGGGTGGCATTATAACAATTTCAGGATGAATTTATGATAAAGGATATGCTTGGGATCTGGATATGTCTTGGAAACTGGAGATGCGTAAGCATTGGCTAAGGATATAAGAATGGAACATTTAGCAATTTTGTCAAAGGAGAGGAAGTTGTTAGCAAAAATTCTTTCAGGTGAAAAAACAATAGAATCAAGATGGTATAAATCCAGGAAAACACCATACAGAAATATTTCAATTAATGACATAATCTATTTTAAAGAATCAGGAGAGCCTGTCAGGGCAAAGGCAAGAGTTAGTAAAGTCTTGTTTTTTGATGGTTTAAATGAATACAAGATCCTCAAAATTCTAGAGGAATATGGTGAGAGAATATGTGTCCCTATATCATATGCTGAAAAACTTTCAGGAAAGAATTTTTGTACTCTGGTATTTATTGACAAAGTTCAATCAGTAGTTCCATTTAACATCGATAAGACTGGTTATGGGCTTATGGCTGCGTGGATTTCTGTAAATGATATCTGTTCTATAATTAGTCGATAACTGACATCTTGCTGGTTTTTCTGCGTCCGAAGATAAAGACCTTAGTTTAATGCTTTCAATCTGCATAACTGTGCGTTTCCTAGTCACCAGGCAAACAGGAAATGATGCCACAAACTTAATAAACAACCTGGTATATTTTAAACAGATGGGTATCCAGGTTGAATTTAATCCGGACTTAGCATTGAGAGATATCTCAGAATTCAGGAAAGGAAATAGAAAAGAAGAGGAATGTATCCCAGAAAATCTAGAAGCTGGAAAAGTCTATCCCTTCCTGAAAAAAGACCAGAGAAACTATTGGTTACTTGGTGAAATCCCATTATTAGAAACAAAAGGAAATGGTATCTTATCTCGTCCAAGAGCAAGTATTGTGATACTTGAAGCAACCCATCTATTAGAAAATAATGAGATGTTCACGAAAGGGAAATACAAGGTTGTTGAAGTCTTCAAAGATGATAAAATACACTTTGAAGGGTTAGACAGGGTTGGTTCTAAAGATTTTTGAAGAAAGTCTTAGCTTTTTCTCTAATCAGCGCTTTCCTCTTTTTGTTAGTAGGTTTAAGGATAATCTGAAAAACTAATTTATTTTTAAAACCGAATCATAATTGGATTTTTTAGTGGTAATTTTAATTTTTGATTAAATAATGCTTAAGAGGCTTTATTAAGAATCTGTTCTTTTAGTTATTAGTAGAGGGGTGAAGCTAAAATGAGAAAAACATTTTTTGCGGCTTTTATAATTTTATCAATGATGTTTGGGGTACAGAATGCTGGTGCTGCGACCCATACAGAAGAGACCTACACTTTTTTGCAAGAAATCGGAGCAACAGATGCAGAGATTGAAAACCAAGAACATTTGGTTACAAATAGACAACATTCGCTTATAAGAGATAATTATGACTCCTTAAAAGACATTGGATCCTCTGATTCGGATATCGTGAGACAGCTACATCTTCTGGGAAGGACTCCAGCAAATATAGTGAAAAATTATGGCTTCTTAGAAGACATTGGATCCTCTGATCCGGTTATAGTGAGACAGCTACATCTTCTGGGAAGGACTCCAGCAGATATAGAGAAAAATTATGATTTCTTAAAAGACATTGGAACTTCTGATCAGGATATAGTGAGACAACTGCATCTTCTGGGGAGGACTACGGCAAATATGGAGGATAACTATGACTTCTTAAAGGGCATAGGAATTACTGATTCCGAAATCGTCAATCAAGTGTATCTTCTGGGAAGGATGCAAGAAAAGCTTGAGGACGAGTTCGGAGAAGAGCCTGAAGAAGCAACTATCCAATCTATGATCGATGAAGCAGATGAAGGCGAAACGGTCATTGTACCGGAAGGAACTTATGTTGAAAATCTAGTTATTGATAAACCGGTTGAATTGATTGGAGAGGATGTCATTTTAGAAGGAAAGATTGAAATAAATGATGATACTACAATAAGCGCATTTACGTTTGATTCTGACTCAGGTCTTATATTGAAAATAAATACAGGAACAGTCAATATAAGCAACAATGTATTCTTAGCTAATGGAAATGATGCTATAGATATTGTAGAAAGATTCAATGATCTTTTCTTCATAAACAACAATGAATTCCATGACTATGATAATGCCATTATCCTAAGGGGTGAATCTATTTTTGAAGTGAAGGATAATAGTTTTGGAGAGGGTGATGTGGCTGTGATGATATATGCGCCTCTACAGACATTAAATGATGAATCAACTGAAGAGGGCATGGTTGAAAGCATTAGGGAAATGAACGAGAATGTTTTTGATGACAATCCTCTCAATGTTGTAGTTGAAGATTCAAATCCATAGGAATTTGGAGTTTATCAGGAAATATATTTTTATTTACGCTTTCTTTACATAACATGTAAGAACTGGAATTTTGTCTGGACTTCTTGATTGGATGGAAACTCGCTGGGAATTTTGTCTGCTTCGCAGGAAATATCCGGAAAGTTTACTCTTTGGACACGCGAATCGAACAGCGGTCTCGACCACAGGGCGGGTCCGGGAGAGTACTCCTTCAACATTGGAGATGAAAGAATCAGCACCCGGTCCAGGTTCTATGACAATCCCGAATTCTGGCATCCTGATGGTTCCTGAACTAGAACGTACAACACGAACCCGAAGAAGCCGCTCATTGCCCACACGAAGAGTCCATCTACTCGGTGGTCTGTCCTCTGCAGAGAAGACATCGTTGTGTGTGAAATTGCATGTATTGCATTTTATCGTGAACATAGCAAGCTCGTTGAAGAAAGGAACACTGTACAACATAGAATTGACAGTAAGCCTGCCCGTGCCGCATATTGGGCAACTGATGTTCTGCTCTTCGGACATACCGGGCAGAACTTGAGTTCTGCTTATAGCACTTAGGAACTTGACATATCCTCTTCTTGACATACGTCAGTAGAATACTCAAAAGCAGCAAAGTTGAAACAGCTGGACATGGTTGTTTCGAACGGGACCGCATAACGAAACAAGTCCAGCGGAGAGAGTTACATGGATGCAAGGAGCCTGTACATCATCAAACGTGAAACGGGCGTCTGTATGTACCACAAAGACTTCTCCCAAGGCATCTTTGATCCACACCTGATATCGTCGTTCATTGTGGCCATGACCTCGTTCTTCGATGAGGCCACAAACTCTATCACATCCAGGGCTAGAGCCTTTGAAGGAACCGACTACAAGATAGTTGTTGAGTTCGGTGAATGGGCACTGGGGGCACTCTCGGTCCGACGTGATTCCGAAGATCTTAGGGAAAAGCTCCGGAAACTTGTTAGGAGATTCGAGGATATGTTTGGCCTGCTCAGGTGGGTTGACATGGATTTAGCCGTGTATACTCGATTTGAGAAGCACGTAATTGAGGAGTTGATTCGGGACCAGATAGACCCGGACTCAATCATCCGACCAAAACTGAACTGGGACATGATCACCAGCGACCCCGAAGTCACAGCCTTCCTCAAACTCCTCCCCGACAGGATAAGTGTGAAAGAGGCGGCAGAGTTTCTTGAGATACCACTAGACGTTGCACTGGATCTGGTGGCTGAGGCACTCTGGGAGAAGACCAT
>JAWOGQ010000002.1:0-9167 GCA_046496745.1 Candidatus Woesearchaeota archaeon | reverse complement strand
AAAGTAAGAACTCCTCACTTTTTGACATAGCATGCCTGGGCTGACTTGATGCAGGGAAGGTTTTTCAAGCCCACATACTTTTCCATACTTCTTCCGTCTTTCAGCACCAAGGGTTGCCTCTGCTGCATTGAAACAGAAGATATCACAGTTGAGACCTCTTTATTAACCCTTACTGATACCATTGAAAAGGGTGAATACGTAAGGCTCAGTGTTGAGGACAAAGGTACTGGTATGGATGCAAACACACGTGACAGGATGTTCGAGCCATTTTACACCACAAAAGAAAAAGGCACAGGTATGGGCCTTGCCATGACCTATAGTATAGTGAAGAAACACCAAGGCTATATCACTGTTGACACCAATTCTGATGATAATCACGGAACCACCATTCAGATATATCTTCCTTCAATAAAGAGAACAAAACAAGAAAGTATTGAAAAGAAAGTATATAGAGAAGGATCAGCCAGGGTTCTTTTTATTGATGATGAAGACATGATACGTAACATGGCCAGTCAGGCACTTACGAATAAAGGTTATGAGGTCACTACTGCCCCTGATGCAAAAGAAGGGTATGCTCTTTATCAGGAAAAGGATTTCGATATAATCTTTACTGATATGGTGATGCCCGGCACCAATGGCATGGAATTCTGCAGCAAGATAAGAAAAACTGACACAACAACTCCTATATATATTATGAGCGGCTATCAGGAAAAAGACCAGCAGGATTCTATTTCATCTGGTATTGATGGATTTATTGAGAAACCCTTCAGCCTCAGCAAGCTTTTTGAGATAATAGAGTCTGTAGATAAATTTAAATAAAGTTCTGGTATAGTAAAGACAGTGTACTACGCAGTTCTAAACGGACGGGGAAAGACTCCTGCAATATATACAAATTGGGATGAATGCAAGGAAAAGGTGATAGGCTATCCCAACGCCCAGTTCAAGAAATTCAAAACCAAAAGTGAAGCACAGGAATACATAAAGAATCAACAACCTTCCCAGGAAGAGATTAAAGGTCTCGTCGCATATGTTGATGGAAGCTTTCATGCAGGGGAATATTCTTACGGTCTTGTTATCCTCAAGGATGGAAAAGTGATAAAGAAGATGAATGGCAAAGGCCGCAAGGGAGCAAGCATGCGCCAGGTTTACGGTGAGTTGATGGGTGCAATGAAAGCCATTGACTATGCGATATCAATCGGTGAAAATGCAATTGAGATCCGTTATGATTATGCAGGGATAGAGATGTGGGCTAATGGTCTCTGGAAACGTAATAACGAGCATACTCAATACTACCATGACTTCATACAGAAGCAAAGGAAAAAAATCACGATCACTTTCCGAAAAATCAAGGCTCACTCCGGAGACTACTATAACGACCTTGCTGATGAGCTTGCAAAAAAAGCCTTGAGACTCTAGTAGTAAACAACATAGTTATAGAAAGGAGTTATCCCGTAAAGTATGGGTATCGTAGAAAAGGTAATGCACCTTGAAGGCGCAACCCGTACTTTTTTGCCCTTTTTTTTATCCAATCTTGCAATGATCAAGGCATACTCCCAGGCTCGCACTCCCATGCTCAAAGCCCTGGCACGAGAAAGACCGCGTGCAGTAGCACCATGTAATCCTGTCACCTATAAAGGTCTCAATTTCAGAAACGACCTGGGTAATGCTGCAGGATTTGACAAGGACGGCGATTTGTTGCCTTTCAGTTATTCAATGGGCGCAGGTTTTGCGGTTGTCGGGACAGTATTGAATGAACCGCATAGCGGGAATTATATGAAGTACAATAATGTTAACCCTTGGGTTCCTCTTCCCAGATCCAGAGCAGCAATCAACAGTCTAGGTCTTCCAAGCAAAGGAGCAGATGCTGTAATAAGAAATATCGATTCATTCAGGCAATGTTACGAACCCAAAGATTTTCCAATAGGCGTAAGCATAATGGGCCATCCCAGGCAGGATCGCCTTACAAGTACAATTGATTGCATGAACAAAGTAATACCCTACGCTGATTTCATTGAGGTGAATGAAAGCTGTCCAAATGTATGCCATGACATTCAGATCGAGCACAGGATTGAATCATTGATAAGAGCAAGAGACAAATACCAACCCTCTCAGGAAGGAAAGTTCCACTGTTTGTGAAGCTTGCTTCTTTTGGCAAGACAGCCCATACAATACGTTTCATGACAGATGCAGGAATAGATGGTTTAGTGGGTGTCAATACACAGAATGACTATGAGTCTATTGATATAGACAAAAAAGAGCAAAAACTTTTTCAAGTATACACCACTTTATATGGAGGAGGGGTTAGCGGTAAACCTATCAGGGCATTCGCATATGAAGAGATCACAAAAGCAAAAAAAGAGATAATTGAGCAGGGTTCTCCGCTCAGGATAATCCATGTTGGAGGCATTAGTTCATACCAAGACATTGAGGAAAGCAGGAAATTGGGCGATAAGGTGATACTTCGTGAATGGTACACAGGAATGATGGATAAGATGGCAAAAGAACGATTTGAAGACGTTTACAATTCGGTGTTGGAAAAATGATTATAGAAGGAAGATTTGTTAATCACGATGGCCTTTTTGAAGGACAGGTCAAGGTTGAGGAAGGAATCATAAAAAGCATTGGTTATTTCGGAAAACCTGATCATTCATTTGAAAGTCTTATATTCCCTGGTATGATAGATTGCCATATCCACGCCCGCCAGGATGAGACCGGAAAACAGGATTACAAGGAAACCTACCATACCGCAGCAAGAGCCGCAATCAATGGAGGGGTTGTAGCTGCAGGAGTCATGCCAAACACACCATCTCCCCTTACAACATCAAAGCAGCTTTCATGGCATAAAAAAGCATCAAAAGGACCAGTCCTGTTCATTAACTATGTCGCGATTGGTCCGGACACATCTCCAATCAACGAGAATGTTCCCTACAAGCTATTCACAGGTCCATCAGTAGGAGACTTGTTTTTTAGAGATAAACAGAAGTTAGATGAGACACTTGCAAGATACAAGAACAAGCATGTTAGTGTCCATCTGGAGGATTATGATATCCTCATGGCACACAAGGATGAATCAACACATCAGAAAAGAAGGCCAGCCTCCTGCGTGACACAAGCCCTGGATTACATCCTTCCCATTGCTCAAAAGTACGATATCAAACTGAAGATTTGTCATTGGTCCCTGGCAGATCTTGACCGGATAAGGGAATACAAAAAGAAGAACGCATGTTTGGTGGAAGTATCTCCTCTTCATCTAATCTATGACTCAGACCTCCTGGAAAAACAACCTGAATTATGGCCCTATGTCCAGGCAAATCCTGCAATACAATCAAAAAGTGATCGTCATTCCTTGATTGAAGCGCTCCGCGATGGTACAATCGACATGCTTGCAACCGATCACGCGCCACACACCCTTGATGAGAAATTCAAGAATTTCGGCAGTGAAGAACACTATCTTAAGCTAAGAAGTGAGAATATTTCCGAATGCCAAAGGCTAAGTTGTCTTGATGGAACCTCCGGAACTCCTCAACTGGACACCTATGGGATGGTTGCCGCCTGGCTCATGGAAGAGCATGATTTCACCCCACAAGACATCGCAAGAATCACCGCTTATAATCCCGGCAGATTCATGAACCAATTCACAGAAGAAAGGTTTGGCATGATAAAAGAAGGTTACCAGGGCTCTTTCACTGTGCTTGACATGACTCCAACTGTCCTTGAGCGAAACATGCTCAAGACCAAGGCTGGCTGGTCACCCTTTGAAGGCATGCGCTTTCCTGGTATCCCAAAAACCATAGGAAGGACCTATTAACTCTACTGCCAATATATAACCTTTATAAATCATTATTCTTTCTTATGGTCAATACAAAATTTGATTTTAAAGGTTCATATCGAGATCTGGTCAGCTTTTTCCCTGAAGAAGTCATAAGTAAGATGTATGACTGCCAAAAACCTTAAAAGCACTTCTAAGTTCACCATTAGTGGGCACTATGTGAGGCCACTAGTATACAAAAATTTATATAGTTATAACAAAAGGGATATTACATGCACGAACGCATATATGAGATTCTGGTGAATGAGAATGAGATCACCTGGCAGAATATCCTTCAGGATCTGGTGAAAAAGGAGGATATGAACCCCTGGGATATTGACGTCTCCCGCCTTTCACAGATGTATATTGATGCAGTCAAACAGCTTGAACGCCATGATTTCAGGGTTTCAGGAAAGGTTGTTCTTGCTGCAGCAGTCCTTTTGAAAATCAAGTCCAGCAGGTTCCTCAGTGAGGATATGCTGGAGATCGACCGGATCATAAATGCTTCTGAGATGACAGAGGAAGAATTCTATGAGGACATCGCCTCTGACTTCCACATACCCGGCCAGGTCACAGAGAAGGAGCGACATACCCTGATCCCCAGAACCCCTCAGCCTAGAAAACGAAAGGTCTCCATATACGATCTTATGGAGGCGCTTGATCAGGCTTTGGAAGTACGCAGGAGGCGTGTCATAAACGCAATGCCCCGGGAAGAAGAGAGGGTCATGCAACCAAGAAAGACAGTAGACCTCTCTGATCAGATAAACAAGGTATACAAGAAGGTCAATAGCCATTACAAGCAGACCAAGGAGAAACTTACATTCTCACAGCTTGTACCTTCAAATGAAAGGATGGACAAGATCCATACCTTTATTCCTCTCCTTCATCTTGAGAACCTCCAGAAAGTCAATCTGGAGCAGGAAGAGCATCTTGCAGACATTGACATCCATCTCTACTCAGCAAAACGCCAGGTGGCAAAAGAGTTAAGTCCATAGTTTTAAATAATAGCCCTTGTTTTGCTTTCACATGGTAAAACCAAGTCTTGGACCGATCCTTCTTGCAATATTCATCATCCTTGTCATATTCAGCACGCAGATCGCAGGGCTTATAACTGATTACTGGTGGTTCTCAGCCCTTGGTTTCTCTGAAATATTTCTTATTGGTCTAAAGACAAAGATCTTCCTGTTTTTCCTGGTAGCGGCCACTTTCTTTATATTCACTTTCATAAATGTGCGCATTGCAGGCCTCAGAAAGCATGGCAGGTACATCTACGCAGTAATGGCCCTTGTTTCTGTCCTTTTAGGCATGACTGCTCCCAACATCTGGCTTCTTGTCCAGCAGTACCTGAACCAATCATCCTTTGGCCTTACAGATCCAATCTTCATGAAAGATGTGGCATATTACCTGTTCTCATTACCAGTACTATCTCTTTTTGTTACATACCTACAGTTTATCATAGTCCTTGCAGGACTCTTTGTCGCTTTCATCTATTTCAGGGTAATAATTGAGAAGACATTCAAGACACAGGTCAACCCTGACGGAACTGTCATACGTCCGGATTTCAAGCGTTTGTTGAAATCAGTCAAGAATAAGGCATATACCCACCTTGCAGTCTTGGTTGCGCTTTTCTTTGTCCTTATCGCAGTCAAGAATTATCTATCGCAGTTCTCTGTAGTATATTCACAGGGAGGAGTGGTCACAGGCGCAGGATACACCGATGTATTTGTTGTCATCCCTGTCCTGAAAGCTTTAATGATTGCAGCAGGCATCATTTCTGTACTTTTCATAGTCTGGACCCTGTCAAAGAAAGTCTTTGAGAAAAAGCATATCCTCCTCTATACAGTCCTTGGCTATTTCATACTATCTTTTATAGGGCTCTCCGTTCTGCCACTTGCAGTACAGGAAATTCGCGTATCACCAAATGAACTGACACTTGAAAGACCCTACATAAGCCATAACATAAATTATACCCCGCATGCTTATGGACTTGATGAGGTCTCCACTTTTGATTATAACATGACATATAACCTCACAAGGGAAAAGATTGACAAGAACCCTGAGACCATTGATAACGTCAGGGTGCTTGATCTTCGCCCTCTTAAAAGCACATATCAGCAGACACAGGAGATACGGCTTTATTATGACTTGTCAAACATTGATATAGATCGCTACAATATCGGCGGTAAAGAGAGACAAGTCTTGATATCTGCCCGTGAAATGGACCAGGACAAGATTGCAGATAATGCGAAGACCTGGGTCAATCTGCATATGGTATACACGCACGGTTATGGAGTAGTCATGAGTCCTGTAAACAAGGTTACCGAATCAGGCCTTCCCGAGTATATGATAAAGGACATACCTCCTGTTTATACTGTAAATGATACTAATATCAGGATGGAAAAGCCTCAGATATATTATGGTGAGAATGATAATCCTTATGTCCTCGTGAATTCAAAAGTAGATGAATTCGATTATCCCAAAGGAGAATCCAACGAATACATCAATTATGATGGTAAAGGAGGCATAAGACTGGACAGTTTCTTCAAGAAAGTGCTTTTCGCATTACGTTTCACTGATTTCCGTATACTCCTGTCCTCAAATGTTGATGAGGATACACGTGTCATGTACAGGAAGAATATCGTCGATCGGATCAAGACCATAACACCCTTCATCAGATTGGACAATGACCCTTATATTGTCATCCATGAAGGCCGTCTCAAATGGATTGTTGATGGATACACCGTACATAACCGCTTTCCATATTCAGCGACCCATAACGGATTCAATTATATAAGGAATTCCTTGAAGATAGTAGTGGATGCTTATGATGGAGATATCACTTACTACATCACAGATGAAAAAGATCCTTTGATACAGACCTATAATAATATCTTTCCAAGCACATTTACACCCATCTCAGATATGGATGAAGGTTTAAGAGAGCATGTAAGATACCCTGTTGACCTTTTCAGGATACAGTCAAAGATGTATCAGGATTACCACATGGAAAACCCTGGTGTTTTCTACAATAAAGAGGATGCCTGGGAGATCCCTTCCGAGATATACGGCACAGGACAGCGTGTCCAGGTTGAACCATACTACAACATAATGCAGCTTCCCGGAGAAGATTCAGTTCAGTTCGTACTCCTCAATACATACACACCAATCCGTAAGGATAATATGATCGGTTGGCTTGGAGGCCTCTCTGAAGGAGAGAATTATGGAAAGCTTATCCTTTACCGGTTTCCAAAAGACAAGCTTGTCTTTGGCCCGCTTCAGATAGAGGCAAAATTCGACCAGGACTCTGAGATATCAGAACAGCTCACACTCTGGTCCCAGCGTGGTTCCCAGGTCACACGTGGAAACCTCCTTGTGATACCCATTGGTGACAGCCTCCTTTACATAGAGCCTCTCTATATCCAGGCAGAGACCGGACAGCTTCCGGAACTAAAGCGAATCCTTGTCTCAGATGGAGAAAGGGTTGTCATGGAACAGACCCTGGGTCAGGCCCTCAATGCATTATTCGGTGAGACAAAAGAACCAGAAGAAGCGATTGATACCAACCTGATCGGGAAGGCAAACAACCTCTATAACTCAATGGTCAATGCATCCCGCTCTGGTAACTGGTCCCAGTATGGAACTCTGCTTGAGGAACTTGGTAAGACCTTGGGGCAGCTAGAATCAGTTCCATGATGTATTGCGCCTTGTCTTGCACATCACTTATATCCAGGACCGACACATCATTCTTTTTGTATACCTTCTCTTGTAGTGCACTCAATCTTGGCGAGACCTTTCCCATTGAGAGAACATAATCACAGTCACAATCATCAAGATAATGCCTGTGGCCATTAATGCTCTTATTCTCTGCCAGGGCTTGCATCACTTTCTCTTCGCAAGATCCATTCATCACTATATCTGTTATGAATTCAGGTACTTCCTTTTCCCATTTCTCCTGTAGTGCAAGCTGTTCATCCAGGCTTTCAGCATGCCTTGCCGTGTCATCAATGGTATACAGCATTCTCTCATGAAATGACTTTCGTCTTTCGTATTCTATCGAATGCAACTCATCAATCAATTCTTTTCTTTCATCCTCGGTTCCGTTTATCAGTACGTATTTCATCTTGTCAAAAAGGAGATTATGACTTTTTAAATAAATATGTTGAAGAAAAATAAACAACATTAAATATTAGTTATTGTCCCTTCCTGATATGGAAATAAGGAACACTCTCAGGCGCATCGGATTCAGTTCAAACGAAGTCTCTGTTTATCTCAAGCTCCTTGAGAGAGGCTCTAGCCGTGCAGGAAAGCTCGCAAAACTTCTCAGGCTTGACCGTAGCAGTTGCTACAATGCACTCCAGGCACTAACTTCAAAAGGCATGGTAAGCTATGTGACAATCGGTAAAGTAAGGTATTTTCAGCCTTCTCCCCCAGAGCGTATAATCGAATTCCTGAAGGAGCAGCAGGATGATTGCAGGCAGATTCTCCCAGCACTGAAAGAAAAGGAGAAAATGCAGGTAAAGGAAGGCCAGGTACAGCTCTACAAGGGCATCCGCGGTATCAAGACAATTTTCTCAGATATCCTTGCAACCGGAAGCGACAATTTCGTATTTGGTTCAGAGGGCCAATTCTCTGAGAACCTTCCAATTTTCGCAAAACAATTTGAGAAGAAGAAAAAAGAGAGGGGTATAAAAACAAGGCTTATCATGCGTAAAGGAAGAAGCCATGAGAAGAACCCCCAAACAAATTACCGTTACATCAATGGCATCAGGAAAAGCCCTGTTGTGACAAACATCTATGGTGATAAGATCGCAATCATCATCTGGACAACTGAACCAGAAGGTGTATTGATTGAGAACAAGGAAGCAGCTGCCGCCTACAAAAGTTTTTTTGATTTCATGTGGAAAAAGGCTCAGTGAGAGGCTCTAGCTCTTAGATTTCTTTTTTTGTATGATGACACTAGGCCCTTGAGATATCCCAAAAGCCCTAGACTTTTTTTGCTTTGTGTCTTTCCAGTATGTTTACTATGGCGCAATGCATCATCAGCATAATTGTGGATGTCCTCGTAACTGATTGAAGGTTCCTTTTTGGCTAATGTATGATAATCTGCAACCCCAGCATGCAGATATATATCATGAGATCTCATCTCTTCCTTGATACGTTCGATTGTATGGAGACTTTCCCTACCCCTAGCATTTGAGAGAAGTATCACGAACTCATCCCCACCAATCCTTACAGCCGTGTCGTTTGCCCTTATATTTTCCTTTATTGTTTTTCCAAGAGTCTTAAGGACTTCATCACCTTTCTCCATCCCGTGTTTATCATTGTATACAAAAAAATCCTTTATATCTATAAGGCAGTA
>JAWOGQ010000102.1:0-5894 GCA_046496745.1 Candidatus Woesearchaeota archaeon | reverse complement strand
CCAAAGATATATTCCTGTCCAAGGTTCAGATATGCCCAGTTGTCATGGCAGTCAAACCTGTTTTGTGGAGAAAATGTCAGAGCACTAAAGGCAAATACCACAATCAGAACAAGAGAAATTCCCTGTATTCTTGGAGATTTGCTCCATCGAATTGCCAGTATAGTATTCAAGAGAATGCTGCAGACGATTATCAGTGCAGGGGTTATCACAATACCTGCGATTATAGCTATAAAATAGATTGCAAGTGGAAAAAAAATGAGGATGAGGGATAATGAAGTGAAGAACTCCTTCTTGAGGATTCCTGCCAGGAGGTAAGCAGGAAGGATAAGGGTTATCAGGAAGAGGATGATTTCAATCATGGAGATTTGAGGGAATACTTATATATATAATCCTTTTTGTCTTCATGCAATGAAGGCCTTGTTATTCTCAGGAGGAATTGATTCCACTTATGAAGCTTTGACCTTAAAAGGCAAACTACATCTGGTTACTTTTCATAATGGGTATGGTCAGTTTTTTATAAACCGTTCATATGACAGATTCCGTGAGCTTAAATCCTCAAATCTTACTTATGAGGTCCTTTCGGTGAAGCCTATCTTTAAGAAAATCCTCCTTGATACATTGGATGAGGATATGCATTACGGTGGTTTTGTCTGGTGCCTTTCGTGCAAGCTTGCCATGCATACCAGAATGATCTTGTTTTGTAAGGAGAAAGGGATAAAAACAGTGCATGACGGTTCTTCAGCAGATACTTCAGAGATGGTGGAACAGAGCCAATTCGCAAAAGATATGATACGTGAATTATACAATCTCTATTCTATTGAATTTATGGCTTCTTCATATTCGGTTCCACGAGAAAAGAAAATTGCTTTTCTTAAAAGAAAAGGGATAAGTACTGGTATTCCTTTATTCGGTAGAAATATGGGGATACAGCCAAAGTGCATCCCTGGAGAACTCTATTATTCACCATATATATTATGCGGCAAAAAGCCACATCATGATCAGAAGGATGTGGCAGATTTCTTTGATAAGAAAATTCCATTGATAAAGGAGATGATTAAGATTGATTAGGAAAATTATTTTTGTGCTATTGCATCTCTTCTTTGTATCTCTTGTTTTTCTTATCGCTTTTTTCAGTACTGAGTATCGTAAAATACTCAGGTTTTACCTGAATTTCCTGCGAAAAGTCTTGCGGTGAGCCTGAGTGTGGTCTTAGTGAGTTGTTTCTTTGAAACACCTTTAGTCTTTATCAATCTGTTTACTCGTGCGATTCCTCTCAGGGGATTCAGATAGAATATTTTGTATATTTGATCCCGAAGTCCGAGGAGTTCATCTCTTGTCATGTGGTTGTTGATTAGGGGCACTTTAAGGAATCGGTAATCGCTGAAATCATCAGGTATATTGTACTGTGAACATAATCTTGTCCCTGGCAGTGGTGTTGCAAAGGTTATCTGCAGGAAATCAAGGTCAAGGTGCATTATATCCTCTCCTCTTCTCTCTATAGTTCTTCTCGTGTCATCAGGGAATCCGATGATGGCGTATCCCATGGTAAGTATACCCGCTTCTCTCGTTTGTTTCAGGGCTTTTTTAATGGTCTTTATCTTTAATTGCTTGGTTTTTGCAAGGCTTTCTTTTTCATAGGTCTCGATGCCGTATCCAAGCATTACGCATCCAGCTTTTTTCATGATCCTTAGCAATCTTTTGTTGACGCGATCTGTCCTGGACATGGCAATCCAGTTAAATCGGAGGTCTCTTCTTATTATCTCCTTACATAATTCTTCTGTCTTTTTACTATCAGTGAAGGTATGATCGAGAAATGCTATGAATCTTATCCCCTGGGAGATGCAGTATTCTATCTCTTTGATTATGTGTTGTGTGCTTCTGCTTCTGAGTCGCTTTCCAAACATGTTATGGGCATCACAAAAGGAACACTGGTATGGACACCCTCTATGTACTTTCATGACTGTAATATTTTCCGAGAAAGGATTCTTATATCTGTATTGCTCATCTCTTGCTGGTATTGGAAGTGTATCAAGGTCTTTCATGTGATGGGGTCTTATTGTATGTTCTTTTTGGCATATCCCTTTTCCTCTTGCTCCTAACCCTTTCTTTGCTATCAATTCCATCCCTTCTTCTGGCTCTCCTCTTATTACGAGGTCCGCACCCAGTTCTTTGAAGCAGTAATCCGGATTTGTTGTCGGAAACATACCAACCATAATTATCCTGATATCCTGCAGGCCTTTGATGACCTGTTTAGCAGTCTGTACGGAAAAAACATCACAGGAGAATACAACGTAAGTCGGTCTTCTGGAATTGATGGCGTCGATGTGTCCTTTTATGGAAAGATCCAGATTATTTGCATCAATGAGATGACTCTCTATTATTGGTCTTGTCATCTCCCGGCAATATAGAAGATCAAGAGGAGGGATCCTTGAGATAAGACTGAGGTATTCTACTTCTCTTTGATGATTGAAATTGGAATAGATAATCATTTTAATATATGTAGTCCCATATTTCAAGGGTGGTGAGGTTGTATACTTTGTAATTGTTTTCGTAATTTATTTTCGGCTGGTTGTAAAGTGTTGGAAAGAGGCTCTTTCTCAAGTATTTTTCCCGCATCTGCTCATATTCTTCCTGTGTCTCAGGGGTATAGAAGAATTGCCAACCCAGACGCATGTCCATCTCGAGTTTAGGGGATATCTCTTCAGTAAGACTGTGCGGGAATCTTTGATACCATCTCTCATCCTTTTCAAAATGGACAGTCTCCAGAGCAAACAAACCACCTGTCAGGAGGATAGTGATCGTAAGAATGGCTGGGATTTTTCTTAGACTCAATCCCGAGGCCATAAATATGGCAATCGTCGGAAAGAGGAGTATGATAAAGCTTGATTTAAGTTCCTCCCAGTTTTCCTGAAGGGCAAGAAATACAAGGAATGGTATGAAGAGGAGATAGAAGAATCTCTTTTTTTGGACATAGTACATACCTACAAGCATTGATGCTATCAGGATTATGCCAAAGGATTGTATAAGAAGCAAAGGCATACTGAGAAAATTTGGAAAAGGAAAGTGAGGTGTCCTGATTATCTTCTCGTGGAGAGGGTAATTGAACAGGCCATTGAAACTGAATTCATAGCCAAGCATGCTATGCTGAAATTCAGGCCTGAATCCATCAAGCGCTTCAAACTGTGTGGGATGAGCGAGCATGCTTCCAAACGCTGCCTGTTTCCAGAGAAGGATTGGAATTATTAATAGTATGGCTCCTATGATGAAAGGGACCAGCTTTCTCCTTGATGCTAATATGGCTGGAGCAAAAAGGATTGCAATGTTTCGTATACCTCCAAGTACACCAAACATCATCCCTGCCAAAAGCATCTCTCTTCTCATAATGAGATAAATCGAGAGAGTCAATGCTGCCAGCCCAACAATGTTTGCATTCGGCCGGTTGAAATAGATGAGAAGGGGGTTGAAGGCAATGACTAAAGATATTATCAAGGCTTTTACTTTGCCTTGATTACGGAGCATCTCATAGATGAGCATAAATGTGATGACAATCAGTAGGGCATGCAGAATGCGAAGACCTGCAAGTCCGAAGATTATGTATGGGATGGAATATATTATCGGCGCACCGATACGTTGGTCCTTGGTTGCAATTCCTTGTCCTAAAAGATTCTTTTTAAGAGATCCAGATGGGGTATGATTATTGATGGGCTCTTGATTTATGTCAACAAAGTCAACCTGGTCGTTTGCCATGTGCATGCTTCCTGCGGTGATGTAGGTACTCCAGTAATCTTCAGCTGGGCCTTCAAAGATTGCGAAATGAAACAGGAATACTGCAAGGCAGAGAATCAGGAACCACATTTGTTTTTTTGTGAACTTCTGCCAGGGTTGTGCTCTATATCGTAATGCTATAAGGCTAAGTATCGTACTGATTGCAAGAATCAAAGGGAGGGATATATATGTGTCAAAAACAAATGCAATAAAAAAAGAGGTGTAAGATACTAAAAATACTCCTATGCCAATGCTTTGAGCTATTCTGGCTGGTCCTTTTCCAGTAGAAAAGAGGAAGCCAGGTAGGAGCGTGTATAGAAATACTGCTATGCTTATAGATATGTCTAGCATCGTGTGATTATGAAATCCTCCATTATCAATGTGCCGCAGGGAGTTCTTTCGTAGACATCAAGAGCATCTTCAGGGGTCCTTACCAGAGGTTCTCCGTGGATGTTGAAACTTGTATTAAGAACAGCTCCGATTCCTGTTCTTTTTTTTAGCTCGCGTAGGAGTTTTGGGTAAGGACCGTTTTGGCTATCTTTTACGATCTGAGGGCGGCAGCAGTTGCTATTGTCCACAACAGCTTGCA
The DNA here is from genome assembly GCA_046496745.1 of Candidatus Woesearchaeota archaeon. Lineage (GTDB taxonomy): Archaea > Nanobdellota > Nanobdellia > Woesearchaeales > JACJVW01 > JBNJGT01. The sequence goes on along the minus strand of JAWOGQ010000102.1, from coordinate 1,540 downwards.
GGGTTTTACTTTTCAGTTCATATCCCATGGTCATATAAGGGTCACTGCATCTATAGTCTTTGAAAAGCCTTTTTGCTTCACTTTCAAGAATGGATGGACAAAATGGCTGATACCATTCACGTTTTTTTATTTCCAGATTAAGCGTATCTTTTACTTTGATATTTTGAGGGTCTGCAAGAATACTCCTTTTTCCAAGAGCACGTGGACCATATTCCATGCCTCCCTGAAACCAGAATACAATCTCTCCTTTGCTTATGAGTTCTGCTGCTTTTTTTGCAGGATCCTTTGTACGGGTATGTTTAAGGTTTCTGGTTGAGATGGATTTGGCAATTTCCTTTGTTGTGAATGATTCACCTGCGGGTATTACTGTAATCTTTGGTCTGATAGGGGATACTGCAAGAGCTGCACCTACAGCAAGACCTCCGTCTCCCATGTGAGGAAAGATATACCAGTTCAATCCATCAGATATCACTTGATTATGCTTGATGTTTGCGAATATGCCTCCTGCAAAACATACATCTTTAATTCCTAATTGGTCAGTGTAGTAGTGGATCAACTTGTAGCTTGCATGTTCCAGGGTCTCTTGGGCCATACGGGCAAATTGTTCTGGTGTTGTCTTTTCTCTTAGTTTTTTTAGAAACCTATAGCGCTGTGCCAGAGGCATGGTGCTTTTTATGTTTCCATTATCCACCCTGAATAAGGATCTCATAGGATTTTCTTTGATCTGGCAGTGATCTGCCAGTGCCATTACTTTCCCTTCATCTTCAAGGATTCGCATCCCGAGAAGACTGGTCACTTCCTGATAGAATAGTCCTAATGAATCCTTTGTCTTGAATCTTTGCAGCCTTTTGAGTTCTTTTCCTTTTCCAATGCTGACAGTTCCGCTTAGTCCGTCTCCCAGCCCATCAAGGGTGAATACGAGGGCATGTTCCATCCCTGAGGTATAATAAGCTGATGCTGCATGGGCTTTGTGGTGGTCAATCCGATGCAGGGTATAAGATGGGAAAAGCCTTAGCTCTTCCCTGATTGCTTTCTCAGACAAGTATCCTGTTAGTCTGCTTGGGGTGAGTCTTCCTGTGGTATTCAGTATGTTCCGGTTGAGATCTGGGAATCGAGCTTTTCTTTTTTTGCGCCTCACGTGATAGTAGGATTCTTTTATCTTTGGAAATAGTCTTGTGAGAGTGAGGGAAAAATCAGTGGTAGAATATGCTACATGCCTGATATCTTTTGGTTGTTTCTTTATTTTCTTGAGGCATGCTTTTATTGCGTTATGGGGGAAATGGACCTCAAGCTTGCGCCTGGTGTATCTTTCTTCATTCTCTGCGGCGAGAATCTTGTTGTTTTTTATGATGGCTGCTCCTGAGTCATGGCCATCCCATACCCCGAGAATCATGATTCAGGGGTGGCTGAATTGCTATAAAAAGGTTGCTGAATTCCTTATATAAAAAAGTAAGGGGAAGATTTAAATAGGCATATTACTCATTTTTTTATATGAGAATCTATGAGTACTTACTAGGTTTTTTTGATGAATCTGAAAAGG
>JAWOGQ010000003.1:0-4405 GCA_046496745.1 Candidatus Woesearchaeota archaeon | reverse complement strand
ACAATGCCAACACCATAAGCGCTGTTACTGACAATCCTTGAAAAACCCTTAGGACGGGTGTTATAGATATAGTCAAGCAGGAAACCGGCATTATCTCCCAGATCAAAAGCTAGGTCAAGGAGGAACTCAGCAGCATTGTCTTTGTTCATGTATTTGTAATGACTCATTAGTAGTATTTAAATCTATCTTTTGCGGATGTAGAAGGCAAGGGCTAAGAGCATGATAAGGGAGAGACCAGCTAGCTTCCAGCCTAGAGAAACACCATCAGAAGGGCCGACTGCTGCAGCAGTGATTCCTGGAGGATCATCTTCAGAAGCTGAATTGGAGACAGCATTGTTTCCGTCTCTGCCTTTCTCATTTGGGTCTTTTTGAGGAGCATTTTCTGGTCCACCGGATTGACCAGATTCATCTGGTTGATCTGATTGATTTTGTTGATCTGTTTGATTTGTCCGGCAAGGCCTTGATTCTGAAGGCGCAAGTGATGAGGGACAATCATCTGAACAAGAGCGGTATTGAGTGCCTCCTATACAAGGACCCCAATCTTTGCAATCAATCTCACAGACGTAATCACCACGACGGGCAGCGACTCTAGCCCTTTGCACTTTTTTCTGAGTTGTATATTCCATCAAGACATGATAGGTATTTAATGTAGAGGGCTTTGTATTGATTGTCAGATCATAATCATCAGTGCAATCGCAGGACCAGAGATTGTCTTCTGTCTCTTCACAATCAATAAACCAATACTCACCTTTATCTATTGGTAAATCTGCGGTAACATTCACTGTAAGAGAATCGCATTGATCAAAATGATAGACCTCGTAGGATGAACCAGCATACATGGCTGAGACTAAAGGAATGAGAAAGATTAGTATGATTGCAGGTTTCATAATAAAAAAATAAAAAAGCCTATTCAACCATGTGTTGAACAGTTGCGCTATAATTGCCTAAAGCGTTTGCTGCAAATGTTGTCTCCACATCATAGACCCTTGTCCCTTTTGTCATGCCGGTAGAATCCATTACTGTTTCGAGATATTTTTCATCGCCAGCCCATTTTTCCGAACAGGTAAGACTACTGCCAAGTGTGGCTATAACAGTACCATCACTCTTAACCTGAATGTCTTCAATCTCGTCACAACTTTCTATACCTGTGTCCGCAAATATTTCGATAACAATTTTTGAGTCTATCCCATCGGTATCTGCAAGGATATTCTCCTGTATACGATAAGTTGCAGTTTCACCACCATATACAGAATCTAGATCTACTGAATCACCCCAGTTACCACCTGTTTCTGGTGCAACTTTCAGTTCAATAGGGCTCTTAACTTCCACATTTGCTTCTACTTCATTACTCAAATGTCCAACAAGCGCAGCAGTTGCTCCGCCAATAAACAAAACCGCAACCATAAAGGCAGCGAACGGTATTCCAAATAGCTTTTTCATTTTTTTTACCTCCAATATATCAGTAGCACAGGCCGAAGCCTGTGGCTACCCCCCCTTAGGGCATTGCCCTAAAATAATAAAATATATAATACTATATAAATTTTAATGTTTTGTAAGCAATAGCTTTATTATCAGGTATTAATCTCAAAATCTTATGGAATTTGACAGCCCCTACTTTCTGGCACCGCTTGCAGGAATCAATGATATTGCTTTCAGGCGTTTGTGCAGGGAATGCGGAGCAGGGCTTGTATTTACGGGAATGGTCAATGGCAACGCTGCTGTCCGTAGGAACAAGGCAACCCTAAAACTGATGCAGACGTGCAAGGAAGAGATGCCATGCGCGCTGCAGCTTTTCGGGACCAAACCAGAAACACTGCTTGAAGCGGCAAGGATGAGTGATGCGCCAATCATAGACATCAATATGGGATGCCCTGACAAGAATGTAATCAAACAGGGAGCAGGCGCTGCGCTACTGAAGAGACCATCAAAGATAGGAGAGATCACTTCATATCTTGCGAATAACCTCAAAAGGCCTGTAACTGTGAAGATACGCAGCGGATATGACAGGTGTGATCTGCCTGAGACAATACGGATAGCAAAGATCATAGAAGACAGCAAGGCAGCAGCAATCACGATCCACCCAAGGACAGTTGTCCAGGCTTACAGGGGAACAGCGGACTGGGAGGTGATAGCTGCAGTAAAGAAGGCAGTTTCGATACCTGTCATCGGAAACGGGGATTGCAGGTCATTAGAAGATGCAGAGGAGATGCGAAAGAGAACCGGCTGTGATTATGTCATGATAGGAAGGGCTGCGATAGGGAACCCAGGAATATTTGCAGGGGAACGCAGGCAATTGTTCAGAAAATATCTGGAATATTGTGAAATGTACGGGATCGACAAGATAGCCTACCTCAGGATGCAGGGACAGTTCTTCACAAAGGGTTTCTCTGGTGCATCGAGGATAAGGGAGAAGATGGGCAAGGTCGATAACATGGAAGAGCTTATCAGATTGTCAGAGATGTTGTCCCGTTGAAGTTACGATAGGTAAGATTTATAAATCACGTTTACTTTCTGCATAATATGGACAATCTTGATGAGTGGATAAATGAGCATGTTGAAGGCTCTTTTTTAGAGGAGCAAATCTCTGGATATCAGCCTACTCAGGAGACTACAGATCTTCCTGACAAGGATACATCGATGGAGATATTCAGATCCACACTCCCGTATGTCAGAAGCAATGAGCTCTATCCTGAATCTTCTGACGGGGTCATCACAGGAACTGCCCAGTCTCTGGACATGTCACTCAGGCACCTGAGGCGTATCGCTAACGAAGAATCTCCTTTCCTGAAAAACCATTTCCAGAATCTTGATATTACTGACAGGTTCAATGACATGACAAATTTCCCTGAATATCAAACGATTAGCAGGGTAGAGGACACATACAATCAATACATGAGCCAGGCTATGAAAGAGGCAAAGGACACTGTATTTGATTCGTTGCAGTCAAATCCAAGGTACAGGGAACTTGACACACTCCTGTTCAACAGGGAAATCACACCTGAAGAGATAGGTCCAAAAAGGGAAGCAATCCAGAATGATCTCCTAAAAGAAGCAGGCAAGGAGCTCACTTACCAGATGTTTGCAATGCATGCGCCGGAAGAGCAATTGTATGCAAAGGCTATCGAACTTGGAAAAAGTGATATGAGCTATAAAGAAGCACAAAAGGAGTTCGAATCTTTCTATCTTCAATTGGCACTGCAGGATACTGTCAAGAGAAGCAGGGATTATAATGATTTCTGTAACAGGCTTACTGATGTAACAGGGTACAGCCCCAGTTATCTTACAAAGAAGGTAAGGACTACATTTGATACCAGCCTTCCGGAATATTTTGGACAAAAATGTCCTAATTACAATTAATACAGTTTCTAGATATTTATTAGGCACAAAACCTTAGTTGGTCCTAGAAGGATAAATTTGGTGATAAAAAATGCTTTCACAAAACGAGATAGAGGATCTGTTGAGGTTATACCTAAAAAGCATGGGACCTGCACTATATGGTTCGGGTGGAATGGCCTCTGGCCCAATGGGGGAGACCTCTGGTCCAACTGGGACACCATTAGGTAAGGAGTCATCAACAAGCCCAGAGCAGATGTATGCAAACCCTTTTGATGCCCTGATAAAAGGAGACTATCAAAAGAGTCCGAGACAGCAATATGAGACAAAGAGTTCATCCAAATATAAGAGGTGAGAATCATGCCAGATTATGAAACATTAGCAAACCAGATGGATAAAAGATACAGTGCAAAACTGTACAACCAACAGTTCGGTGATGAGCCGGAAGGAGGAGTCAAGAAGCTGCTTAATAACGTGTATGGAAATTTTGCAGAAACACTTGATTCATTCCTTATAGGGATAAACGATGCAGAGGAATCGCATTCGATTGTTGACAGTTATCTTGAAGAGGTACTGAAGACATTCGAACCGGATATGTACGAGGAGATAAAGCCGGCTCTCGACGAGCAAAGCACTGAAGACAGGCGTCATTACCTGAAAAGCTTAACTGCAAGCTATACTGGCGTTCCAATGCAGGTGCTTGAAAAAGCAACCAATGAGGCCTATGAGAGACTTAATGAGAGCGGAGAAGTAGGGACAGCGATCGATATAATCGAGAATTACCTGAAACACCAGGAGGTAGGCATTGCAAAGCAGACTGCATTAAAAGATGTGCAGCGTGAGCTTGATGATCCGGAGAGCGCTTTTGAACTGCTCAAGTATGTTAATGAGAACTACATGACAGGGCATGAGATAGAGGAGAACCAATTGAGACTCCTTGCCTCAGACAAGCAGAGGGCGCTGGATTATTCACAGGGTGCAATAAACGGAGAGATGGATCCTTACTTCAAGAACAGGTATAGGATCTCTCCAAATTAATTTTTTACTATTTTTTAGAGTTTTTCGAAAAAAT
>JAWOGQ010000099.1:0-8921 GCA_046496745.1 Candidatus Woesearchaeota archaeon | reverse complement strand
AGATTTCTTGCGAAGTTCTGAGTTCCTTAGATCAAACTTGAGGATCTCTGAATAAAGCTCTGTTATGAGATCTTTTATCTTGTATACCATATCAGGATTCTTGTTTATTACCTCGTTGACTGCCTTTCGCATGAGTTCTCCTGTGAGGTCACACAGTCCGAGGAGATAGGATTCTGTATCAACACCTGTCTCTTCCTTGGTGATTAGTTCTTTTTCCTTTATGAAATGCAGATAAGCGTAGGCTTCAACATATTCCTGCCTTGCAGTACGTGCCATAGGTATCTCATCAAGCCCATCAAGTTTTTGCCGCATCTTCTCTATCATATCTTCAGGGAGTTCTCCCCTATGGATTGCATAGATTGCCTGTTTTGACATCTTTATTATGTCACGGCTTGTCCTTATGGCCTCTTCACGATCCTCGTCAGCTTTTTCAAGTTCGGATCTCATCTGTTCAAATTCTTTTGTGTCAATCATTTTTACCTCTTGTATAATGCAAGCTTTTTCCCTGACTTGATAGCTCTAATGATGCTGTCACCATGGATATTGTCCTTTTTTATATTTATCTGGCCTTTCTTGCTTGCATGCGCTGTCAGTATGAATTCATCGTCAATATAAAAATCAATAGGGCCTGTCTGCTGGACATCAAAGAGTATTGAATTGCTTGTGACTGATACTGAATAAGCTACCCTTTCCCTGGGAGTTATTACCTGGTCCACCTTTTCCTTGATGTCTATCGGATATCCTACCTTCTCTTCAAGCAGGGTTATATTCTCTCCGTTCTTTCCTACAATAGAGAATCTTACTTTTCTTGGGACATAGGCAACAAGGCGATTGTTAAGAAACTCAATGTCATAGTCATCAGTATATCTTCTGATCTCATTCTCAAGCAAGGGGACTTGTGCACTTTCACTCTTGACAGGGATCACAACTGTCTCATCCCCATAGCTATATATCTCATAAAGGTCACTTCCGGTCTCAAAGTCCCTTACAACAATCACCGGACGGGCAAGGTCCTTCTCACTCATGCCCACTGGAACCTTCACTTCCATCTGGACAGAAAGAACAGAGTGTATGGAACCATTCTCTATGAATATAATAGTATCAACTATCTGAGGGATTAGCCCCAGGTCAAGACGGCGGATGAAGCGATGTATTGCATCTATGGACCTTTTTGCATGCAGGACCCCAACTAGCCCTATACCTGAGAGCCGAAGATCTGCATAGAACTGGAAGTCAGAGGCATTGCGCATCTCGTCAAAAAAGGTGTAATCCGGGCGGGAAAGAAGCAGGAGATCGCGAAGCTCATCGTGTGATGTGCGCCTGAGTGCATACTGGGTCACAGGAAGCTTGATATCCCTGGGGGATTCAACAGTCTTGATCACTTTTCCCATGTCCATGTAATGGTATAAAAGGCCATGAGCAAATGTTGTCTTTCCCATTCCAGGGGCGCCTGCAATAAGGATTCCCTCTGCCTGCTTATTGATCCTGTCATGGAGCTTTTGGGATGGATTAAATTCTTCAAGGGAACATGAATGGGTGAGCCTTACAACTGTAAGTTCCCATGAACTGGAAAGAGGAGGTGTAGTGAGGATTAACCTGTAATTTTCATGGTACATGATCCTGGCATTGGATGAGGATTTCTCAACTGTTGAATCCTTTGGGATAAGAGCAAACATCATTTCACGGGTTATCTTCTCATCCTCGATACGACGGAAGACCCATCTTCCTGGAAGACCTTCTTTTGCGTAAGGATATTCGCCTTCACGAAGGTGTATGCTGAGTGTTTCCTTGCCGAAATACCGGTTGAGATCAATAGCCTTCAGTGGTAGCTGGATTATGGGCACGCCTCTTGCCTTGGCCTGAAGGGTTGATTCTGCATCTGTCATCACGATTGTTGCAGACTCATTGTATGCTGCTTTGACAAGGTCTTCTTCCCTGGGATCACCAATAAATATTATATCAAGGCCTTGTAGGGCTTTCAGCCCTTTATCACTAAGCTTCCTGAAAACTGCTTCATGGATATAGATCTTATTGTATTCAAGACCTGAGAAGAGGCAATGCTCTATCACTTGCTGGGTTGGGATTATATCCATCTAGATCCACCGTCTGATCATGAAACTACCTGTAAGGACAAGGCAGCTTCCTAGAATGAACAAATACTTCAACTCTAAAAAGTTTGTGATTAGGCCCCATACAATAAAGCCTGTGAAAGATCCCATCTTTGAGAAAGCAGCATATGTAGTCATGATACGTCCTTCCCGTTTTTTCTTTTCTCCTATGTCAGATAATATGCTCTGGGCACCAACATTCCACATACCAAGACCCATGCCGCCTACACCAAGCACCAGTAACAGGACAGGAAGGGTATTGATAAAAGGTACAAAGAACCAGCTCAGGCCTACAATTGACGTGCCTGTAAGAAGGACTTTCTTACGGCCGATCCTGTCTGCAATAGCTCCAAAATAGAACTGGAAGACGTGACCAAGATAGTAGGCAAAACAGCCATAACCAACCGCCTCATACCCCATGGAAAAGTTCTCTGTGACAAAGATAGGGAAGAATGCAATGAATAATGTATGGTTTGCAGCCATCACACTGCCTATTGCAGCCATCCCAGGGAGCCTTTTTGTCCTGAGAAAATACTTTATCTCGGAGAGTGAATTGAGATGATATTTTGAGAATTCAAGCTTCTTATTCCTTGCATGGGGAAACAAGAACAAAAGGAGGGTTGCTATCATAATTATTGCGATAAGAAAGGGTAGTTCTGGTGCAAATACTTCAGCAAGGATACCACCTATCAAGGGGGCAACTATTGTCCCAACTCTCTGGAAGCTCAGGAAAATGCCAGAATATTTACCCCGAGTATTGTTATCAAGTAGATCATGTATCTTTGATACTCCAATAAGAGTGACTGTTGTGAGAGCTACTGCATTGAGGATACGGGCGATCATGAGAAGAAAGATATGCTGGGTGCCATATACGTAAAGCATGAAAGAACACATCTGGATAACCATACCAAAGCGTATGATAGATCTACGTCCAACATGGTCAGAGATTATACCTATGAGAGGTGTTATGAATATCACTGCCAGTGGAAACAAAGCAAATATGAGGCTTATCTGGAAAGGAGAATAGCCAAGGCTCTTAATGTAAGGTGATAGAATAGGAGCTATAAGAAAAGATGCAAAAATAAAAATAACACTGACTGCTGTTGTCTGGATGTATTGCTTCATGTCCTCTGTTGCGCCTGCAATGCTATGTTTCGAATCTCTGTTCCTTCTTTCTTGAGTTCATCTGTTACTCTACGAAGTTCATTTAAAAGCGGGTCTGTTTCAGGGTAGCCCTCCTGTTTCAATTTGGGTAACAATGTTTTCTCTACATACTCGTGCCCATACTTATTTATCAGTTCAAAGTACTCATAGATGCCCCATAGGTTTATGAGTGATTCCATCTGGAAAGCCCGATATAAGTCCTTTTGTTCTTGTGATTCTTCCTTTTCTAGGGCATCCATCTCTTCCAGAAGCTTCTTTACTGACTTTCCATCAACTAGATGCATCTTTTCAATTGATTTTTCTTCCTTGAGAACTCTATCCATATCCTTTAGTAGACCTTTAATATTCCTACGTAACCATTGTGTAGCTTGTTCAGTATTATACTGTGCAAGATTGCTGTATATCTCATCACGTAAATGCTGCATGTCCCTACTCTGATCCAGTATCTGTTTTGTGATGGTGCCTATGGTTTGCTTCTCAGCGTCATGAATTTCTTTTAGCTTCTTCACGCAGGATTGGAACTTGCTTCCTAATTCCTTTTGGAGCTCTTCCTTATTTTTTATTGATTTTCCCTTATACTTAATGGGATATATATCATCAGGCAGCTTGAGGATTACTCTTTTGATTTTTTCCATGTTCTCTTCCTGCTCCTTTATCTCTTCTCCTTCGCTTGTTGCAAATAACAGATTTGTGCTCTCAATCTGGAAACTATCCTCTATCGCCTTTTTGTATTCCTCCAAAAAATTCTCAAAATCTTTTTTGACTGCTTCCACATCTCCAGTTTCAATATCCTGTTCAAGCTGTTTTTTTTCTTCTTCAAGCTTCTTAATTTCCTTTTCCTGGTCCTTAATTGCTCTCCTTTCCCTTCTTGCCTTACGTCTGTTTGTTAATAGTATTGTCGACAATCGTGCTTTCATTAGTTCAAACATTTTTTCACCTCAAAATTGGACCTCTTTTTGAATGTAATCTTTTGCTCTGGTATGATTGCTTTGTATAAAAGCCTTGTGCAAGGCTGGCAATGCTCTGGTAAGCTCTTCAAGCTTTGATACGCGCTGCATCTCCTTTTGCTCGATTGTACCCATAGTCCGCATGATACTCCAGTCAAGCTTAATAAGATTTGCAACTTCTTCACCAAGTTTTGTAATCTTTTTTTCAAGTTCCTCTTTTTTGACAAAGTGATTGTATAAGCTTGCCAGATCATCAAGTAATCTGAATTCCTCTTCCTTAAGTTCCTTATATTGTTCTTTTATGTTTTTTATGATCTCATTGCATTCTTTAATCAGCTGCTTATGATGATCTTTGATTGATATGGTATTCCATTCGGTGGTTGCTTTTTCATTTCCTGTTGTATTCAAAAGTTCCTCCATATGTTTATTTGAAAGTGTTTTGAGTTCTTTTTCGCTTACCTTTATGTATTGCTGTTCCAGTTTTTCTATTTCCTTGAAAAGTTTTCTCATGTTCCCTTCCTTCTCTTTCATGAATTTTTCAAGAGAATCCTTGATTTGGTCAATGACCTTCTGCTTATAGAATATGCCCTGAGATTGCGCTGTGTTTCTTAATTGGTTCTGCAACCAGGTAAGGAACTGACCCAATGACTTTTGCTCCTCAATTTCCTGCACCAACAATTCGTCAATATTGTCTTCAAGCTGAATGGCCTCCTTTTGCTGCTGAATAATCGGATAAGTCTCTTTCATGGTGTCTTCAATCAATCGTAGTTTTTTCTGGAAAAATGGAATCACTCTATCAAGAGTTCCAATCTTGATATATAGTCCGTTTCTACTGTCTACATCAAAATTGATATCATTTCCTAAATAACGGGCAGTACTATGACCCTCGAGCTTATAGCTTACGCGCCCGTCAGACTCTATCATGATAATTATGTCATTCACATTGCATACAAAGTATCCCGGCTTAGTGCAGGCATCCATCCGTGATTTAGGACCGATTGCCATACCATGCCCTGTCTGGTCCACAATTAGGTATATCTTATCTATGCGTGGTTGGGAGACTATACCTGTCCGATTCAGTATCTGCAACTGATTTCCTTGTAGGTTCTCCCTTCCTTCATATGTCAGTGCTTTTTGGTTGTTTGGATCGGTTGTTCCTTCATAGAATATTATCTTATGTGGTTCTAGGTGAGGCGTTGGATCAGGATACGTGATTAACAGCTCCGGTTGAATCTCTTGCATCACTTCAGGAGTGTCTTCCCCTGGATTTGTTGCAACAGGTAACCTTGCTGTGTCAGATGCAGGATTAGGTTCAGGAGGAGTTTCTGGTTCAGGGGTTGGTTCATCAGGTTGTTCAGGGGGTTCTACGATATGGAATGCTTTCTGATCTCTCTGACGATTATTAATTACCAAAAGAAATAGGAAATTTCGAATATTTGAAGGAATCTCTACATGCCACTTACCATGCTTTTCCGTTAATTGTTTTTTTATTGGATTGGAGGAAGTTCCATAGATTATAAAAAACTTATATTCCGAAAGGTCTACAGGAAATTGAATCTCAAAATCATATTTACCATCACTTGCTCTTTCGATTTTGGATACATCTAGGTCTTTACCATTGACTTTCTCTATCCTGAACCATGGTTTCTGGAGATTTACGCTAAATGACTCAGAGAAAAGGGTTTCTTTTCCATTAGGATCGTACAAGTTGAGATTAATATTTTTTTGTCCACCTGATGTGAATTCATCAGAGGGTATTGATACCTGTATATTATCAGGTTTAATATCCTCTTGCTTAAGTAAGGTGTCTGATGAGAAGTCTATCCTGATTTTATCTGTACGTTCTTTTAGCCATTCAATTGTTTCATTAGACATCTGTAAATTAACTTTGATATCCTGTCCTATATAGGGAGTATTCTGGTTCTCTATTACAATAGATGGCTGGATAATCTCAATCCTTTTGCTTTCAGTTGGGATCAGATTTTTCTGATTATCCCTCAGATTGAAGAAGAGAGTATATTCTCTCGGTTCCAGGTTTTCAATTTTAAACAATATTTCTTTATTAGAAATTTGTGCAGGTTTTGTTTCTTTCAGTTTACCCTGAGAAAAAATCTTAACAAAACAACTGGAGAGAGTTTCATCAGTATGGAATACAATCTGTATATTCTCACCTTTTGCATAATACTGAAAAGCATCGACTGATACTTTCGGGACTTCAAAGAAGTCATCCAGCTTTCGTTGAGTAGGATGTTGTATCCACCGCAGTTGATTCGTCCACTGCATGTTTGGTGATGCACAGGCTGCTACAAATACTAGTGGAGCTGATCCTGTTCTGCGCCCCCACCACATCTTAAGTTTGGTGGTATCGAGCTGTATTCTCTTCTGAATCCCGTTTGATTCTCCTATGATATACCGATTTAGTTGGTCTAGTGGTTTAATTGAATCCTTAAACCCATCAAATTGTTCATGGCTTTCAATCAAGAAGACAAGGGTTCTGCAGTTTTGCTTTTGCTCAGGGGTTGCAACATCCATGAAGGACTTGCCGCCATAGACAATATTTTCTTCTTTCTCTTCTTCTATTGGTTCGGTGAATGTTTTTCTTTCGGCTTCTTCTAAGTTATCTTTTCGTCTTTTTGCGAGGGCTTGATCTTCTTGGTGGATTCTTTCGAGCTCGATTGAGTGGGCTTCAGGTTCTGGAGTAGCTTCAGGTTGTGCACTGTGCTCAGTTTGGTTCTGAGAATTGTCTTGAGTTTGAGTAGCTTTATCTGATTTTTGAGAATTTTCAACAGCCTTTTTAAGTCTATTGAATATCATATCATCATCAATAAGCATAGGGTTAAACCTTATAGATCTAGCAAGGGATTTTAAGTTATTTCTTAAATCGTTATCATTCAAATTTGTTAGAATATCTATTTTTCTTGAAATTAAAGCATAAAATTCTCTTAAATAATTATTAAGATTTTGAGTAAGATATTCATTTATTTCTTCTTTAAATTTAGTTTCATTATTTGGATGGTCAAAACCATATTCTTTCAAAACCTCAATGTATTTATTAGGCACATTTATGTATCTATCACTATACTTAAGGGCCTCTTTCAAAATCCTTTCGTCAATTTTAGTTTCAGTCATTGTAGGTTATGGTTGCAGTTGGGTTTTTTGATTTTTCACTTAATGTAATCCCGCTCGGTGTGGGGGCGTCTGGGGTGAGTTTTATTTTTATTGTTGCATCCTGATTATGGGAGTATGGAACTGAGACGGTTCTTCCTGCAATTTGTTGTGCATTACTGGCACTTTCAAATGGTAAGTAGCCTTCTTTTTCTACCTTGAACTCGTAATAGCCTGCAGGTATGTCAAACTTAGCTTCGCTATTCTCTGCCTTTTTAGTTGGTGTTGTCTGGGTGAGCAGATTTTTTATGGATACATTGAAATCATCTAATTGACTTTCACCATCATAGCATACGAATTTCAGCGGAAAATTACCTTTAGGGCTGATCTCAAGTGGCACTGACTTATGGCCGCGGACAAGCACTCTTTGACTTTTACCTTCGAAACAGCCATCCACATCCTGGGCTTTGATTACAAGCACGTGACCAAGGGGGACAGATACCTTGTAAATGCCATTTGTGGCTTTAATATCTTTTGCCTCTTCGGATCCATTAGTTCCTGCAATGATGAAGTTGAGGGGCTTGGTGAAAGGTTGATTCATAGGCTTAAACTTTACTGCTACATCGATCTTGCCTTTCTTATCATTAGTGTGCATATTGAGTGAACCTAGATCGTGTACCTCAGGTGATTCTGGAAAAGTGAGGTTTTGTATCCTTTTGGTCTGATAGACACCCTCAGGATCGGATATCTCTAGGGTGAAGGAATGATGGGTTGGAACATTGGAAAGGGTAAATTGGTCGTTTTGCATCTTGCCGCTGATGGTGCCGTTGCCTATCAGTTTGACATTCAAGCCATTCAATGGATACTCTTTTTCTGCCGAGAATACAGCCTTGCCTGTGACCCTGATCGTTTTTACCTCCAGGGAGGCATAGGACCATTTGCTCTTGTTGTTGTTCTGGTTGATTGCCCTGATCATGTAGCGGTATTCAGCCGCAGGGTCAAGATTATTGTCTGTTGCCTGAGTTCCGGTGAGCCTACCAAACTCCTTGTCTACATTCCACCATCTTGCCCGCTTCTGGCGCACTAGCTCGTAGTGGGTAACATCGGATTCCGGGCTTGCAGTCCAGGTAAGATTAACGTTTCCGCCTGGTTGCATCTTTGCCTGGAAATCGCTAACAGGAGAAGGTTTGTTCTTATTCCATCCATCCTTTACATCATTCCACCAGCTAGGCGCATCTTTTGCAGCATCTTTTGCGCCCTTGAGAATACCAGTACCACTAGTGCCAAATGCCTTGAGAATGATTCCTATGATGCCAACAAATATGAAGGCTGAGCCGAGAGTGAGCATTGTCTTTCCATAGAATGCATCAGTACCTACCAAAGTACCATAGGTCATGAATGCTATGCCCATGAGCAAAAGGATAGGGCCCCATTTAGGTTCTTCCTGCTGCTTTATGTTGTAATAACCTATGGCAAATACAAGGAAGGAGAAGGCTAATGCACCGAACCATCCTGCAAGCGACAAGACACGCTCCACGAATTCAGCTGCATTGTATCCTGCCCAGTAAGCAAGACCCATAGCAGACATGAGTGCAAG
>JAWOGQ010000098.1:0-29290 GCA_046496745.1 Candidatus Woesearchaeota archaeon | reverse complement strand
CCATGCACGCAGATCGATGATCAGGAGCACATGTGCAGGTTCAGGTTCAGTATTGCCCTGAAACCGGAAGCTGCTGAAAGGCAGGCAGCTGTCACAAGCAATCTTACGACAATAACAACTGATGAACAAGGCAACCTGCTTGCCAGGGAAAACCAGTACCTGAACGAGACTCTTGACCTTTTCTTAGACGGGCAAAAGGTTGATTCATTAAACATAGGCTCTGACCTCAAGGGAAGTGCTGTGACAGATATACAGATCTCAGGTTCCGGTGTTGGAACAACAGAACAGCAGGCTGCTTTCACTGCGCTTGATAACATGAAGCAGATGCAGACAGTTCTTATCACAGGAAGCTTACCTGTTGAGCTTAACATAGAGAAGACAGAAAGCTTATCACCTCAACTGGGAGAAGAGTTCATCAAGAGCGCATTCCTGATGGGATTCCTTGCGATATTCGCTGTTGCTTTTGTGGTATATCTCAGGTACAGGAAAATACAGGTATTTGCACCAATGGTAATAACCATGGTCTCCGAGGTAGTCCTTATACTTGGGATGGCTTCACTTATAGGATGGAATCTTGATCTTGCTGCGATTGCTGGTATCATAATCGCAGTGGGAACAGGGGTTGATGACCAGATTGTCATCACAGATGAGGTTCTCAGGGGCAAAAAGAAGCACATGAACTGGAAGACAAAGATAAAGAATGCATTCTTTATCATAATGGCAGCATTCTTCACGACCTTTGTCGCTATGATTCCGCTTGTCTTCGCAGGCGCTGGAATCCTGAAAGGCTTTGCAATCACAACAATGCTTGGTATAAGTTTCGGGGTATTTGTTACAAGGCCTGCCTTTGCAGCAATCATGGAACAGTTGTTAAGTGAATAAAATGTATGTATTATCGCTTGGAGGGTCACTTGTTGTTCCTGAGGGCGTTGATGTTTCTTTTCTTAATGAATTGCAGGATATAATCCTTTCTTCTGGTGAGAAGTTCGTGGTGATATGCGGAGGCGGAAAACTTGCACGCACTTACCAGGGATATGGTAAATCTCTTGGTCTGGGTTCCGAGGATCTTGACTGGGTGGGGATACGGGCAACACAACTGAATGCTGAGCTTGTCAGGGGGATGCTTGGCGCTGAAAGGATAACTGATTTCACTAAGCCTGTGAATGCGCAGATTTCTGTTGGTGCGGGGATTGAACCGGGTTGTTCTACTGATATGAGGGCTGTGCAGGCTGCATCTTTCGGTGGGAAATGCATAAACCTTTCAAATATTGATTATGTGTATGACAGTGATCCACGTACAAATCCGGATGCGAAGAAGTTTGAGACCCTTAGCTGGAAAGAATACCGTAATCTGATCGATAAGAAATGGTCTCCGGGACTGAATGTGCCTTTTGATCCTGTTGCAGCTGAAGAAGCAGAAAAGAACGGTTGTCCAGTTGTATTCATCAATAACCTGGATAAATTAAGAAAGATTCTTGCAGGAGAAAAGGTTGAAGGGACCTACATTATCTGAACTTTGCATTCCTCAAGTTTCTCAAGACGTTTGAATTCTTCATCTATATCCTGCTGGATGTTCATTATCTCTTTTGGTTTGAGGCCTTTGAATCGGCCCATTGTCTTGAGATAGTCTTCAATGTGCTTTGCATTGTTTGGTTTTTTCGTGAAGGTAAGATAACCGTCTTCTATCTCATATAAGGGTGTTACCCTTGCCTGGTAAGCTGATTTTGCTATATCAATAGTCATGTCACTGAGATGTCTCCATCCGGTGGGGCATGGTGAATAGATCTGGATGTATGCCGGCCCTTTATGTTCAAGGCCTTTCTTTACTTTCTGGATGAAATCCTGGGGGAATGCCAGGTTTGCTGTTGCAACATATGCGCCGTGCGCTGCCATTATAAGAGGCATGTTCTTTTTCTTTTCCTGTTTCCCGTGGATCTTGTGACCGTGAGGGGTAGTTGTGGTAGCGGCGTAGTGAGGTGTTGCTCCTGATCTCTGGATACCTGTGTTCATGTATGCGCCGTTGTCATAGCATATGTAACAGAAGTCATGCCCTCGTTCCGCTGCACCTGATAGTGCCTGGAATCCGATATCAAAGGTCCCGCCATCGCCTCCGATGATAAGGATGTTTGTCTTTTTCTTCTGGTGCTTGACTGCACGTTCAACTCCTGATGCAACAGAGGCTGCATTCTCGAATGCTGCGTGAATCCAGGGGATCTTCCATGCTGTCTGGGGATAAGGGGTTGAGACTACTTCCATGCAGCCTGTCGCCTGTATGACTATCGTGTTCTTTCCAGCGGCTTTCAGTGCATGCCGCATTGCAATTGCAGGCCCGCATCCTGCACATGCACGATGGCCCTGTGCAAAGAGTTCTTCTGTCGGGATTTTGTTTATTTCTTTCATTTTATACAACAAACAAGATTTTCAAGTGTCCGGATTTTGCATTTCTCCTGTTTTGCAAGGTTCTTTTTCCAGTATTGGTTCCATTTGTCATGTCCTGAGCCCCAAAAGTCAACTCTCAATGTCACTTTTTTACCGCATTCGCATACAGTACTCTTGTAATGGCGGTTCAGGTCATGTTCTGAAGTCCAGGGGCTGTCATTGAGGTTCTTGCCGCAATAGAGGCATTGCTCTCTCAAGTCTGTGCTTTTGAATACTGTGTCCATTTACATCCACGTTACTGGTTGTTTCTTTTCAAAAGTGCAATCCTTTATGTGTTGGGCAGTTATGTCTTTTCCTCCAAGACCTGCGATGTAACCGTTTATGATGATATCTGTATCGTATAATGTGCTTCTCAAGTCTGAGTATACAGCGCCTTCATGGCCAAGTGAGATGTTCTTCTCTATAACAACAATGCTTTTGAGATTCTTTGTGGCTTTCTTTATCTCATCTGCGGGGAATGGCCTGTAGGTCCTGATCTTTAGTAGTCCTACTTTCTTTCCATTTTCCCTGAGTTCATCGACAGCATCTCTTGTTGTTCCGCATAGTGAACCCATGGTTATGATAGCATGCTCAGCGTCACTCATCTTATATTCTTCAATAAGGCCGTTACCGTAGCCTCTCTTGAACTGGCGCTTGAAGTCCTTGTTTGCAGTGCGTATCACATTGAGGCTTTCAGTCATTGCATCCTGTTCCTGTTTCTTGAATGTCATGAAACTGTCAGGAAAACCAACTGGCCCCATGGTTATTGGCTTTTTGGGATCAAGTTTGTATGGTGGTGAGAACTTTGGAAGATATCTTCCCACTTCCCTAATCTGGGGGACCTCTACAGGCTCATACACATGGGATAGTGTGAATCCGTCGATGCATACCATTGCAGGAAGAAGGACTTTCTTGTTCTCTGCTATCCGGAATGCCTGGATCATTGTATCAAGGGCTTCCTGGGCGCTTTCAACATATAACTGGATCCATCCTGTATCACGGGCGGACATGGAGTCCTGGTGGTCATTCCAGATGTTGATAGGTGCTGAGAGAGCACGGTTGGCAACAGCCATGACTACAGGCAATCGCATGCCTGATGTGATATGCAGTATCTCATGCATCAGGGCAAGGCCCTGGGAAGCTGTTGCGGTGAACGTCCTTACTCCTGTGGCTGAGGAGCCGAGTGCAGCGCTTATGGCTGAATGCTCTGATTCCACATGGATCATGTCTGAAGACAGTTCACCGTCATTGATGAACTGGGCTATGTTTTCCACGATATGAGTCTGTGGTGTAATCGGATACATGGGTATTGTTGCAGGCCTGCATAGCTTGACTGCCTGTGCTACTGCCATGCTTGTTTCCATTACTTTCTTCATTTTTCCTCTTTGACCATCTTTATAGCGTTGAACACGCATTCTTTGGCACAGATGCCGCACCCTTTGCAATACTTGAGATCAATCTCAAACTTCTCATTGATCGCGTTATCCGGGCAGAATTGCCAGCAGATGCCGCACTTTGTGCATTTTGATTTGTCCTTGACAGGTTTCATGGCTCTCCAGCCGCCTGTCTTGTTACGGGCAGAGTTGCCTGGGTCGGTGATTACCGCACCTATCTTTGGTTCTGATCGTATGAATCGTTTCATTTTGTCATGTGATACACTTTTTCTACAGCTTTCTTGTTGAGTTCAGAAATGTGTTCTCCCTTGGTTTGTGCGAATTTCTCATGGATCGCTTTTTTCAGGGCATTCAGGGAGACAAGGCCTGTGGCTTTTGCGAATGCTCCGAGGATGGGCGTATTCACGATAGGTCGTTTGAATATGTCAAGGGCTATTGATGTTGCATCGATTGTCTTGATATTCTTGATTTTAAGATTTGGTCTCTTGTTGGAATTTATTATGATGAATCCGTCCTGTGACATGCCTTCTGTGACATCAACCACATCTACAAGGGAGGAGTCAAGCACAAGCACGATATCAGGGTGATATATCTGTGATCTTGTGTTAATCTTTTTGTCTGAGATCCTGACATAGGATTGGACTGGGGCTCCTGCCCTTTCAACTCCGAACATGGGGAAGGTCTGGCTCTCTTTCTTATCGTGGAATGCAGCCATGGCAAGAATCTGTCCTGTGGTAACTGCGCCCTGGCCTCCTCGTCCATGGATACGTATTTTATGCATGTGTTTGAAGACGGTTGTCTCTTTTTAAAAAGTTTTTTGTTTACTTCTTAGTGAACTTTATGTTAGAGGATTTTTGGGAAAACACAAGCTGATGGAGTTTTTCGAATGACTAGCTGTTACGAAGGCCAATCAGCCATCCCTATATAAGGTGAAAGGGGGAGGTCCCTTACGGGGATGTCACCTCTTCTTAAAAAGGAATTCAGGCCGATGCCGGAATTATTCGAAAAACGCAACCTGATGGAAATCTTTTTAAATCAATCTGCATCATTGCATGAGATGTATAAATTCAGGAGTATATTGGGCTGGATAGCTATTGATAATGATATAAGGTTCGTAGAAAATGAGCCTGATTCGGAGGAATTGCCTGTAAAGGAATACAAGAGGGTGCTTTCTTTTCTCAGGTCTTATCCTGCAAAACTTCATGAGGCAAACCTTGTTGAGACCAAGAGGGCTATCAAGGCATCGGTGGGTGATGATCTTCTTATCATCCAGTGCATAAGGTCAATAGAAGACCTGACAAAGGTCTCTAATGGGCTGGTCAGCCGTCTGCGTGAATGGTATGAATTGTATAATCCTGAGTTCTCCAAGAGGGTTGATTCCCACGAGGCTTTTGTGAAAGATATCCTTGAATCAGAGCGGGACGAATTGCTTTCAAGGTTCGGGATCACAGAGACAATGGGGGCGGACCTTCCTGAAGAGGACATCAATATCATGATGAGCCTTGCAAGGCGCATAAAGGGACTCTATGAAGAGAGGATTGTGCTGGAAAGGTATATCGAGGGAAAGATGAAGGGTTTGTGCCCAAACGTGCTTACACTTACAGGGCCACATATAGGTGCAAAACTGCTGGAGCTTGCAGGCTCATTGAAGCACCTGTCAGAGCTTCCTGCATCAACTGTGCAGCTGCTTGGTGCTGAGAAAGCTTTGTTTCGGCATATCAGGCAGGGAAGCAAGTGCCCGAAGTATGGTGTGCTCTTGCAGCACCAGTTCGTGGCTTCAGCAGAACACAAGGGAAAGGCGGCAAGAGCGCTTGCTGATAAGATATCCATCGCTTCAAAGGTTGATTACTTTGGGGGAGATTTCATAGGAGACAAACTGAAAGAGAAGCTTGAGAAAAGGTTCAAATGAGGCAGGCAAAGATATTCGAGGTGTTTGAAGAGGGCAAGAAGCTCTATACGAAGAACCTGGTAAAGGGACATCCAGTATACGGTGAAGACATTGTCATGCGTGACGGTGAATACCGGGAATGGAATCCCAAGCGGAGCAAGCTTGGTGCAGCTATCAAGAAAGGTGCCGGGAATCTGGGAATCCGCAAGGGAAGTTATGTGCTTTACCTTGGAGCGGCGAGTGGAACCACTGCAAGCCATGTTTCTGATATGGTGGGAAAGGATGGATTTGTATTCGGTCTTGATTTTTCCGCGAGGGTTGTTCGTGACCTGGTTTTTGTTTCTGAGGTGAGGAAGAATCTCGCGCCTCTTCTAGGTGATGCGAGGCAACCGGTGAGTTATGCCGGCCGTGTGTGCGAGGTGGATGTGGTGTTCCAGGATATAGCGCAACATGACCAGGCTGAGATATTCATGAAGAATTGCGAGCTTTACCTGAAAAAAGGAGGGTTTGGCCTGCTTGCTGTGAAATCAAGAAGCATCGATATATCAAAGAAACCCAAGGCTGTCTATAAGGATATCAGGGCAAAGCTTGAGAGAAAGATGACAATCGTTGATTTCCGTGAACTGGACCCTTTCGAGAAGGATCATTGCATGTTCATCTGCAAGTTCAAGTGATTGTCCTGTACATACGGGATGTTTTGTTCTAGGGCAATCTGAGCTTTCTGGAGTTCTTTTCCGATATAGAGGTAGTGGCTTTTTTGTGAGAGAAGATCCTCTTGTGAAAGCTCATCTATCAATTCTTCTGCGTTTCCTTTGAGTGTCCTTATAGCGGTGCCGTCAGGTGATTGCAGGGTGAGGTGGATATTCTCTTTTACCTGGATTATGACGTTGCCGCGGGGGTCATAAGTCCTTCTGGTTTTTGGTCTGATGTGTCTTGCTTCTTCATAGTCATGCTCATAGATATGGGCTGAGTTCGAGACAATCGTAAGGGTTCCGATATCTTTATCGATGGCATGTGCAATATGCTGCATGAGGCCTGTGAGCGCGTAAGCGTTTGCTTTTGCACCTTTCATCATGTCATGGGACCTGAAGAAAGCAGTCAGGTGGAGCTTTTGGTCGCATATGAAATGGAGATATCCCAGGCAGGGTGGTGATGTGCTCTCTGTGTCGGTCTCTGGGTCATGGGTTGTTGCAGCTGCTCTTCTGCTGATTGGTGAGCTCTTGAATCTTTCTATTATGTGTTGTACCTGGTCTGTTCCCCTGAAATCCCTTAGCCTTTGGCCGTAAGTGTAGCTTATCCCTGGAGGACATTGAGGGTCAAGAAGTTGTGAGGTGTATGCCTGGATCTCTTTTGAATCATCTACTGCTGGTTGTTCTATTATCCATGTCAGTGCCAGGAGTTCTTTTTGTTTTGTCTTGTATTCAGTCTCTTTCTCTGTACCGTAGCGCATGATCTTCTTGACTATCTGTTGATGGGCTTGTTCTATTGTTGGTGCACGGATGAGGAAGCCATGCTTTTCAGAGGGGTATGTGTCTTTTTTTGGTGGGGTGAATGATATATGAATCGCTTTCCTGTCTTTTGGTGTGAAACTGCTTTTCTGGAGGGATATGTGCACATGCTCTCTTAGATAGTCTATCAGTTCTGGTGTGATCTCTTTTGGGAGGACTATGTCAGTTCCTGGTATGCGGTTTCTTTCAAGGCCTTTTTCCCAGAGGATGAGGAGGCTTTCCCAGCCTTTCCGGCCAATTGGGGTCCTTGAGAGGGGATCATCAGGACGTATTATGACTTGCTTTATGGAAGGGGTCTTTCCCAGGGTCTGGATCAGGTAGGGTATCCCGCTTGGACTATAGAGGGTTCCTGCCATCTGGTAGTCGCTTGTGTCAATCCCTGCAGGGTCTGTCCAGCAGGTACAAAGAGCGATGCCGTTTTGTTTTTTGTGCATGAAGTTATTTGATCTTGCGGTATATAATATTCCTGTTTAGGACTTGAAGGGTTCTTTTCTGATGGTTGAGGACTGGAGGGGTACATAGATTTATAAAATCTGTATCCAATGCTTTAGTTAATGCAGGATTTCAGCATAATAGGAATGGGAATGTACAGTTCGCAGGTGATAAACCTGCTCTTGGCAGGGGACCTGATGACAGTAAAAGAGATCTATGAGAAGACAAAGATTCCCAAGAACAAGATCTACGAATCGCTTGAGAAGCTCCAGCAGGAAGGGATCGTGGGTTGTGAGGAAGGAAAGCCAAAGAAGTATTTCATAGTTAATGAAGGGCTTATCTGGGAGAGGGTCTCAAAGAAGGAAGAGGAGCTGGATGCCCTGCGCAGGTCACTTGAGGATGTGCGCAAGAAAAGGGAGAAGCTTAATCCGAGTGTTTTCTCTGTGATTGATGGTTCTGATGAGATGCATAAGCTGATAGAATATAGTAACATGTCGATAAAGCATGAGATATTGTCATGTTCAAATCTGAAGAAGATGTATTATGGCTGCTATAGGACTCTCAAGGATGCTATTGAAAGGGGGGTTCGTGTCAGGTTCATAGCGCCAAGGGATGCAAGGAAATCGGTCCTGAAGGCGTACCTTGATATTGGGGTAGAGGTTCGCATCTACCAGGCATCAGAGTTGTTCCCTAAGATAGGGCTTCTGGATTACAAGTATACGCGTGTCACCATATCTGACCCGGATGTGAGGGATAAGAAGCACGAGAAGACAATATGGGCCAACAGTCGCATACTGTATAATATTGTGAAGAATCATTTTGATAAGATATGGGACGAGTCTGTTCCTTTTGAGGGTTAACTGCGGCAGGGTCTCAATCGTTGAGTTTCTTTTTCAGAAAAGGCGAAGGTTCTAATTCTTTTTTTTGATTTAGTGTCAAATATTTGAAACCTTTAATTTCTTCATAACAATTATTTGAACCGCAATCACAATTGAATTTCTCTGCCAGATCCCATTCTGTTGTCAAATAATTGAAAGTCAGTTCTTCTCCTTTCCTTATTGGGCGTTTTGCCCGGTAAGCCAGATCATCAAAATCGATATAACCATTTGGCATGAGTGATTCAGGAAATTTTCAGCAGCTTCTTTTGAATACTGATGCTTATTTGTGTCAATAGTTAAGGTATCTTTTCTGGGTTTTTCCAGAAAGTTCTTTTCAAATGTTAATCTCGTTTGCTTCAATCGTATCAGTAGCGAAAACAGATTTTCCTTTTTTTGTATCTCGCACTTCTATCTTGCCTGAAGCCATAATAATCAGGAAAGGGTTTTTATTAATATAATTAATGGAGAGGTGATTCTGGAGGTGATATGGTTGGGTGCTGTGGTTGTTATTATTGGCAAA
This sequence comes from Candidatus Woesearchaeota archaeon, assembly GCA_046496745.1. Classification (GTDB taxonomy): domain Archaea; phylum Nanobdellota; class Nanobdellia; order Woesearchaeales; family JACJVW01; genus JBNJGT01. The sequence continues at coordinate 20,252 of JAWOGQ010000098.1, read as the reverse complement.
CCCTTCTTTTTCTTACCCCTCAGTAGTAAAATAGGAAAGATTTATAAATCTCTTTTTGTTTCTACCATTAAGTGATAATATGAAAGAGCTATTATTCATTCCGATGATAGGAGTACTTGTCCTGAGCGTGGGTGTCCAGCTGGAGTCTATTGCCCAGGAATCAAGTGATAAGGCTATCCGTTATGCGGGTCAGATGAGCGATGCCATGGACTGTGCAATGCTGGGGAGACATATCAGTGACTGTTCCCCTGAATTGATGGATACCAGCTTTAGCCCGGAAATCGAGAAGACACAGGATCTCCTTGAGAATATTAGTATGCAGTCTGGTAATCAGAGCATTAATACGAGTGATGGTGTCATTTCATATCAAGCTTATTCTTGATGTCATCGAGTTTCTGATCTGTCTCTTTGATACCTTTTGAGAGTTCTTCACGTCTCTTATCATGGCCCACGTCATTATTAGTGTCATGAGTTTTTGGGGTTTGAGGTGCAGCTTGGGTAGATGATTGTGGTTTTATCTTTGCCTCAGTCTTTTCCTTTAATGAATCGATGTCGTTCTCCATATCCTGTAGCTCTTTTCTTTCCTTTTTCCTCTTGAACTGGAGCACTTCAACCGGAAGGACAAGGAATATTATGACTATGCCCAGGACAATAAGGCCGCCGATCTCGATAAGACGGAGTGAGCCGGTGGAAAAATCAGAGGAGACTACATTGGAGAGTATGACGGTCTTCATGGTTGAGCTTTCAGGGATGCCGTATACAAGGGGGAATGTGTTTAATACATTTATCTTATCGGTGACATAGCTTACTTCCCATGTGTTGCCTCTTTTTATCTTGTCTATCTTCCAGATGCCTTTCTCGTGGAATTGTTTTGTTATCTCCTTGAATTCGCTGTCCTTTTCCAGGAGTTCGTTCATGACCAGTTGGTCAAGGTCACTTTCACCCATGTTCTGGAGCTTTATGGTGACGCGGACCTGATCGTCATTCAGGAACTTTATACCTTTCTGGATGAATAGCTTCTTATCAGGCACATACATCCTGACAAAGGAGATTGGCTGGGAGTAGATAGTTCCGTTATTGTAGTGTACCTCGGCAGAATTGAAATAATCCACACCAAGAGAATCATTGTCAGTATATCTTAATTTATAGGATATGCGGCGGGTTTCCTGGGAATTCAGGGTCACGTTTTCCCAGGTAAGTTCCCTTCCGTCCTGGTTTCCTTTTGATTCTACGACTCTAAAACCGTTAGGGATGGTATCCTTTACCTCTGACATGATCTTTTCAGGATTGAAGTTATTGATAAGAAGGGTGACGTCAATTGTCTCGCCGGGGTTGACCAGTTTTTTTGATACTTTTTTCCGGACGAAGAGGCGGTCTTTCATGAATTCTAAGTTTGATACATTCTCTGTCACATTTGTCTCGTTCTCTTCTGGCTTGAACAAGTCGTCCTGGTCAAGGTAGGTAATGTTCAAATCCTCATCAAAGTAGATGTCTTTAAGGTTTATGTCAGTTGAAAGCCAGTATACTTCTCCTTCATAGGCGTTCTCGTCGAGAAAGTCGATGTTCCATTGTTCATAAGGCCCCAGTTCCCCGTCTTCTTTCTCGAATTCCCACTTGTCGAGTTCGTTGTTTATGTTCTGATCAGGGGTCTTTATTATGGTTGCCTTTTCAATCTTGAATGTGAAATTGGTAGGGTTCTTGTAGGTTGCAGATATGAGTCTTGTGTTTGCTTCGCCGCCTTGTTCAGGATCTTCAAGTGGTGCCTTGTTGAGCTTTCCTATGGTAGGGGTGTGTATCTCCATGAGCTCTCTTCTTATCTGCCTTATGAAAAGCCCGCTTTCGTTCATGACTGAATTGTCAGTGGTGATGCCTTTTATGTTGAATTTGAAGCTGAGAGATGAGTTTGAGGGAAGTTCATTGATCAGGATCCTGTTCTCTTTTGTGAATGTCGCTTTGGATGAGTTGATTAGCCTGAACTGGAGGGGATCCAGGTCAAGAGGGATGTTTATTGCGTATATGTGTGTCTCTGTGGGATTATCTATTGTGACAGTCCCGTTGATATTGACTATGAAATACTCTTCGTAGAAACTGATTACCTGGCCTTTTTCCTGGCTATGCACTTCTATTCCATCAGCGTTTATGCAGATTGCAAGCAGGATCAAAAGTAATATCCTTTTCATTTGTTGCTCCTCGTAAATCTAATTACAAGGACGATCAGGCTGATTAGTATTACTGTTACCCAAAAGATATTTATCATGCGGACAGGAGTCTTTGGGAGCGGAAGGAAGGTGTATTCGAATTGCAGCGCTGATTTATCATCCCATTCGATGACTCTGTAATCCTCAGTCTTTGAGATATCACCTTCAGGTGCATATGTTATATGATTCGATTTTGGTAACTGAAAACTTGTTGTTGACTCTTTTATTGGTATTGTTGTCTGTTCTTCAGGCACCTGGATCTCGTGGAAGAGGATGCCTTTGGTCTTGAAGTCCATCTTGTATGTCATGGAAAAGTCATAGTAGAATTTTGGGAGGAGGGGTTCCCAGATGGTGAAGACAAGATCGGTTGCATCTTTGCCTACAATCTTTTCTGTGTCCACATCCTCTTCGTTCCTGTCAATCACTGAGTAATCATAGACTTGCGCGGGAATGTTACCGTCCTTTCCCTGTTGGGATACCTTGAAATGAATCTCACCGGGTATTATGGGGCTGGATCCCACGTTCTTTAGCCTGAGTTCCTTTTCCACTGTCAGGATATCATCCTCAAGGGTGAAGGTGGTATCGTATTCCTGGAATACAACTATCTCGCTAAAGACAGGAGTAGAAAGAAGAATACAAATCACTATGTAAGTCGTTTTTTTTGAATCCATCAGCCATCAGTCTATCCTGATTGACCCCCCTTTTTTTCAAAAAAATTAATTATTTAATTTCTTGTTTATACGTCGGGTCATCACGAAGTTCACTACATTCAGTGCGATCAGTGCAAGAGCACCAAGTGCATAAAGTGATTCCTTTGTGCTGTTCGCAAGGCTTGATATCACTGTAATCCCTTCGTGTGACGGGGCGCCTTCCACTTTCTGCGGGTCTAAACCGACGATGTAAAGTTCTGATACCCTGTACTGGCCACTACCGTTGACTTTATAGGATACGTTCCAAGTACAATTTGCCTGGGATACTGCATTCGGACCTGTGCAAGGACCAAGAGATGCATTGAAGCCAGATTTTTGAGGGATGTCCCATCGGTAGGATGTTCCATTGTATCCTCCTGCCCCGCTCAATGTGCTTTCCAGGTTGTAAGGTTCACTGAAATCCCATGCTGCAAATTCGGATGGGACGAAGTCATAGGCTGTCACTTTCAGGTCCTGAGGTGTCCAGCCATTTCCTATGTTGCTTACAACGGTGTCTATCTGGTACATGTCCTCATCGATACTTGTGATGTTCTTGTCGATCTCCAGCCAGTAGCCGTTGACAACATAGATGTATTTTAGGTAGACGTCCTCTCCTGACTGGGTTATGTTTGTCTTTATGATCTGGTTCTTCCCATCAAAAAGGTGATGGTAAGGCCTTATCCAGACAACAGGAGGCGGAGATGTTATAGGATCAGATCCATCTGTATAATTGAATGTCCAGTACCTTTCAGAACCTGAGCTTGTTGTCTGCCATCCGTTTGTTTTGTTCTGTAATCCACTGGGACTATAGGTGGTGTTCAGGTGACCGAAAGGGGTATCTGTTGCCATTGGGCTCAGATTGTGTGTTACCCAGACAGAAACTCTTGTAATATTGTAAGCTGCATCAAGGGGGACTGTGGTGTCTGCATCAATCCTCCATGTCACATTGGTATCATTCACGTTTGTTGCAGGCCGGATGATTGCTTTTTCCTGGCCGAAATCAAGATCTCCTACTGCTTTTATGGATTCTATGGAGATGTTACTTGCCATGTATGCGATGCTGTATTCGCTGGTCTCCTTTATTGCAAGGTAAGTGTTTGATGTCGGGACAGAGATAGGTGCTGATACATTATAGGTTATGTTGACCTTTTCTCCAATCGGAAGGGTTCCTCCCATCGGTCTCCAGATCCATTGGACTTTAGAATCGTTTCCTGAGACATTGGTATAGTCTCCTGAAGGGAAAAGATTTACTAATGAAAAGTTGTAAGTGCTTTCGTTCCATGTGACCTGTTGCGCCTCTATCGTGATGTTGAGGTTTGTTATGTCTGCAAAGCCTGCGCTGTTCTCTGCAATTGATGTCACTGTGAAGTTCTTTCCTGCAAGAACCTTGAGGTTTACTCCGTCAACACTGGTCTCGTATGAGGTGTCAATGTTTAAGGGTGGCTGGGTGTCAGCGCAATCAAGGGTGTAGTTCCATACAGAATTGTTGTTTCCCCGTAATTCAGGGATGTGAAGCCAGGCGGTATTGTTTGTCTTGTTCAGAAAAGATGTTCCGTTTCTTCCAGAAACATGGGTTATGTTGGTTTCAAGGGAGTCCACGTTAGTTAAATTTACGAGTATGTCAGAGAAAGCATGGGTATCATTAAGATTGGTCACATTGATGACACCTATGATAATACATGTCTGGTTTTCCACAGGGTCGAAATCTTTTGCGAATGTAATGTTCTGGTAGACTGTCTCTGCCATTGTTATGTCGATGTATGAAGGGTATGCGAATGCCACTGGCATGACACATAGAATTATTCCTAATAGGGCTAAGCGATTCATGGACTCACCTTTTTTTGTCTCTTACTATACATTAGTCTATTCTGGCGGTCTGTATTATTTAAAGGTTTTGGTTTTGGTCAGTAGCTGCAATGCTGGACATCATGAGAATGAGTTACCTTCACCTGGTAGGTGGCATCGTTGTATTCGAAATCGCTTAAATTGTTCTCATGGCAGTATTTTTGATTACCTACTGAGACTGAGGTTTCCTTATCATAGCACCAATTCCTGTCGTTTGTATCGGGTGGGTCGCTTTTACCTTTGCAGGTTTTAGGTCCGGCTGAGACAGATTCTGCAAGGATTGAACCGATCGCAACGCTTCCAAGAAATGAGCCAAGTGCCATTATTGATTGCTTGGAGATCTTTCCATCCTCTCCAAGGAGGTATGCTGAAACCTTTTTTGGCACTTTAGGTATCTTCATTTGATGTCAATTGGTATTGCTTTTTTATAAATCTATTGTTTCTGGAATGCGTGCTTCACTGTGTCATCGAATCCTTGCGGTACTTTGCCTGTGGTTGCGTAGTAGTAAAGGGCAGTGTTGAATACCTGGTTTGCCACATTGAATATGAGTACCACTGCTATTATGTAGATCACTGTTATGAGGATGCCTGCTATTATCCCTACAATCCCTGTAATGGCAAGGCCTATTGTGAGGCCTATTCCAACCAGGACTCCTAAAACAATAAAAAGCATCTGGACAAGGCCTAATCCGTAGTAGCGAATAAGGCTTTCACCCCAGGTCTTTTTTAGTGTGTTTATCGATTCCTTGATTGCTGCAAATGGTGTTACTTCCTTGTATACCATTGCCGGGACAACAAAGATTGTTATGATTGACCAGGCTGCTCCAAGCAGGCTTATAAGGATCGAGAAAATAATTTTTCCTGCTCCGCCCATCCTGCTTGCGATGTTTTCAAGCACTCTAAGCAGGACGCCTACAATCGCTGATACCAGGCTCCAGGCAAAGATGAGGTGTATCCGGGAGATCCCGAATCTCAGGGATTCCTTGAAGGTTGCATCTCCGCCTTCAAATCTTTTCTTTGTGGTGTATACAACGCAGGTGTTGAAGAATGTCGCGATGAATGCCAGTCCCAGGTAGGTCAGAAACATTATAACGTAATCAAAAATCTGTAGTGCATCACCCTGGGTAAATGAGAAAATTATTGTGGGAAATACCATTGCAAGCAAAAACAGTATGGAGAATATACCTCCAAGCAAAGGGAATAAGAGCATTTCCTTATCCTTTCCGATGACGCGAAAACTTAGTTTTGTGATATACCAGCTTCGTGAAAATGCATTCATGGGAGTTTTATAGGCATTTATGTTTAAAAATGTTTTGTCCGTCTGAGCCAATCCTCAAGAACGTCTTTCTTATCGGTCTGCAGGAGGTCAATCAGGTGTGTGAACTGGGCCTGAAGTATCCTGCAGCGGTCGTCCTGTGAAAGAATTGGGACTAAACTTCCGGTCTTTGCATAGGTGCAGACAGGGCATACACCGCAGAAAGGCTTGAATGCGCAGGCATCGCATAGGAGGGTGTCGTTCAATGATGCAGATATTATGGAGCAGGACTTTTCTGATGTGACAACTTCCTTGAAGGGTTGGTCCACATTTCCTATTGTGAATAGCTCGTGGATGCGCGCTTCGTCACAGCAGGAGATTGTGCCGTCAGGATTATAGGCGAGCTGGCCGATGATCGCTCCGCATGGGCTTGCAAGCTCTGAATAGTATGCCTGGATCTGGTAGAGCTTGGTCAGGAGGAAATAGGTGTGCCTGTCAGGAAGGAAGGTGCGCTTGTTCATATCAAGAAGATAATCTATTGTCTCTTTCCAGAAAGTTATATATTCATCTGCTGTCGGTACTGCCTGGTTGTCTGAGAGGGCTTTTCCGGTGGGGTCTGCAGGGCGCAGCTTGATCCATCTCAGTCCCTGACGCATGTATTCATCCACTATGTCTTTTCCCCTGCCAAGGGAATTCCTGGTGATGACAAGCCCTGCGTTTATGGGATATCCTTTCTTCCTGAAGTAATCTATCCACTTGATGGTAAGATCGTATGAGCCTGGCCTGTTCTTGTCATGGATATCTTTTGGCCCGTCAAGGGAGGTGCAGATGCTGATGTCATTCTCCATAAGGTATGAGGCTATCTCTTCAGTCATTTGTGTAAGGTTTGTCACCAGGTCGAACTTGATATCCTTCTTTTGCTTTGCCTCCTCGATTATGTATCTTACTATCTCAAAGTTCAGGAGGGGTTCGCCTCCCTGGAATTCGATGGTCATGGTCTTTGCCGGAGAATTCAGGATGAAATCGATGGTCTTTCCTGCGGTCTCCTTATCCATATCCTGCTTTTCACAAGGCATGGAGTGGCAGTAGATGCAATTGAGGTTGCATCTTGTTGTGGGGACTATTATATGTAGGGTGGGATTCTGGAGAAGCATGCCGTTCTTTTCTTTCATGTCTGCGAGAATTGCCTGGCTGTTGTTCTCTGTCATTATCAGCTTGTTTTCCTCAAGCTTCTTATGGAGGTTTGGGCTAATCTTATCATGGACTATCTCTTCTTGTTCTTCTTTTGTTATGAGCATCCACCTGGCGTTCTCAGATGTGACAAGCACTTTGCCATTGTGTTCGCGGGTCCTGAGAAACATTTTAGATAGTTATTCCAAGTATGTAATTGCAGAATTCATCGGCAACTTTCTGGATATCTTTTCCTGACATTGTTATTGTGTCTTCTTCATGGGAGATTGTGACGATATCTGCAAAGGCAGCTATCGCTTTTTCTATAGCTTCTTTTGGGTAGAATTGCTGGTTTAGGGTTATGCGGGCGGTGTCGCCCTCAATCGTTATCTTCGTCTTCATAGTCTTCCCATGGTATGAGGTCTTCGTCATCTGCCTTGTATCCGTTGGTAAGAAGAGCTCTTTGGAGGATGACCTTGCGGATGTCCTGGTTCTTCCTGACCTGTTCCCTGTAGACTGCGTAGTTTATGAGTTGGTTGTGGAACCTGTAGCCAAGCTCTTTTGGGTCCTGTCCGGATTTTGGCTTGATGCTTACTTTGACTTCAGTATCAGGGTCACCGTCAAGCAGGATATAGGCTTCATCAAGAAGTACATATGATGCAGAGTAAATCGTATCTAGAGGATAGATTTTGGGGTTGATAGAGAGTTGGGCAGTGTCCTCATGTACGCTTATCATATTAGGTTCTTTACTTTATTGATGAGTTCAGCGATCTCGTTTCCTTTCTTTGTGAGGGTCAGCAATTTCAATCTTCCCTGCTTGTCAAAGTTCACGATCCCTGCCTCCTGCATCTCCTGCAGGATCTTGACTACATGGGAATATGTGCAATCTATCTTCTTTGCAAGGGATGATGCGTAGATCTCTCCTTTGGCGTTCTTGAGCTCAACGAGCATCATTGCCGGCTTCTCCCTGAATATAACATTGAATATCTTTTCTTTTGTCATTGAACCACCCTCTATAACCTATATGTTTTGTCCTTTTCTATACGATTGTTATTTAAAGATTTATATGTTTTGCTGATTTCATTCTCTTTTATGAGGAGTAAGAGGGAAAGAGTTATAAAACTTTTTTTTCTCTCAATCTTGAATGTATTTTCCATTTGATAATTTACGACCTGAACAGGGTGAACTTCTTGAGCACGTTGATAAGGCGGTGAAGAAGGGGGGCTGTCATCTTGCCCATGCACCTACTGGGCTTGGTAAGACTGCTGCAAGCCTTGCTCCTGCTATCACTTATGCTATCGAGAATGATAAGGTTGTGTTTTTCCTGACATCGCGCCTGACGCAGCATTCGCTTGCTATCAACACGATAAAGGCGATCAAGAAAAAGTTTGATATCGAGATACCTACAATAGACTTCATAGGAAGGCAGAGGATGTGTCCGGTGAACGGTGTGTCCAGCCTGTCATCCAAGGAATTCTCTGAATACTGCAAGGCGGTGCGTTCTGATAATACATGTTCTTTCTACCAGAAGACGCGGACGCAGAAGAATACCCTGACAAAAGAGGCGCAGTTCTCTGCAAGCGTGCTTAGGCCGGTGCAGCCTTTGTCAGCAGAAGAGCTGGTCACGGAATGCCAGAAGGCAGAGTTGTGCCCGTATGAGCTTTCGCTTCACCTTGCTTCAAAGGCAAGGGTCATTGTTGCTGATTATTATTATCTGTTCAATGATTCCATCAGGGATAATTTCCTGGGAAGGATCAACCGGGACCTTGATGATATTATTGTTATTGTTGATGAGGCACACAATCTTCCATCCCGGATAAGGGATCTTCTTACCCAGAAGATAACACCTTATGCCTTGAGACGGGCGCAGAAAGAGGCGCAAAAGTATGGGTTTGGGGCGCTGGCGACATTTTGCCAGAGGATCCATGAACATCTTCAGTCTGACGGCTCTTCAGAGAGGCTGGTGAAAAGGGATGAATTCATGAATGTTGTCGGGCCTGAGTATGATTCATTGATAGAAGACCTTGACAAGGCAGGGGAGACAATCCGCGAAGAGCAGAAGCAAAGCTCTCTTGGCGGGCTTTCCCTGTTCCTTGCGGCATGGAAAGGGCCTGATAAAGGCTTTGCAAGGATCTTCTCTTCAGGTAAAGGGGTCTATTCACTTACATATCATAACCTTGACCCTTCACTTCTTTCAGGGCCTGTGTTCTCAGGATGCCATTCAGCGATACTCATGTCGGGGACTCTTACACCTACTGCAATGTACAGGGATCTTTTGGGATTGCCGTCAGGCACTACAGAGCATGAGTATGATAATCCTTTTCCTGATAAGAACAGGAAGGTGATCATAAACCCTGCGGTAACTACAAAGTATGCTGCGCGTGGGCCTGAGGAGTTCAAGAATATTGCAGGGGTAATCTCTGATATCGTGAATACTGTTCCTGGAAACACTGCTGTTTTCTTTCCAAGCTACCAGCTAAAAAAAGAGATATCCTCTTACATGAGTGTCAAGAAGACTGTCCTAGAAGAGCATTCTGATTTCACGTCTCAGGAGCGTTCTGAGATAATTGAGACATTCAAGAAATACCAGAGGAGCGGGGCTGTGCTCCTGGCTGTTGCAGCAGGCTCTTTTGGCGAGGGCATTGACTTGCCGGGAGACCTGCTTAAGGGAGTGGTTGTCGTGGGATTGCCATTGCAACCACCTACTCTTCTTATCAAGGAGCTCATCAACTATTATAATGCAAAGTTCTCTAAAGGCTGGGATTACGGCTATATACTGCCTGCAATAACAAAAAGCCTGCAGAATGCAGGAAGGTGCATAAGGACAGAGGATGACCGGGGGATAATAGCTTTTCTTGACAAGAGGTATACTTTCCCGCAGTATTTCAGCTGTTTTCCAGGCGACTGGAACATCTCGATAACAAAGGATCATGTATCTATCATATCTGAGTTCTTTTCGTGAATTGTGTCTGCTTTTCTATCTGGTCGTTTGCTTGCTGGTATTGATGGCAAGGGATGTAATGGATAAGTGTATCTTAGAGATATAATATTATATTTTTTAGGTATAATCTTTTAATTAATAATACTTTAAAGCATATTTCTCTAACCCTAATCCTCTCATCATGCTTCTCTCCTCATAATCCTCTAACCCTACTACTTTCCCCATTCTTCTCTGATACTAATCCTTTAACCTTAATCCTTTCACCCTATTTCTCTCACCATGCTACTCTCCTCATACTTCTCTAATCCTTTATCCCTACTCCCTTAACCATAATCAAATTCCCTTTTTACCCTAATCCTTTAATCATAATTTTAAAGCATGATTTTTGTTATAGTCAGTAGTTGTTTGAGCTTTACATGCCTCTATTGGGCCTATTACTGGGGTTCCATTACTGGCCTTATTTAGTGATTTTTCGTGGCTTTTATTGATCAAAATGCTGATCTCTTTGGTCAGGAGTATGTTGTCTTTCTTTTTGATATACTTGAAGGGTATATTAAGGAAAGCTTTAAATATATCTTCTATTCAAAAAGGATAGTTATTATATTTATTTAGTATAATGGTTTCGCTTTTCGAAAAAGACCTTGGTATAAGGATAATAGGGTTGTATCTTGATAATTATCTTGATCTTTTCAGCATAAACGAGATTGCGTCAAAACTTGGGAAGAAATATCCTTACGTGCACAAGCGCGCGATGGAGCTTATACAGGAACAATATCTTAATTCCGTAACTGTAGGCAGGTCTACAATGTGCTCTCTGAATCTCGAGAACCCTTTTGTGAGGTATATCCTTGGCTATTTCCATCTGAAGAGGGCAGATAATTTTGAGATTGACATGACAGGGGTGGAGTTTGTTGTTGGCAGGGGAAAAGGGAAGGTAGAGCATATCTATGTTGTGGGAAAGGGAAAGTCACAGAATCATATAACTTATCTTACAGAGCAGCAGTTCATGGATGAATTAAAGGATGGGCTGATGCATAGGCATATAGTGCTTAAAGGGCATGAACGTTTCTTCGAATTCATAAGGAAAAACAAGGGAGAGCTTGCAATGCAGTTCAATCCATTGATGGGGCAGTTACAATGAAAAGGATGCTTTTGCTGATATTGTGCATCTCTTTGATAAATGCAGTTGGACTTATGTCTCCTGAGGATGGTGTAGAAAGGTATGATCCTGATGTGTTGTTTAGTTGGGAGACTTGCGCTGAGAATTATACTTTCCAGATCACTGATGGGTATTTTTCAGAACCTCTTGTCAATGAGACCACAGGGGATCCTTTCTTTTCGGAGACTTTGGAGGCTGGGTCTTTCAAGTGGAGGGTATGTGCTGATGGCTCATGTTCAGAGGAAAGGGATCTTAGGATTCTTGAGGAACCTGATTTTGATGTTTCAGTGGATCTTTCTGATTACGAGGAAACAGGTTTTGTGAGGATCTCGATGACTGCTCCTACTGGTGCATCAGCTAATCTTGTGATCGAGGGCGGGGAATCACCTGTGAGATACAATCCTTCGGAGCTTGTGCAAAAGGAATGGTATGTAAAACTTGAGGGTGGAGAATATTCATTGAGTGCTAATGTGAGTCACCTGGATTTTTCTGAAGAGACATCTTTTGATTTTGTTGTGCCGGAGATTGATGAGCCTGATGCTGCAGCTTCTGCGACAGATGCGAATGATACAAATGATACGGCTGAGATCGAATATGTGGTAAGTTTCATAACAAATATTGATGGGAAACCGGAAGATGTCTTGGTTGAATACACCGGCCCAATCAATGGTTCAGAGGCATCTGATGGAGAGATTGAACTTGATCTGCCTGAGGGGGAGTATGATTTCTCTTTTGAGAAGGAGGGTTTCTTTCAAGCTTTCTCGCTTGATGTTGATTCTAACCGTAGCATGACTGTCGATCTTGAATCTGTTGGAGATACTTCTGTGACGAATTCTGTGAAGAATAGGTCTACAAATTCGGATGTGAATGTCTCTATCAATTCACCTGAAGATGGTGCAACAATATCTGATACTGAGATAACTATTGATTCTGATGGTTTTGATGAATCATGCGATCTGTATGTCAGACACGCTACAATGAGCGGCTGGACCATAGTTTCAGGTAATGGTGAGAGCGTGTATGATGACAGAATTGTTGATGAGGGGATAAGGCTCTCAAACCTGAGAGGCGGGGCTTATAATGTGAAGGTCGTTTGTGGTTCATACAGTTCAAAGGAGATATCTTTTGTAATCTCTGTCACAGAGGACCTGTCTTCTGATGAGTTGCATGAGCTTGATCTGCTTGAGAAAAGGATTGATTCTTTTGATAAGTCAGTCCAGGATGCGCTTTCAGGAACCTCGGAGAAGATAGAGGATGTCCGGTCAAGGATAACCAAGTTCACAGAAGAGTACAATGATGTTGCAGAGGAACTGAAAGCAAACGAGAGAGCAACTAGGAAAAACAGGATTGCAAAGGATGTGGAGGAGCTGATGAGCACAATCCCTGAAAATATAAGTGTAGGGGAACCTGAGCATATCATAGTATACCTGCCACAGGAAGATGCCATATCAATGGTTGAAGATTTCCTGAGGGAGAAGAATTATTCCCGGGAAAAGAAGACTGTGCTGTTCGATCAATCAAAAAACCCTTATGTGCTTGATGTAAAGTCAATCCCTATCACTCTTGATTATGATGGTGGAAGTGAGAGGATGCAGGTGATAAGCAAGAAACTTAATTCCTCTCTTGATTCAGGTGAGTTCATGATCGAGTACGTGCCACGGGAAGTGGATTATGATGGGGAAAGGGCAGGGAAATACCTTGTGATAGATTCACCGGAATATTCTTATGTTGCTGATAATGTTGATGTGAGGGAGACAAGAACTGTGGCTTTTGCAGGGGAGACGTCTGCAAATTTTGTGACCGGGCTTGCAATATCTGAATATGTCCCGTCCTTCCCTGTTTTTGCAGGGATCATTGCTGTGCTTGTGTGCGGGGTGCTTCTTGTGCCTGCAGTCTCTTTTATCTCACCCTATAACAGGCTGATTAAGAATCTTGATGCTGCAGGTGATACAGTGCAAAAGAAGGGTATCGAGGCTGCTTTGCCTTATTACCCAAAGATATATTCTCTTTACGAGAAACAACAGCCTTCTGTGAAGGAGGAGCTCATGCCTGTGATGGCAGAACTGGGGCATCACCTGAGATGCCATTCGATAGAGAAGAACATAAAACAGCATAACAAAAAGTTTGAGTTCCAGCAGAGGCTGGGTAAGTTTGACCCGGATGTATATAATGAGATGAGATTCCTTTATCATTCAATAATGGATGATTTTAACGAACTTCCTGAAGGATACAGGAGAATGTATAGTGAACAGGTGGACCATATTCGAAATATATATAAAACCGGCATATACAATGAAACACAAAAGGGGTAACATGAACAAGCTATGGATATTGGTGATATTGCTTTGCGCTAGCTTTGCATGTGGCTATGAGCAGGGTATACATCTTGTGAGGCCTGATTCTGAGTACATAACACAGGATTATTCTGTCCCTGAGTTTCTCTCGGTAGAGGATCTTACTTTTCTCACTTGTCTTGAGGACGAGGAGCTTTCAGTTCGTTCTTCTGTGATGTGTCTTGATAATAATAATTTTGAGGATGTGCCTGTATATCGCTGGGGAGACGAGAATTGTTACATAGGTTCATTCAACCTGGAGCAGTTCGATTGCGATAATGTGCGGATCCAGAGCGAGTATACCAAGAATAATGAGAATTACAGATTGTACAAGGATCTTAGGCTTAACACTTTCTCTGAACTCCTGGATATAATACTGAACACGCAGTTCAATGATGGTGGATGGAAGACAAACAGGGATACGGCATACGGTATACTTGGCCTGTCGCAATTCCCTGATCTTTTTGATTATGAGATAGGGGAGGCAGTGGAATATCTTCAGATGGAGAGGAACGAGGAGAAGAAGTGCTGGCCAGATGCACCCTGTGATATCCCTCTTACAATGGAGATCCTTTATATCCTTACCCATAGCGGGATTGATGATGCCAGAAGGGTGGTGCATGATGCCCGGAACTGGATCGAGTACAGACAGAACTATTATGAGCAGGGTGATAGGTGGAGTGTTGAAGTGACACCGCTTGACAGCCCTCTTGTGTTTGTTGCAAGCACAGGTGAAGGCTCTGAGAACTTTTCTCTTGAGGAGGATGAATCCCAGGTCTACAGTTTTGAAGCGACCCTTAATACTACCCTTTCGGTTGCAAGCTATGATCCTTTTGATGCTACGATAAGAAACCAGCATGGAGATGTGGTCTATACTTACCAGGGTGATAATCTTTCGTATTCAATGCCTGGGGCATGCTGGAGCCTTTTCCGGAAGGGAGAGTCCTGCAATCATCTTTCCACAGCGTATGCTGCAAACCTTGATCTGCATGATCCCAACAGGAGGGAGGCAAAGAGGTGGATGTTTTCAGAACTGAAATTTGCAGACACGGTTGGTCTTTATTTTAAGGAGTTGCTTCCCACAGCCTTGTGGGTCTCTGCTTTCTCGAACACCAGCTCTGAATGGATGAGTGATTATGAGCCATACATGGACAGGTTCACTTATATTGACGGGACTGAAGAGCATTTTGAAAGGTACAGGGAGGAGACACTCAACTGGCTTTTGTTCCAGCAGAACAACGAGGGATCATGGGGTCCTAGTAATGGGACTGTCTCTGAGAAGGCTGTTCCCACTGCAATAAGTGTTATGGCGCTTAAGGCTTACGGTATGAACCGGACATTCGAGCCGATAGAGGATGCAGAACAGTGGCTTAGTGAAAATGAGGCTAATATCTCACGGAATGACACGACTGCTCTTGGTTCCAGTTTCTATGTCCTCAGGAATAATGCCAGGCCAATGCTTACTTCTGAACCAGGGGTTGTAGTGCTTGATGAGAAGAAGGTAAGCTTTGATCTCTTCAACCCGACTCCTTTTGATCTTGAGGATCTCAAATACAATTTTAGTGAATCGCTAACTGATGTAGTGAGGCTGGATGAGAAATCATCAATCTCCTCATATTCATACAGGAAACTTAACCTTTACAAGGAAACCTCGAGTGTTGATGAGATGTATGGTTTCCTCAATATCACAAGTGAAGGTAAGATGGTTGCAAAAGTGCCTGTTATAATCACAGATTTCCCGTCAATAAACGTAACGCCTGAATCGCCTGTAAGAGTATTCGGAAGGACAGGCACTATCCCTCTTGAGGTTGATAAGTCACATCATGAGTTCATCTGTTCTGTTGACTGGAAACAGCAGGAGATCAGCTCATCAAATTTCAAGATAACCTCTTCAGATGCGAAAATGGATATCACTTTTGATATGCCTGATTCAAAGGAAGCTTTGTATACAGGTCAACTGGAATGCGAGGCAAGGGGGAAGAGCTATTCACAGGATATTTCTGTGTATATCAATCGTTATTCTTCCTATCCTCTGACACTATCTCCGACAAACATATATGTGAACAGTTCCAAAGGTGGCTTTAACATATCAGTGAAGAACAATCTTGATGTGCAGATCACGCCTGAGATAAATGTTCCTGATGAGTTCTTCCAGGCAACAGGGATGATGACGCTTAATCCGGGGGAGACTAAGAGCGTGAACATCGCGAATCTGGTGCCACGTAACATGAATTATACTACCTCATTTGATATAACTGTATCAACGCTTGGTGTGAGTGAATCATTGCCTGTGGTTGTTGATATAGAATATGTGCCTGATGATTCGTCAATAATCCCTCTCATAATAATATTATCTTTCATAGTGATTGTAGGAGGAAGTGTTGGTTATCTAGTGTATCGTTATAGAAAGCCGCTCATGAAGTATCTCAACAAGATGGACAGGTTCAAGGTAAAACAGGAGATAGAGGAGAAACTCAATAACCTGGATGACCTGAAAAAAGAAGAGAAGGTAAACTCTGTCGCCAACATGGTGAAGATACTGAAGTTCCAGGATAAGAAAGAAGAAGAGATACGGGAAACACTGAAAAAATATTTTACGGATGATGAGATTGAAGAAGCTCTTACGAAAGGAGGACTTACACTGGGTGGCCCTCAAGGCTAGTGTGCCGGTTTTTGCTGTAGTCATACTGGTTATAGTGCTGATGTATCGCCCTCCTTATGAATCCCTTGAAGGGAACATGATACGAAGCAATACAGAGATAAATCTCTCTGAATGCAAGCTTGAGACTGAATCAGCTATGCTTAGCTATTCTTCCGGAAAGCCGCATTATGGTGAAGATGGTTTTTTTACCAGGGATGAGATAGAAGTGCCGCCGGCTAACGGGTATAAGATTAATCTTAGCATGCCTTTATCCACGCAACCACATGAGTATGAGAAAGGCCGTGTTTTCATATGCAATAAGGAGAACTGTCCTGCGTCGTATGATGGGGCTTTTCTTTCAATAACTTATGAAGGCAACAGGTCTTATGTTCCTCTCAAGAATGAGGATGGTTCTGTGGCTGACCTTTCAAAGGGTTCACAACATCTGTCAGTTGATCACGTGTTTTCCGTTGATCGTTCGTTAGCTGTTTCATTGAATGGAATGACTTCTGATATACCTTATCTGGTAGGGCTTAATGGTGAGCAGTTGATCATACATGAGTTGCATCAAATAGAGGATATCGATGGTGACGGAATCTTTGATTATGCGTGGAATGATACAGGGCTTGCTTTATATCTTTCAGATTATCAGGAGGTCTATCATTTTGGACTTGGAGAGATGATTATCAATGAAGAGAGGTTAGGTTATTATAATTCATCGATTGTTCCTGCCTTGGAAGGTACAGGACTTTATACAGTAAAGGCTGTGAAGGGAAATCCACCACTCCTTGAGCCTGGTGATGTGGTGGAATTGTTTGCGGAGGGGGATATTGTTGGCTTTAGATGCCCTTGATTACTCCCCTGAGATAGTGAACAAAGCGTGTCTTTTTAAACGAAAGATTTATATAGTAACTAAGCCAGTTTTTTAACATTGGCAGGAGAGATGCACGAGCATGATGCGGAGTAATTCCAAAAGAGGGATAATGGGTATTGGAACCCTTATCATTTTCATAGCAACCATTCTAGTTGCAGCTGTTGCTGCAGCGGTACTGATCTCGACTTCAAATGTCCTCCAGCAAAGGTCATTGCTTGTGGGGCAGGAAGCAAGAAAGAGTATCACTGACGGGGTTGATGTGTTCTCAATAATGGCTGCATCAAACTACTCCAGCGAGACATTCAATAATTACGAGGTCTTGATGAGGCTTAGTTCTGGATCAGATCCTTTGCAGATGCGAAACTTTGATGTTGAAATGCTTTCAAGCAAGGTGCATACAGCAGCAGAACTTCTTTACCCTGAGGATGGGAATAAGGCGAACGTGAGTACTGCTGTTGATGATACCTGGCAGACAGTTCCTCATGACCTGGACGGTGACGGGGAGAATGAGCAGGTGCGGATAATCGATTCAACCAATGATTCGCTTGTGGTCAATCTTTCAGATGCTGGATTGAGCGATAATATCCCTCTTGGGGATGTGAGCAATGGAGACCGGATTGAGCTTGAAGAGACTGCAATAACCATAGGAGAGGAAATCTATGGGACTGTTGAGATCGATACGACTGCTTCAGGTGAAGCTGAGTTGCCTGCAGGTTCTGTTCTGTTCAGGAAAGTCGGGTCAGAATGCAAATTTGAGTTCCTGCCTCCAGAAGATTACTTCTGCTTTCAGGTTGTAGTCGGAAATGAGGATTACGTGATGGATTCCAGGGAAAAGATTAAGGTCCTTTTCAAGACACACGAAGAGAATGCATTGACAGTCGGAGAAGATATCATGTTCATCTTTGCCTCGGAAAAGGGCAGGCTCACAGAGGCTCGTGCCAGGACACCTGATGTCATAGTTTACAAGAGTACACGGATCTGGCCTCTGGGCTGATCTTCTTAAAAAAAAGGGGGGTATGATGGTTTTAAAGAATCTATTTTCGAAAAAGAGTGATATCGATTCTTTAAAGCAAAAATTCTCATCAGTCTCTCAGGATTCAAAGCAAACTTCACAGAACTCTTCTCAAACTTCACAGGGTGCTTCTCAAGCTTCACAGGATCCTTCTCAAGAGCAAGTTCAGCCTTCCCAAGATCAGCCATCTCCTTCACAGGATTCTTCTCAAGCTTCACAGGATCCTTCTCAAGCTCAGCCAACTCAGGCTCCACAACAACCTGAAGCACCGCCGACTGAAGAGCCTCAATCGGATTTTACGGTTGAGGAGACTGATTCTGAGATCGAACAGGTAATACTGGGGGAGGATAAGCAGGAAGAGGCTCCGAAGAAGGATGAGCAAAAGAAGAATATTGCCAAATATCTTGAGGATGTCAAGAACCATTATGAGGATGCAAAACTCCTGAACCTGGTCATTGAACAGGTAAAAGAGCTTATTGAGATCGATAATAACCTGAATCAAAAGATCGGTGATGTGGAAAAAAGCCTTTCGAACGAGATACAAGAGCGTGAGAAGGTCCAAAAGGAGAATGAAAAGCTCAATATGAAGATAAAGGAGCTTGAAAAGAACATGAGCAAGTTTTTAGGGCTCTATGAGCTTGTGACCAATAAGTTCAATCCTTTTGTTGAAGCTGGTGGTGATCCAACGCAGGCTGCTGCTCAGGGTGGACAAGCTGCTCAGGGTGCGCCGCAACAACCACAAGCCCCTCCGCAAGCTGCAGCTCAATCTGCTGCTCCACAGGCTGCACCTCAGGCAGCACCGCAACAACCACAGCAGGCTGCTCCTCAAGCACCTCAATCTGCTGCGGACATATTCACTGATGATAGTGAAGAGGAGCAGGAAGAAGAGAAGGATGACAGCACTTCTTATGCTCAAAGCCTTTTCAGGAAACTGAAGGCTGAAAGGGAGCAGGGAAAATCATCGTCTTCAGGGGATGATGCTCAGCAAGCAGGGCAGGCACAGCCGAGTCTTTTTTACAACTTCTGAAACTTTGTAATAAAAAGCTAAAGGTTTTTTATTCAGCGTGATTTTTTCTGATTGCCCTAGTATGTTTCTGATTTGCCTAAAACCTCCTTGCATCGGATCCAGTGTTACCATAACGCCACAACGTTTTTTAATTAGCTTCTCTATTTCAACGTAAATGGCTTCTGCTATTCGTTTATGGGTTGGAGTATCATTAATGTAGTGTTGAAGTTCTGGAACGTAAATAAATCCTCCTATGCCTAGACCTGAAGACGATCTGAAGACAATAGGACAAATAGATTTTAAAAATCTAAAGACGTTGTTGTTGTCTAGCTCATTTTTAAGGAGCGGTATGTTCTCGCCCTGGTGATTGTCTTTTGGTCTTTTAACGTCAATGTCCAAAGGAATAAACGGTGTTGTCTTAATACAATACTCGCCCTTAATACCGCCCTCGTAGATGCCACGTAGTAAAGCGGGGTTTTTATGTTTGTCTTGTGGTTTATACCTAGGTAATGTATTTAGCATATCCACCGTTTCGGACAAACTCAAATGTCCTAAAACGCCTTTGTCTGGTCTTGGATAGGCTTCGGAGTATTTACCTAATACATGGCTGAAAACTTTGTCTGTGGTGTTTATTTCGCGTGTGGTGGGTTGGTGTGATACGTCAACTGATATTGACTTAATGGGTTGTATCTCCCTTTTCAAATTTTGTACTTGCATTTTAGAATAAATTTTATCCAAATGCACCTTTAAGTAAAAATTTTGTATATTTGCTTTCGTCAAAAACCAAACTACAAGATTTGCCTCGGGTGTTACATTCGGGGTTTTTTTTATATTTTATTGAACGTATGCCAAATATACTGCTTTCGCTTCGATATTTCCCCTAAAACTTATCCACGAAGTTATCCACAATTCGGCTTGTTGTATAATTTACAGGGTTTTACAAGCATAATTGAAGCTAAAACCAGCACTTGTATCGGCTATTTCTGGGAAGAATATCGGATAACTACTTCCACTTTCGACGTACCTTTTATATTCATACAAACCTTGCAACGTCTGTTGCTTTAAGTGATTATACTTGCCGTCGCTGGTACGCCTCGCTTGAATACAGCAGGACGCGTACCCAGGGAAG
>JAWOGQ010000032.1:0-34651 GCA_046496745.1 Candidatus Woesearchaeota archaeon | reverse complement strand
TCAAGCACAAACTGGTATGGCTCGATATTCACATGATCTTCCAGATAATCCGTATCATCACTTATCTCCAGGACAATATTCTCCGCCTTTGGCCCGTCATTCAGGTAAGTTATCACATGAGTCTGCTCACCCTCATAAGAATCAAGTTCCTTATCCTCAGGAAATACCTTTATTGCCCAGACTGAACTGATAAGCAACAAAAGCAGTATGGTCCTGATCATCAGGCAGTATCCTGCATACTAGTTATAAAAACATTTGTCACTACTATAGAAGGGAAGACATATAAAATATATATTGCGTAAAGGACAATAATTATTTAAATTATGCCTCTCTGATTAAGCACATGAAACATATCATACAAAGGCTTCAGGAAAATAATACAAGTCTTCTCAATTACATCATAACATTCATCGCAATAATTGCCCTTCGTACATTCCTTGAACTATTCTCTGACAATACCCCCCTTTTCCTGGTAAGGGTCCTGCACTATACATCAAGTTACATAGTTCTCATGCTTGGACTCCTGATACTCTTCTCCTATGCAACCAGAGAATCCATTGAAAGGACAGCAAGAGTCATTCTCCCGGGTTTTGCCATACTCATAATTGTCCCATTGATTGACCTTCTGCTAAGCAAAGGTGCAGGCATCAACATGACCTATCTCCTCCCTGAGTACCATGACCTTTTCACATCCTTCATAACTTTCTTTGGTGAATATCCAGGGATGGGAGCAACTCCAGGGATCCGTATAGAAGTAGGGCTTGTACTGCTGGGTAGTCTCTATTATCTCTATTCAAAGACAGGACACCTCCTGAAAAGCATAGGATATGTCTTCCTTGAATATTGCTGGATCTTTGCCTGGGCTTCAACTCCGTTTGCATTAAAAGGCCTCAACAAGCTATTCAATCTGCCAACCGCAACCAATGACATCGATTTCATCAAGTTCTTCATAATCCTTTCCTTCATACTAACAATCCTGATCACATCCATGACTCATCGCAACTACCTTGTTGCAATCCTAAAAGACCTGCGCTACCTGAGCATCATCCACTACCTTCTTTTCTTCATCCTGGGAATAGTCCTTGCAAGAGATGGACTACAGATATATACAGAAGACAACCTGCTTGATTTCCTCCTGGTCCCTCTGAGCCTTGTGTTTGGTATAATCTTTTCCATCATAACCAACAACAGGGAGGATTATGAGATAGACAGGATAACAAACTCCAAAAGGCCCCATGTCAAAGGAGATATCCCCCCACATACATACCAGGCAATAGGCTGGCTCTCCCTTGCAGCATCCCTTCTGATAGCAGCAGCAGTAAGCCCCAAGATAGTATTCCTCATAGCAGTATTCATCGGCAACTACTACCTGTATTCAATGCCCCCAATAAGGTTCAAGAGAGTTCCTTTCCTTTCCAAGTCAGTTATAGGTATCAATTCCATAATCCTCATGATAATAGGTTTCATCATCGTAAGGCTTTCGATGAGGGAATTTCCAGCAGAGATAATCCCGATTGTTGTATTGATGGTAACATCAGCATCAAACTTCATAGATATAAAGGATTACAAGGGAGACAAGAAAGCAGGAATCAGGACGATACCCACCATTTTCGGCCTGAGAAAAGGCAAGCTCATCATTGGAACCTTATTCTTCTTTTCAGCATTAATGCTCAACCTTCTTATCAAAGAGAGACTTATTCTTATCGGATCCATAATACTTGGAAGCTTTGTTTTCTACCTGATAAATAAGAAAAGATATAATGAGAAGATGGTGTACCTGACTTACGAACTAGCAGCTTTAGGTCTTATAATCTTCCTTCTTATCAGCTAGCGAACATGTAAAGCCATGATGGACTGTAATCTCCTGACCCGTTGACACTGTAATCTATGTGTTCAGATGCAACAACCGAGATATTGAACTTCGTCGCATTCCCTCCATTGACAGGATACGTCTCATTAGGCCCATAACTATAACTATGATCCTCGAATCCAGGCGGAACATAATCATATGCATTGATGGTCTCAGGGTATGCCTGGTTAGTTATAAGGATCGATATATCATACCTGTTATCTGCCACAGATGTGACATTATAAGCAAGCGATACATTTGTCTTAGGATACACCCTGATGCTTGTAGAGCTTGTTGCAGCTTCATACTCTGTAAGGTTACAGGTGACATTCCATGAATGGCTGCCCGGTTCAGTGAACTGCTTTGTAAGGTACTCATAGACCGCTCCCTCGCTTCCCATAAACGAAGTCCCGTCATCAAAAGAGAAATTGCAGTTCGCAGAACTCAGGAATACTCCGCTTGAATCAGTATAGTTGGCATAAAAAGCAAGGTTCTCATATACATAAGGATCGACAAAGCCTCCCTTCGCATCATACTGGTCCCATATACTGATATTGGTAAGATATGCAGTTATATTGACTGTCCTGCTGTCTGAAACCGGATAGAAATACGAGGAGCTATGGTTAACAGTCAGGTTCCATGTTCCCTTCTCATCACTGACATTGATGAATATGGATGAATTCCATTCATTCATAAGAAATATGTCAAATGAATCATTCTTTATTGTTGTTGCCTCCATGAAAGCCAAAAGATCCTCATCCATCGAGTAGTTATAATAGAGCTCTGAATAGTTCTCATGTCCAGAGGTGATATTGACATGGATTGGCACCGTACTGTTATGCTCATAAGATGCCTCAGGATATGATAAGATCTCAAGGTCAAGGGACCCTATGACAAAACTGTCCCTTACAGACCTGTTGTCAGTGTATGTTGAATTGGAGAATATCGTATAATTACCTGCATACAAAGAGCTAGGCGGATCATAAGTAAGGGTGGCATTCCCGTTCATATCAGTTACATTATGACCTATCATGACAGGCTCTTTTGAGAAGGGCTGATTCTGCTTCAGGAAGAATGTCATGTTCACCCCTTGAGGATCTCCGGGTATATGTGAGATTATGGTTATAGTATCACTATCCGCATGGCTTCCATCACGATCCACTTTGGTACCGTTTACAGGAGCAACCACATCGCTAAAGCTTCTATTGATAAATATGGAATCAGTCTCTGACTGTGCAGCATAGAATGAATGATTGCAATCCACATTCCAGATATATGTTCCTGTTGAATTAAAAATCCTGGAATAACTGTAAGCATCGTTTCCTGTAGTGTTGAAAGTGAGATTTGCAGTGATACCATCAGAGAAATTGATTGAGCAGTTCCCGTCAATCCCTTCAGCATCTGCATTGGTATAATTTGCAGTAAAATTGATCACCCTGTATACCCTTGCAACATCCTGGTGAGTAAGAACCAGGTCTGAAGAAGAGTCAGGGACTGTAAAATTGTATGTCGCAGATGTGTTCACATTGCCCGCAATATCCCAACAGGTAACATTCCAGTCATATGTGCCGGGTGAGAACCCTGAAACCTTGTATACCTTTGGTATGCTGCTGTTCGATGTTATATTAGAAGCATTCACGGTTCCGTTTATTGTCAGGTTACAAGATACGATATCTTCAACAGAATCATTTGCAGTCCAGTTGAAATCTATGCTGGTTGTAGTGACATTTGTATTGTCAGGGGGATAATTCAGGGATATGGCAGGAATACCATAACCAGTAACATTCAGGAAGAATGTCCTGCTTTCGGTTGAATTAACAACAAGATACCTGCTTGGAAGGGAAGGCAACATCGATACATTCCACTCTCCATGCTTTTTCAGTATAGTAGTATTGACACTTCCTGTAAAGACTGAACCTGCATAGCCCAGGGCAGAGTAATGATTCTCATCATTGGATAGGTTTGCATCTATCGCCAGGCCATACGAGTTGATAAGCTGGTTTTCAGTCTCGTCTCCAATCGAATCAGCTGAGACATTTATGGTAACATTATCATTATATTCATATACTGGATCAGGATCAAGGACAGGATTCTCAAATCTCAGATTGACCCCACCATATACTGAGAACCTTCGCTGGTCCAGGCTTCTCTTTCCGTCCGCGAATTCAGCCCACCAGGTATAATTCCCTGCAAGGATAGAACTGTTCGGGTTGAGATTTAACTCCGCAACACCACTGCTTGTGAAGTTTGAACCAAGCACTACCTCTCCCAGTGCAGGGTCTGTCATGTTTGCCTTGAATATCACTTCTGTATCATTTGAACCTGAAAGCTCTTCTGCAACAAGTTTTATTGAATCCGGATATCCAGAGATATTATCCCTGTCAACCTTGGTATCATTCAGAGGTCCTGTGATATTAAGGTCATAGAGGTAAAGGTTTCGTTGTTTCGCACCATCAAGGGTATTGTTTGCAGAACATTCTACCCTCCATTCATATTCCCCATAATCAAGATCATTTACACTAAAACTCTGCTCTATATCTTTAGGTATCATGTAATCTGTCTGGTTAAGTACACCATCGATATAAAGAGAACAGTTATCTATCCCTACCTCATCATCAGGTTGTGACACTGTATAATTAAAATCATAATCTCCCGGTTCTCCTATATGATCTGCCGGAGGATGCAATAATGTTATGGTTGGCGCAACAAGATAAACATCAAAAGTGAAATTCTTGCTTGTTCCCCTGTTTCCATTAGTGTCATTACATGTTACATACCAGGAATAATTCCCGGAGAGAAGTGTTATTGCTGAAAAATAATTTATGTTAGGAAAACCTCCGTTTTCAGGGTTGCTCATCGTCTGGTTCAGATGCCATCCGCTCCAGTTACCATAAAGTTCACATGAATCAAGCTCACCTGCATCATAGACATGAAAGCCCATTGCAATATTAGGGACAGTCTTGAGTGAATCATTCCCAGGGTTATATGCTGTGACATTCGGTGGAACCATATCCGTCACATCAATATAAGTTGTCAGATTATAAGGTTCACCGCTATAATAGTTTATCCCAGGCTGGTCGATGATCTTGCATAATACAGGTGTGTTATCCCCTACAGAGGTAGCCTGGATTGATAGTTCTGCCCACCCTGTTGCATCTGTCACTGCCTCTCCTTTGTAGTTCCCATCAAGATAGAAACTAACATTATATCCTTGTATTGATGTATTGTCAAACTCATCACGTACATGACAGCTTGCATTAAAATAATTCCCTTCAGAGACCGCAGTCATATTAAGTGCTGAATCATTCAACTCAGACGTCGAAAAAAGCCTGAAATATTTCACAGGGCTGGTCTTGTTCCAGTTATCAGAAGAATCATTCACATGTATTGTTGTCACATTGACTCTTCCTAATGTGGTGAACTGCGGACTTGCTGTATCAAGAGTATAATTGGCCCATGCTGACCTGTCCTTATCGATTGCAATGCTGTAATTATTTTCAGTTCCCTCTCCAGTATGCTGGATCAGTCCAGAGCTCAGGTTGACAAGATCATGCCAGTATGAATAAGCCTTCACCTTCTCATTCCTGACAACAATGTCCCCATCACTTATGTTAAGCCCCCATTCTGTATACCATGGGCTTTCGATATCAGGTCCGAGCCTGAAATTGAAAAATCCATTATCTTCCCAGTAAGAACCCTTTGAGCCATAGCCTGTTATTGAATAATCTCCTGCAGCAAAACCCCTTGTATCCCATGCAAGAGTTGCCCTGCCATTTGAATCAGTAGTTTGCTTTACGAGGGTCTCCACGAATTCTGATTCTGATGTAGTAGTACCCTGGACTATATTGTCTGATACAAGGTATATCTGGTCAGCAAAACCACTGTAAGTTGTAGGAGCCCAGCCAGCACCATCACCTGGATGGTTGAATTCCCATCTTATAGTATGGGTTCCAGGAGTTATTGCCTGGCTTCCCGCAACATAAGTGGTGCTTGTTGTCGTATCAACTGCAGTACCATCAAGATAGAATGTCAATTGCGCGTTACCACTGCTGACACGCCAGTGCCAATGGAGGGTTGAATTTGCTGTGACTTCGATCTCCTTTCCAAAGGATGAATCGCGAGAAGAACCTGCTTCATCGTATATCTGTGATCTTGCAGCATTACCACCATCATATGCAGAGGCTCCAGATATTTCCCATTCATCATCAGCATTGGAATAGACTGTTCCCCAGTAATTGCTTGCAAAAGTGTCACCATCATCGAAATTATCCACCACAGGAAATGCATCCCTGTTTTCAGAGCTGCTTGCAGCTGCATTGCCATAATACATACCTATCCTGTTTGTTGCAGAAGGCCAGACCCTTTTCACCTTGACAAGGACAGGTGAAGCCGGGTCATCACAACCTGTATCAGCATCCCAGAAATAATAATCAAGTTCATAATTGCCCTGATCACCAAACCGCAGGTCATTACAGGCAGCATCCATGTCACCTGCCGCAATTATTGATGCAGTATCAAGAGTAAGGCTAACAGGAGCATTTTGTATCCCTTCTCCCCCAGTATTAGTTAATGGTATCTCTTTTCTTAATGGGAATGAACTGTTTGTCCAAGGTAAAGTCTGGTTATCCACACCAGGATTACGGATGATATAGCCATACGCATCAGCTCCGGTTATTGATGAACCAAGGCCATCCTCAAGATACACATCCGCCTGCATGTATTCACCCTGCGAGACATAATGGTCATCCATGGTGATAGAATAATCTGTCTCATATGTTATGGAGACATTAAGAATCCTTACTTCACTACTACCCATATTCTTCTGTGGTGAATCATCAGTGCAATTGATATTCCAGTCATACATCCCATCACCAAGTGTTGCGCTCAGCGATTGTTCCTCATCCTCCAGTACAGAGGTATCAGTATCCTCAATTGTCCCATCCACATAAAGCTTACAGCTGTCTATTCCTGATGTCGCATCAACAACCTTGTAAGTGAAAGAGACAGATCCATCAGTATCAACCGAATCATTGATTGGGGCGAAAAGAGTTATGACCGGCCCTTCTTCATCAGGACCCACTGAGAAATTCCTTGTTTCTGACCCGCCTGTATACATTCCATCGCTTGCATCAGTACAGTTGACTGCCCAGGTGTAGTTTCCATCAGAAAGACCAGTAAGCGAGAATGTCTGCTCCGAATTCTTGCTGATAGTATCATCAGTCTTGTTAATCATTCCATCTATTATGAGTGAACAACTATCTATAGAGCTCTCATCAGTGACATTGTATGTGAAAGTTATATCTCCTGTTACAGTGGAGAAGTAGTTCAAAGGATCAATAAGTGTCACATCAGGTTCAAGGAAATCATAGTCAACTGTAAAGTACCTGACTTCACTCTTTCCTGTGTTGCTGTTGGCAGAGTTATCAGTGCAATTGATGAAATAGTACCAGTCCCCTTCAGCCATATCAGGTATGAAGAAAGACTGTGTCGAATCATTGATTGATGTACTGGTCTGGTTAAGGCTTCCATTGATATAGAGGGAACAACTGGCAACGTCTGACATGAAATCTGATGCATTGTATATGAAAGACACATTCCCATCTGTATCGATTGAATCATTCTCAGGGGAGTAAAGGGTTATATCAGGAGGGCTCTTGTCCTCTCCAACATTGAATGTCCAGGTGGAACTCCTGTCCCAGTTCTCTGCAGGAGAATCATCTGAACAGTTTACCCTCCAGGTATGGATTCCTGAATCAAGGTTTGTAAGATTCATCGATATCCATTCACCATCAACAATGGAGCTTTCCGTCTGGTTTTCTATACCATCAAAGATAAGGGTACAGGAACTTACATTGCTTAATTCATCTGTTGCATTGAATATCAGGGTAACATTTCGTCCGGTATCAACACCATCAGGCGGTTCCTGGTGGTCTATCGAAGGAGGGGTTGTATCAGGTGCGACGTTGATTATACGTTTCTCCGAGCTGCCCTCATTATTATTGACAGAATCGTCTGTACAATTTATGTTCCATTCCCATACACCAAAGGGAAGCATTGTGTCGATGCTATTATTGCCGACCTCTGATGCTGGACCGGTATGATTGACGCTTCCATTTATCACAAGTGAACAATTATCGATCCCTGACCATTCATCGCTAACATTGAATACGAATGTGATATTCCCATCAATATCCTGTACATTGTCATCCGGACTTAGAAGGTCTATGCTTGGCACTGAATGATCATGCACAGTTATGGATGTACTTGACTCATTGGCATTTGCGATGTAATATCCCGAATCTGAGATAGAACATGAAAGGCCAGATGTTCCTGGTGTATCGTAGCTATCAGTATAATCAGCCCATCCTGTTGAGTCTGTCTTCACACTTGTCATGTACACCCCTTCCTTATAGAAA
Source organism: Candidatus Woesearchaeota archaeon (assembly GCA_046496745.1). Taxonomy (GTDB): domain Archaea; phylum Nanobdellota; class Nanobdellia; order Woesearchaeales; family JACJVW01; genus JBNJGT01. Next base: position 26,386 of record JAWOGQ010000032.1, on the reverse strand, counting down.
TATACTGTATAATCCAGGATAGGAGTTCCAAGATCATTGTCCAGGACCCTGCATGAGAAGGTTGCGGATTCACTCTCATTGACTACCGCAGAGCTCAGGGTTGATTCTGAGATATTTGAATAACCATAGAGATAGAAATATTTTGAAGGGCTTGTTGCCTTGTATCCATCAACATCACGCGCATGTATGGAACTGACGGTTACTCTGCCAACACCAGCAAAACGTGTTGTGTTTGAAGTATCCATCGTATAATTAGTCCAGTCAGCGGTATATGGTGAAGGTATGGTATAATTGGTATATGAACCCGACCCGTCATGCTCAAGCAATGCATCAGAGATACCGTCAGTATAGTTCCAGTAAGCATAAGCAAGGATATTCTCTCCCCTGACAACATCATCACCATTTGAGACATTAAGGCCCCAGATACTGTATCCAGGAGGACTGGTCAGGTTAAGGTCAAGCATCACATGATCAAAATACAATTCATCAGTGGTGTCAGGATCCCATCCAGCGCCATCAGCACTTGCAGCATAGGTCAGCCTTACCTGAAACCCATTAGCAACCTCCCCGTTTGGAATGTGGGCTGATACATCATAGCTTGCAACAATGTCAGATGTCGCGGTTCCACCATGGCCAGTACAGTCATTATGTATGTTATGCCATCCTGAACCATTGTTGATATCAATAGCACAGGTATTACCTCCTGTATCTTCTACAGCCCATTCCATGGTAAGCTTAGCATCAACAACCGGATAGTAAGGATTGCTATTGCTGTCAAAAGTGACAACAGCTACTGCATTACCCCCATCACTGTCTGCTTCAAGCGCGTTATCCCCTCCTGCAGGGTTGACATCATCACTTGCATTGACCTGGGCACAGGTTCCTGTATTGTCATTTGTTGCTGTACCTGTGGTGGTTATGCTGGTGCAATACTTGACCTGAGGTTCAAGCGGGTCAATTGCAAGATACCATGGACGTGCCTCTTCAAATGTAACATTCCCATATCTCACCTGTGCCGGACCAAGCTCATAGACATCAGGCGCAACAAGCGGAGGCCGGGCATAATATTCTACGACTGAACCATTTGTAAGATTTGACCATTCAAGGTATGTTCCGTTCTGTGATATGTCTGCCCCTTTAGCTTCAGTCAGTGAAAGGTTTTCAGGCAAACGCTCGATAAAGCTGAATGTTTCATTTGATGTTGAATAGATTGTTATCTCTGATCTGAATGAGCCTTTCCATGGGTCTGTTGCCATTGGTACATCCCTTATTATATCAAACTCATAATCTTCTTTTACCTTGAACATCGAATACATGGAATTATTGACACCTGAAGCATTCGCATGGACAGATATCTCATGGTCACCAGGATACGTGGTATCATAATTGACTGCATATATTCCTTGAGACACCTCTGTAACATCTGAGAAGGTGACAGTTGAATTATACGGGTCAGTGACCCTGATATGAACATCTGCGTCAGAGACAAGATAACCCTCATTGTCAAGAACCGCTGCCATTATCCTGGCAGTCTCACCTGGATGATATAATGATTTATTAGTGTTGATGGTTGCGACACCTACTTCGAAATATTGTTCCGAAAGCTGGGGAACGATCCAGCGCACATGATCATACAGATCATCGCCATCCGTGTCATAGAAGGTCACATTATAACGGTCATCATTGGTGATGTCATGGCGTTTACCTTCTATCACGTGATAAAGCCTGGGTTTCACAGCAGTGGCGGGAATGTCTGTATATGATGTGATATTATGATAATGCATTGAAACATTAGAATATACTTTGACCCTGCTCAATGCTTCTTTATCCTCAAGCTTCTTCAGCTTAGGAGCAGAGGTTGTATACTCGACAAACTCAAGAGAGTCAGATCTCACAGTCAGATTTTTGGTGATGTTGACATTTGGCAAGTTTCTCTCAAGTTCCTCTATCTCTGACTTAACCTTTGACCTTGCAAAGGATTTTCCAAGACCTTTCATATCCTTAAGCTTACCTTTCAGTCGCTTTGCTTTCTTCAGGTCCCTGAACTCTGAAACACTGATATCTTTCCCATCAACAGAGATTACGACATCATCAGAACTAATGTTTTCGACATCATTTGGGATGGCAGCAGAACCATCCAAAGGAACACGCCATTTGACCGGCTTTCCGATCTCAATGTCAGAGACCACCTTGCTTTTGGTCTCACGATTCTTGCTGACATAGATTGTAAGGGAAGTATTATGCCCCTCAACAATAATCTTCCCGAAATAGTCCTCTAGCGTCAGGTTAAGATAAGGATCATCAAACTCATACAAAAGCCCCTTTGCTTCAAAAGAAAGATTGCCTTCCATGTATTCCCTTACATTCACCCTGGCAAAGGAAGTGTTAGAAAGTGTCCTGTAAAGTGTCATGTTGCTGGGACCATCCCAGGTTTCAAGTTCCGGCTGCGCAAGATGATCGATCCTTATCAGCCTGAAAGCATCAGCAACAACAACCCCTTTTGTCTGGGTATTATGGATGACAAGGCTGCTATCCTCATCAAGATCATACATCCCGAGGTAACTCACATCATCCCTTGTCTGGTCTATACTGAATGTATCCGTACCATGCTTGTGATTCACAGTGCATTTAGTTGACCTTGAAAAGCTCGAATCCACAGGACTATGATAATATAACTCATAACCTGCTTCCTTGTAATCAAATGGATAGACTACAAACTTCTCACCCTTCCCCATGTCAAGGTCATGCAGGTAATCCATCCCATGATAGCCTGAAACACCGTAATCAGGGACCCACCTTCCGATCGTATTGGTATCAGTATTGTCGATGAATGATTCTGAATCCCATTCAACCTTGCTGTTATGTTCCTTCATGAAAGATTCAGTATCCTGGGTATCGCTGTGATTGTAGTAAAGATATACAGTATTCTCCCTGTTGGCAGGAAGCCTTGATATTGGGAATATCAGGGAGAAAGGCCTTGTATCAAGAACCCTAAAAGATGGGCTTTTTGAAAGGAAGCTCTCTTCATGGTCAAGATAAACAAAACCTATGCTTGAAAGATCGATACCTGAAGGATCAAGATTGACCCTTACCATGTAATCATACTGTTCTCTCCCTTCCCTTTCAGATACAGGTATGCGGTATACAAAATCTGCTGAAGGTATGTCTGGCTTCCCAAATACCAGTGAACGATTATTATTTGAAAGGTCAGTGTCATGGAAAGGCACTTTTCCATCCATTAGCCCTGCCTTCACAAGACCACGTTTCATGAAGATATCCTTTTCGATTGTGATCTCTGAATCAGCAGGTACTGTGGCATTCGCTTTTAGTGTTATATTAGAAGAACCGAATATGTTCAATTCCAGGTCAAAACTCTCTGCCCGGTCATTATTGTTCCTTATCCTGCTTACTATCGTCCCGTTCTCGAAGGTGAGTTGGTAGAGATCAAGATCAGCAAAAAGATCACGATATGATTCTATGAAAACCCTGTCGGTCCTCTCCACACTCTGTTCTTCCGATGAAACTTCTATATTAAAAGAGGTGTCATTCACAGGAGTTATCTCAAAAAAGATTATGCGTTTCTCATAAGGCTCAAGCTCTCCGGTCAGGTAGCTTCCATCATACTCAAGTTCCCGCATGTCATCCCCGTCATCAATAAAAGCTGTAACCTCCTCAGGAACCTTTATCCTGAAACTCCTTGCTGCAGAAAGCTCATTGACAAGACTGTGTTTCAGAAGAGCAGTCTCTCCAGATGTAATAGAGACATTCTTCCCTGGGCCAAAGAAGAAACTATCACCTTCATAGACATCGATGCTCTCGATAAATGAACGGTTCTTCTCACCATAATGCAGCATTGTCTGCAGATACCAACTTCCAGCAGGCAAGTCAAGATTCTTGCTTGACACATTGCTCTCTCCAAGATCATGCTCATTGCCTGAAAGATCTAGAATCCGATAACTATAACTGTCAGCTTCAGGGCTAACCTCAAATGAGAATGATTGGTTTCCAACTATCGTGTAATCAGGAAGGTCAGCTTGAACCGTGATATTACGATCAATCATAATATCAAAAGCCTCACCCTCGTAACGAAGCACCATGTCACCGCACCCTTCAACCTGAAGGGTATCATTGACTATTCCTTTAGCTTTCCCGTTCACATAGAACTCACCAGGATCAGAAGACTCTACAACAAAAGAATCGCAGTCCAGGCTCACATTATAGGTCTCATTGCCAAAAGACATGGTCTCTTCCAGAGGCTCAAGAACCGAAACAACATAATCATCAGGTTTGCCGATGAAAAAATCATCATACAACACAGGATCCTCATACGTCTCAGAGTAAACATCATAGACATGATCATCCAGAGGGATATAAAAGTCAGAATATTTGGAAGCGATAGAGATCAAAGCGCCATGATCCCTCTCATCCCTTTCATAATCAAAAGGTTCTGCAAGCAAGGTCTTTCCGCCATAACGCTTCAGATCTACACCAAGCAAAAGCTCTTCTCCTTCAGGTTCGATAGCTGATGGATCGAGCTCTTTTCCAGCATCAAGATCGAAAACGCTTACTATATGATCTTCCAGTCCGCTGAACTGGACCTTTGAATGGTTGGTCAGATTTATTTTTGCGCGGATGAAAGCTGTCCCGTATTCCGGATGGTAGACCAGGTCAAAAGGGAACTCATCAACATAAAGCGTATCATCCTGCCTTGAAACATTAACCCTTGCAAGACATATATCATCACCTATTGCAAAGATATCATACAACCCCTCGTGAGGCGGGGTAAAGAAAGGCATCCCGCTCCTCTCATAGAATTGATTAGGGCCTATTATCTCAAAAGAGTCACCTGAGAAAGGAAACCTCACCTGGGAACCGACCTTTCCAGAAAGATCATCTGCACATTCCCCCATGTACTCCTTGTCTGAAAGGTATAAAGGCTGAGTCCTCATATACTGGATCCCATTGACTGTCGCCTTTGCGATAAGTGTATAAGCCTGTTTGGAGAAATCAGTATCACAAGAGAAAGAACAATTAGTGCATTCAAAATTACAAAGAGGGGTCACCTGTTTTGAAGATGGATCAAAAAGCAGGATATCAACCTTTCCTCCGTTCAGTGTTATATTTCCCTTGACACCTGAAAGGACTGTATCGACTGAAAGATTGAAATCGATTGCAGGCTTTGCAACCTCTACTGTCTTCTTCTCAGAATACTCAACACCACTGACCTCTGCGATGGCCTCCATCACATACTCTCCGGAGTGCTCAAACTCATAAGTCAGTTTTTGATTGCCATCAAACTTGTTGCTGAAGTTGAATCTTTCAACAAACCCATCAGGAGATGTGACCTCAAGCTCCATCGGGATTGACAAGACCTTTATTCCATTGATAGAGGTTGATGCAAGGATATCCCCGCTATCACCTTTCGCATAGCCAGAGCCAGTATCAAGATCAACAGAGACCTCCTGCCCATGCACTAGAGCAACAACTAGCAAGAACAAGATATACACCATCCCTCTTTTTACTATGTTACTCATGCGCCAGAAATTTCTCGTAATGCTCGATACCCGCTTCAGTATCAACCTCAAGAAGGATTGATACGAGCCGGTGCTTTGTAAGTCCAACTTGCTTCTGGATTGCTGAAATAGGCACATTTGCCTGGTAAGCGTTTATTATATGTGAATACTTGAGTACCTGCGGGTTTGCCCTGTCTTCGAAACCAGCATCGTTCAGGATATTATGGATAAGCTGGGTTATCCTTCTTACAGTCATATGGCCGCCATGGCTTGACGAGAATATATAGGAAAGCCTCTTTTTAAGAAGATTCTCCTCGTCAAGATAGCTTCGCAAAAGATCAAGGGTCCTTGAAGAGACAAGGCAGAACCGCTCGCACCTTTTTGTATGAGAACCAGGGATTGCAATGCCATGCTCCTCAAAGGAAACATCCCGGACACGGATATTAACAAGCTCCCTTAAACTGCAGCCAAGCTCATAGAGCAAAGACAAAAGAACCTTGTCACGAGTACGCGGGATGCCATCTAATAAAGTGCTGACCTCAGAAGGATTCAAATATGTTAACTCTTTTTGCTGTTCCAAGATGGTCCCGTCCTGTTTTATTAAAAATGAGAAAACACCTTTATATAACTTTCTAAAATATATTTAAAGCCATAAGAAACAAGTGAAAATTATAAAAAAATTTTACCGGGGAGAAACACAATAATATTTCCTGAAAAAATAAAAAAAAGAAAAAAATAATAGATTTCCTGAAATTATACAGAATAAGAAAAAATAAAACCCCGTCGAAGAAAGAAAAACAACCAAATTCAGAATCCAGACTCAGGAGCTATATAATTTATCAATCCTAGTACCCAAAACCAAAATATTTATATATTAGTATACATAAAGGTAGATTAAAAGCTTAAAAGAGCTATAGGCATACTAACTAGAGGTGAAAAAATGAGATATAAACCATTGCTAATCGCATGCGTTGTACTGACGCTCTTTGCAAGCTGCATCTACGCAGACCCGAACGGAGCTTCAATCAGCGAAGGGACAGGTGACAACTCCGAACCCACAGTTGCAGCAACAAGTACAACAGCAGACGGCGGATACTACACTGAACTCAACGCAACCCAGGACAGTCAGACAGACAACTGGCAGATCTACTACGGAACTGTAAAAGCATCCTTCACCCTCCAGGATGGTGCAGGAGCAACCGCTTACAACTGGACAACAATTGAAAATGCAACAAGCGGAAACATATACTTCGCAAACGCAACAACCATTGACTGGGCATCTGTCTCAGGAGGTACATCAATGCCTGAAAGAACAGAACAAGAAGACACAGCACTTTCCCTATCAGGAAGCGACAACGTGACCTCCACTTTCGTAACAGGAACACACCCAGCAATAAACTCTGACGTATTCAGCGTAACTGCAGACAATACCTTCACCGCTGTGACAAAACAGTCAGACGAAACCGATGCATGGAACTCAATGCTCTTGTGGGATAACAACGACAACAAGATCTATGCAGGAATTATCGGCCAGGGAACTGATGCATTCAACGGAGCTGCTGCAAACTACCAGGTCATGGTTCCAACAAGCGATGCAGGAACAAGAGACTACTATGTGTTTGTAGAGATATAAATCAGAATTTTTTTTCTTTATTAATTATAAAAAAAAATTATTTCTTGTCGTATATCCTGATAAGGATAACAGTCTGTGCAAGGATCGCAAGCACTATGATCAAAAGGATCTCAATGATTGCAAGCTCTCCTGGATCCATGCCCTTCGTCCAGGCAGTCGCAAAGATCCAGACTGCGCCAAGCCCGAACAGGAACATTACCAGACTGATTACTTTCTCCAGTACATGCGAATGAACACGCGTCATTATTACACCTCTTTTATGGGTACAGATATACCCTTTCTGTTGAGATCACTTCTGGAGTCACGAACTTGGTCAGAGTTGAAGTCCCGATTTTAGGAATCAAATTGATCCTGACCTCTTCTGATTCAGTGACATTCTTTGGTGCCTCGTAATAGATCTTGATCACATCTCCCCTTTGAAGATTTCCTGGCACATGATTTGACCCGGTCTGCAAGTATTCGACAGTATAATTTCCTGTCCCATTCACAGTGCAATACCCGGTTGAACAATTATTCTCAGCTGTTCCGTTCACATACTGCAGTGTTGCGGTCTTATCAAATGTGTTGAACGTGATGATTGTCTGATCAAGCTTGATTGATTCAGAACCAGGAGCAAGTTTCACGATCTGTGTGAAATATCGCAGTCCGCCTTGCCTGCCATCCGTTGCAGAGACTTCCACAACTTTCGCGTTAGTTGCAATCTGGCTTTTAGCCTGATCGCCCGTTGTCAATGCTTTCTCCTGAAGAGAACCTGATGTCTGTATAAGTACGCCTGCTGCAACTGCTGCAACTAGTAGTAATGCTATAAATATTATCAGAGTACCTATACCCATTTCACCTTTATTAGTAAACATAATGTCACCTCCCAATACCCTACAGAACTACTTGAATATAGTACTTTATAAAACTTGCGTTTTCCATAATTGTTTCATGCAATCTCTGATAAAAAAATAAAAACGTAATCAAAATTTGCTAATAAAACACATTAATGATTCTCAAAGGAAAGCAAGCATACTCCCTTCAAAAAAGACTGTAAGAAGCACCCCTGCAAAAAGGAAAGGTGCAAAAGGTATTGTCTGGTGCACCCTCACATGAGTCAGCGTAGGATGTTTTTTCGCAAGATCCTTGAGCTTTCGTATGTCCTTTTTTTTGATACCCTCAGATGAAGGGTCTATGAATTTTTCCTGCCCCCTCTCCCTTAGATAAGAGAAGAAACTAGTGAACAGAGCCCTTCGCTTAACAACTGTTTCCTTGTGAGCATAGAAAGTGTCAGCAAGCACCATCCCCGGCCTGAGTTCATCTATCCTCACAGGCACAGTCAGGTGGTCGAACCCCATCTCCAGCGCAAAAGCCCTGAATATGACAAATGCAGCAAAAAAGAGAAACACCGATACCAGAAATTCCATTATAGATATAGTAAACAAGGAAAGGGCCAGGAACACCACAAGACCAGCTAACTTCTGTTTTCTGGAAAAAGGAAGCCACATCACAAAAGAATACATAACAAAAAGAACTACAAGAGAGATAAAATAATCCAGGGTTATCCCGATATAAGAATGCAGGAGATCAGAAGCAAGAGCAAAGACAAAGATACTCAGGAAAATATTAAGCAAATGGCCTGGTGCAAATACCCTTTTTGCAATAACCTTCATCTGTAGTAGAGGTGTCTTTGAGATGGAATACAAAAGGAAGAATGCAAACATAGGGACAAACGTATTGATAAGTATATTGACTGAGGAAGAGAATGCATAACGGCTATGAGCAGCATAGAGACCCAAAGGAACCAGGACAGAGAAGACAGTGAAAAGCTTACCGTCTGCAGCGGTCCAGAAACCCAGGTCCCACAAGAGATAACCAATGACTATAGAGATCAGGACTGACAACAGAAAAGAAAAAGACAACTGAAGATTGAGGATTAATCCAGCCACAAAAAAGAGTATAAGAACAATGTTTTTTATCTTCCCATAACGTATATCTGTATAGCTTGTCAACAGCCCCAGCAGAATTATAAGGATTAAATACATAAATACAAACAAACCACCCTTGAATATAAAGGTTTTGGAAGATGGAGATCGGACGCGTAATCGAGACCACCAGGAACGATAGGATAGCGATAATAGAACTGATCGCACCTCTCAAGAAAGGAGATATCCTTAGGATAGAGGAAAATGAAGAACCTGTGGAAAGCATGCAAAAAGATCGGCAAGAGGTCGAATCAGCAAGCGCCGGCGATGCTATAGGTGTACTCAGGAAAGCCCCTGTCAGACCAAACACATTGGTATACAAAATAAATTCTAACAACAAAGATAACCCCACACCCCTTTAAAAAAGGATTAAAAGAACTCAAATGCAGTGATTCAGAAACAAGACGAAAGCTTTATAAAACAAATGAAACTCCAAAAATCCAATGCCTCTGTAGCTTAGTAGGTGGAGCGCGCGGCTGTTAACCGCGAGGTCGGCAGTTCGAGTCTGCCCAGAGGCGCTCTTTTCTAACAAAATAATCACTTGACGATTATTGCTGGTTTTCCAGGTTGGGCCTGGCCTGCCTTGTTCTCCCCGGAATCCTCTGCCCTTATCACCTGAACATTAGCTTTGTATTGTGAAGTGATCCTCGGGACAAGAGTCATGAGTATCTCTTCCTCGCTTGCCTGGTCCAGGACGACTTCAGGGATCTTGCTTGGATCCTTGACAAGCCTTGGAACAATCTTTGCGACCTCCTTGCCGTATTCAGGTATCATGACCTTTTTCATGATCTCAGACGCATTATGCGTCTCACCCAGGGCAATGCGCACATTATCAAAAAGATCGTACTTCCATTCCGGACTGACAATAAGGATTATCTCCTGAGGTGTATCCAGCTTTGCAAGCTCAAGCACAGAAGAGATGTCTGCCATGACTGTTCGTGCCAGCTTCACTTTCTCTTCTGCCACAGGATCGATCCTGCTTTCCTCAACCTTCGGCCAATCAGACATTGAGATATAACCCTCTCCTCCAATCTGCTCGTTCAGTTCTTCGCACACATGTGGCGCGAAAGGTGAAAGCAGACGGATAAGGGTTGCAAAACCTTCCCAGTAAAGATCCTTATTCACCGAACCTTCCCGGTACTTCGTGAATTCTGTAACAAGCTCCATCAATGAACCCAAAGCAAGGCTAAGCTTGAAATCCTCTATATATTCAGTAACTTTTGCTATGGTCCGGTTCAATATGCTCTGTATATAATGGTCATCAGCAGTCCTTTCCTCATGATACACAGGTTCTTCAGAAAGACGTATGACTCTTTGCAGGAACCTGTGGGCAGCTTCAACGCCCTTATCATTCCAGTCAAGCTCCTTTTCAGGAAGTGCCGCAAACAGGATGAAAACCCTGCACGTATCAGGCCCGAATCTTGCAAGGTATTCCTCTGGGTCAACCACGTTTCCCAGTGACTTGCTCATCTTAGCACCATCCATCAGGACCATCCCCTGAGTAAGCAAGCGCTTGAAAGGCTCAGAGATTGTAGTAAGACCAAGATCTCTCATGCACTTGGTTATGAACCTTGCATATAACAGGTGCAATATGGCATGCTCAACCCCACCTATATACTGGTCAACAGGCATCCAGTAATCCGCAGATTCCTTGTCCACCATCTCCTGCGCACCAGGAGACGTGAAACGGAAATAATACCATGAGCTATCAATGAAAGTATCCATCGTATCTGTTTCCCTGCGAGCCTTACCCCCGCAATTAGGACAGGCAGCATTCATGAATGTTGGGCTTGTAGCAAGTGGATTACCCTCCCCTGTAAATTTTACATCCTCCGGAAGTTCTACCGGAAGGTTCTCATCAGGCACAAGACCACAGGAATCGCAATATACGAAAGGGATAGGTGTTCCCCAGTATCTTTGCCTGGAGATAAGCCAGTCACGTAACTTGTACTGGACTGTCCTTTCACCCAGGCCCTTTTCCTCAAGATGCTCAGAAATCGCCTCTATTGCCTCGCGATTGTTCATCCCGTCAAATTCTCCTGAATTCACAAGAGGCCCATCTCCCACATAAGCCTCCTCAAGGGATTCTTCCTCTGGCTGAACAACAATCCTTATAGGAAGATCATGCTTCTTTGCAAATTCAAAGTCCCTTTGATCATGTGCAGGCACACCCATGACAGCACCTGTTCCGTACTCCATCAAAGCGTAATCTGTCACATAGACAGGACATTTCTCTTCTGTCACAGGATTTATAGCATAGACCCCAAGAAAGATCCCTTTCTTGTCCTTCGCGCTTGTCCGCTCGTAAGTGCTCCTTTTCTTCTGCTCCTTGATAAAATCCTGGACTGCTTCAGAATTGTTCCATTCCTTTATCCTGGGAAAATCAAGTGCAAGAGCCAGGAATGTGACACCATACAGGGTATCAGGTCTCGTAGTGAAAGTGGATACAGAATCTATCTTATTTCCATCCACATCAACAATGTCAAAATTGATACTGGTACCATGGCTCTTTCCGATCCAGTTCCTTTGCATCGTCTTTACTTTCTCAGGCCATCCCTCCAGGGTATCAATATCACGCAGCAATTCTTCGGCATAATCAGTTATCTTAAGGAACCATTGCTCAAGATGACGTTCTTCCACCTCTGAATCACATCTCCAGCATTTACCGTCCTCTACCTGCTCGTTCGCAAGAACAGTATCGCACTTAGGGCACCAGTTGATAGGTGCCTTTTTCCTGTAAGCAAGCCCTTTCTTATAGAGCTGGATGAATAACCACTGGTTCCATTTATGATATTCAGGATCAATACTCGTGACCATCCGGTCCCAGTCATATGAGAGGCCCATCCTTTTTTGCTGCTCCATCATATCCTTAGAGGTCTTCTCCGTCCACGGCCTTGGATGTGAATTATTCTTTATCGCTGCATTTTCCGCAGGGAGCCCGAATGAGTCATATCCCATAGGATACAATACATTGAAACCCTTCATGCGCTTGAAGCGCGCGAAACAATCACCTATAGAATAATTACGCACATGCCCCATGTGAAGTTTTCCTGAAGGATAAGGGTACATCTCCAGGCAATAGTATTTTGGTTTATCAGAAATTGTTACCTTGAATATTGAATCTTTTTCCCAGCGCTCTTGCCATTTCCGTGCTACATTTATGAGATCCATGAGAAAGTGAATAAGATATTACTATTTAAATGCTTTGAGACCGCGCCAGAGCTTGAAAAAAGCAACATCTCCAAGTATTATCCCAACTAGCAGGAACAATTGATAGAACCTTGCAACACTAAGCACACCTGCATTGCAAGGAGCCTCATAGATACCAAGATAATCCAGGTCATAGGCGCATACCTCATTTTCCGAGAACTCGCTTGTCTCATTGCAGCAATTGTTATAGTATTGACCTACATTCATCCCAAGAGCCACTACCAGGCAGAACAGGAAAGAGAATATCCAGGGTGATTTCTTTGTTTCCTTCATCAGCCTGTAGCTTGGAAGCAAAGCAAAAAGCATGCATATTGCAAGAGTGAAATGAGCAACAGTAAGGAAGTTTTGCAAGCCAAAACTGCCCATGCTACCATAAGCCATGAGCGTGAATACCACCAAGCCTATGAGAGCAAGCAAAGTTGGGACATTCCACCATCGTGGAAGCCTGGCATGAAAAGATTCAGCAAGCTTTGTATAAGCCAATGGCTGGAATATGGCCATCATGAAAAGAAAGAAAGCTCCAGTCAAGTACCTGAGGGTCTCATGAGGGAAAATAACACTAAAAAGCACGATTGATGCAGCCCACATGAACAAAGAGAAACCTCCGATCGAAAGATACATCCAGCCCTTGGTAGCACCCTTTGTCAGGACGAATAACTGATAAGCCAGATAACCCATAAGGATAGCAAGAAATATTGTCGGTATCCTGAAAATCAGTGAGATTATGGCAAGATCCATGCTTCTTCTCCAAGATAATATATATATAAACATTTCCATTGCTTTGAGTTTTCGAGGAAATAAGCATCATCGAAGGCCAATCAGCCACCCTATATAAGTTGACAGGGGGAGGTGTTGTGTGCAACGTGTCACCTTTTTTAAAAAAGAAAACAGGTCGATGCCGGAATTATTCGAAAAACTCCATTGCTTTTATCCAGACTTAATCACATGGATTTGCTTACATAATATAACAACTAAAATAAGAAAACTTTAAAAATCGCTCCCTATTTTTGAATTCCAAGGGCCCGTAGCTTAGCCTGGTGGAGTGCTCGACTGATAATGCTTTCATCAGAGATCGAGTGGTCCGGAGTTCAAATCTCCGCGGGCCCACCTTTTCTCAGGTTTAACCAAGACCCATACTGCCAGCAAACATGTTTGATGCTATCAATGGCACCAGCCAGGAAAGCACAGCTCCTATCCAGACCATGGCAATGAAATCAAAAAGCATTGCAAACCTGTTCCCACCATCCACTATCTTGATTACAAGGGAAGACACAAATGAATGCAAGAGCACTGTAAGACCAAGATAAAGGCTCAGGCGGGCTGTATCGACCTCAGGCATGCTTGGTATGATTGATGATATAAGCCCCGACATGGAACCCTGGGAAAGTGTATCCCCCCATGCTTCAGAGAACATCTGAGTAAGAAGATTTGTGATTGAAACAGAGATATAGATAGTAGCGATAAACCCTATGAGAGCCCCATACAAAGCCCCTTTCAAAGACGATGCCTGTTGCTGCCTCAATTTTCTCAAAGACAAGAGATCCTGGAAATTATCGCTTATCATCTCACCAATCTTCTGAGCATGCCCTCCAAGATATATTGACTCATGGAATATTGTCACAAAACGGCTTATGAGCTTTGAACCAGACTCACCCGCAAAATAATACCAGCTCTTGAGCTTATCAGAACCTATCTTCAGGCGCTTGTAAAGATTGCTCACGATATCCTGCAGTATCCCGAAATCATGCACCTGCAAAGCCTCAAGACTCGAAGGGACTCCACCCTGTCTTGCATAGATTGTCGCCCCAAGCGCTCTTATGAATGAAGGAAATTCCTTGTCCCTCTTGAATACTGTATTTTCAACCTGCACTGCAAGGAAACCAAGATACATCAAAGGGGTTATTGCAATGGCAATATTGAATAGAAAAGTGAACCACCCCATGAAAAAAAGGAAGGCCGCAATATTGAGAGAGATTGGGATAAGTATCATGCTCCATTTATGAAGCTTCCGTGTACCCGCATCCTTAACCTTCATGTTATGGCATAAATCATCATTAGGGATGAATACATTCACGAAGACTAGCAGGCACATATCAATAAAGAACAGTATAAGTAAAGACCACTGTATCGCAACAACAATGGAGACGCCCATCAGTAAAGGAAGGAGCAACGCAGTGCTTATGCCAAAAGCAAGAGATATTGTGACTGCGATAAATGCCTCCCTTAACATGCCAATATTATTGAGAGATTCCTTGTACATTGTAGAATAATCATCAAGCACAGCACTCTGTTCATCACGCATGAAGGTCTCCAGCTCCTGCCCGAAATCAAGGGCTGCAGCAAACCTGTCCAGGAAATCAGCAAATATTCTTGAGGCCGAGAACCTTCCCATCTTCCTTGCGGTCTGTGCAAATCCCAGGTTCCATGCCTTAGCAAAGTACAGGATCTTGTTTGATAGCTTTGAGATCTCTCCGTAATCATCATTCTCTGCGATTTTGCTGAAAAAAGTCTTACGGTCAAGGTCGATTGTTGAGATTGTTCCGCAATATGTTATGAAAAGATGGATGTTTTCGTTTATATTGATACGCTTCCGCTCATAAAGCATGTAAGGTACCATGAATATTGCTGTAAAACCAAGGAACAAGAAAACATATGCAGCATAAAAGGGTAGTGGAAGGAAAAGAAGGATAGAGAAAAAAAGTACAAGCGAGAGTATAAGCAGAGGCATGACTACCTTGACTGCGAATTGACTGATGGACTTGAATCCCGCCCTCTTTATGTATCTCTCCATTATCAATCAAGCTCGAACGGTAGAGACTCCACACCACCTATCGAAAATTTCTTGATGATGTCAAACACCTTGTAATAATTGAGGATCTTCCGATCTACAATCTTCTGGATTATCTTCTCCCGAAGCTCAAGCTCCTCGTATATTTCCTTTGGGTCCTGGTATCCCAATTGCGACGCAATCTTCTTTTCCAGGATATAACTGTTGTAATAACCAGTAAACCTATGTTCATCCTTCTTTGAATCCCAGAGGAACACCTTCCGGGTTATGACCTTATTCTCCGCATCATAATACCTCTCAATCTCTGAGATGGAAGTAACACGCCTGACCAGCCTGTTGTTCACAGTAACTGCCTGCTGGATAAGAACCACATTCAGGTTATCGATAAAGGCGATAGGAACATTGATAGGATGTCCTGTAAGACGCTGGATCATAGAGTGCACAGAACCGGCGTGGAATGTGGAAAGGCATGGGTGCCCTGTCTGCATTGCCTGGAAAGCGATATTTCCCTCTTCACCCCTTATCTCACCAACTATTATGTAATTCGGACGCGACCTCAGGGCTGCAATAAGCAGAGTGAACAAAGTCACATCAGAATCCTTTCCAGCCTCACGCGTCACAAGATGCTGCCATATGTCATGAGGCATTGTCACCTCTGCAGTGTTCTCTACAGTATAGATCTTTGCATCAGGCTTTATGAACGCGCTCATCGCATTAAGCGTAGTCGTCTTACCCGAAGCAGTCTCTCCGCAGACAAAGCAGTTCATCCCATTCTCCAGGCATAGCCAGAGGTACGCTGCAATCTTTGGGGTGAGGGTTTGATAATAGACGATATCAGCTATGCTCACAGGCACATCCGCGAATTTCCTTATGGTGAAACTTGAACCTTCCCGGGAGATCTCCCGGCCATAGATATAGTTAACCCTGGACCCGTCTGGCATTATCGCGTCTACCACAGGCCTGCTGTCACTCACCGGCCTCTCCACACGCTCGGAAGCGTCCAGGATATACTTATCAAGCTCAACATCTGTCGGAAACTTCAGGCTCATCCTCACTACGCCGAAAATCTTGTGGACAGCAGCAAGATTGCCCACACCCACACAATGGATATCTTCCAGGTAAGGGTCCTTGAAAAGCGGCTCAAGCTTTGAATACCCAACACGCTCCCTCAGGAGATGATACTTGAGCATCCTGTACTGGTCCTGCGTGACAGGAAGCTTTGAACCAAGATTCACTCCAACCAGCCGTTTTGGCCTTCCGGGTTCGACACACTTATCAAGCAACTCCATGAGAACAGGTTTTATATCAGTAGTATGATCAGGGGTAGGCAACTGTGATGCAAGATCTATCATCTTATCAAGAACCTTTTCATACAGCCTTTTGCTCTCATCATCAAGTTCAGGCTCAATCACTATGTATTGATATGCCTCTCCAGGGAATTTGAGGATATGGATAAACAATAGGTCATCCACCGGATAGATAAGATTAGCCCCTTCCTTATCGATCTGGTTCATGAACTCTTCACGATAATACTTGAAAAAATCGAAATCCAGATAATAATTAGGAGTTCCAAGTGAAGCTGTTATCTCCTGTACATATTTCCGGAAATGAGGATAATTCCTCTGTGCGCTCTCAAAAGTCTTTTGCTCTTCAGTTATCTTTCCGCGCATGTTCTACCTCTTTTTAATCAAGGCTTGCGATCTCTATTGCAAGTCCTTTTCCTGGCTCAACCCTGAATGGTATATTTGCCTGGAACTCACCCTGTGGCCTCTTGAACCTGACGATATTTATAACCCTAACCACATTTCCTGCAAAAGAACGGATCGCGAGATTGACAAATATATCAGACACAGACTTCAAAAGTGAAAGCATCGTATCATTAAGATGGTTCGGGTCCACCATGAAAAGTATGGTCTTCCCAAGGGATGTCATCCGTTTGAGCATGTTGATAAGGTTATAGCATTCATCCTGGGTGATATTATTCCTTATCATCAGAAAAGACAAGGTATCAAAGATTATGATATCCTTCTCAAATATCTCCTTTGTCTTCAAAAGCCTGGTCATGAAATCATTCGAAGGCGTAGTACTTCCCATGACAGGAAACATGGGTATGAACAGGACCCTTCCATTCAGAAGGTCATACTTGATATCATAATCCATTGACTCCATCTGCTCAACAAAAGAGATGGTATTTAGCTCAGAACTGATATAACTCACCGTAGCCTTGTTACGCACAAAACTATACAACAAGCGTTGGGCAAGTATACTTTTACCAGCCCCATCCTCTCCCACGGCAAGCATAAGTGATTTTTTCGGAATACCCCCTCCAAGATTCATGGAAAGCTCATCACGCTGCAGGTTTATATCATGGTAATACGCGTGCGCTTCCCTTTCCTTCTCCTCTAGATATTCCTGGTTTAAGACCATTTTACTGGGTTATCAATTCCTCTGTCCTTGTCCCGTACTGGGTAGCCACAGCCACATAATGATGGCTCTCATCAAGCTCCTGTCCTACTACGATCTCAACTACTTCCCGCGGGTCAAAAAGCCCTGAATTACGGGTATCGGTTGACGGAAGGACACGGACTGTCCGGTTTGCAGCATTCCTGGGGATAAAGAAACCATCAACATAGACATCCATATATTGAGGGTCAAGCACAGTCTCACCAGTATTCTTCAGCGTGACAACAATCTCATCGCTCACATTGTCATAGACTGCACTTTGTATAGTGATATCTGTCCTTATCGAATTGGATATCTCATCAGAACGCGACTGGAAAGAACCGACCGAACTGTCTATGGTTGATTTGAAAACACCAAGCACGGCAGTCGAAAGTATCAATACCGAGATAAACATTATGATATTTGCAGCGATAGTTCCAAAACCCATTTTAGTATACCCTCTTGTATATTAAGAGTGCTTTATGTAATCTGCTATATATGTATTCCCCTACTAAAATATATATAAATATTTCGGTTTTTCAGTTTTTCGGTATTACCGAAAAATGGAAAGATTAATATATGAAATCCAAAGAAAACCGTCCATGGAAATCTGCGTATATTATCACCAGCGCACAAAAAAGATAATAGAGATTCTTCCCACCACAATCCCCTCAGAGACCAAATACCAGATAGAAAAAAGCTGGACCCAGGATATCCCCCGCAAGATACTGATAACACTCTCAGGAAACGATAATCACAATGCCACCTCCCTGAAAAAAGAGATCGGCCATTCCTCCTCCACCATTCATGAGAACCTGAAACGGCTGGAGGAAGCAGGTCTCATCGAGACCAAGGTCATCTATGAAGGAAACAAGCAAAGGATAATCAAATCAAACGTCCTTTGCATAACACGCAACAGCCCACAAAAATCCAGGCTGCAGCGCTTCTTCCAGGGCCTCTGGGTCGACTCCAAAAAGACCAAGAAAATTATCGATTTCCTGGACAACAACCCCGACAAATACTTCACAACGCATGAGATCGCCCTGAAGACCAATATCCCCATCGATGAGGTGGAACTCCTTCTAAGCAACTGGGACTCCCAGGTAACAAGAGGCCTGAGTGATTTTCTGAAAGAATGCCCTTTTGAAAAGAAAGTCCTGTATAAAGGCAAGAAAACGAGTTTTTCGAAAAAATAAGCATCATCGAAGGCCGATTAGTATCTCTATATAAGGTGAAAGGGGGAAGTCCCTTACGGGGATGTCACCTCTTTTTAAAAAAGAAATCAGGCCGAAGTCGATGCCGGAATTATTCGAAAAACTCCAAGAAAACGAAAGAATTTTAAATTCTCTTTTCAATAAAAAAGAAAAAAGCAGTATAATCCAGGTAAATAAACAAAAAACTAAATTAATATTATAAAAACAAATAACTTAGGAAAAACTAAAAAAACTATAAAAAAGTGAAAATTTCATGAATAAATGAAAAGACTCACCAGCAAAAAGACCTTGATGATCCTTGATGCTATTTTACAGACCCCTTCTTTCACCCAGAGCACTATATCAGAAAAAAGCAAGGTATCGATTGGAAGGGTCAATACCATAACAAAATGGCTCATCCAAAAAGGCATTGCAAAAAGAGAGACAGGCCGATACCTTCTCATCGCCCCAAACAAACTCATAAGGCACATTGCTGACCAGCATGTAATTGAAGAAGACCGTACAATCGAGATCAACTGCACAAAGGAAGAAGCCAGAAAGATCCTGAAAAAAGAAGCTACCCTCTGCCTGCACAGCGCCCTGGAAGAGATCCAGGGATTCGAGATTGCTGACGAGCTTCACGCCTACGCAAACCCCAACATCATAACAACCCTGAACCGTCTTGACCCTGGCCAGACAAAAATCATCCTTCACAAGGAACCAAAAAGCATCATCATAACCAAAAATATCACCTCACCTATACAGACAATTATAGACCTCCATGCTGTGGAAGAGAACAAGCTTACAAAAGAACTCAGCCTAAGACTATGGGACACCCTGCAATAAAAGGACTTGTACTGATGCTCATGTTAAGCATCTTCTCCCTAGCTGCAGCTGGAGCTCCTGCAACAATAAACGCGATGGTCAACACCACAGGCCATGGAGGAGGGGATGCAGAGGTACAGGCTGAACTGTTCTATCCAAACGGTACCCTTATCGAGAGCAGGACCCAGAACTCAACAGTCATAAATGCAACATGGGGCATGACAATAATTACATTCAGCCAGACTGTGCCTGATGACGCAGATTATATCATCCGTTCCCGCGCATGGGCAAATCCCCCTGTTACGACCCAGGCTTTGCCTGAAAACGTGACAATACATCCACCCCCTTCACCTACACCTTCAGCTTTCGACGCACCCATCGCTTTGGATATGGAATATGTCATCCGCTTGCATTCACCGGGAAACGACAGCATCCAGCCAAACATGACCCAGTTCATATGGGATTTTTCCTATGACCAGGGAAGTACTGCCATCCACAGGCTTATAATAGACAATGACCCGGATTTCTCAAGCCCGGAGATAAACATAACCAATTCAGAGGAGAACCACACCCTGACAAGCGCCCAGGCCCTTACTGATGACACGTATTACTGGAAGGTCCAGATACATGATCCTTTTTTAACACCCACACTTGTCACAGAATCAGAGACCCGTACCTTCAGGGTCAACGAGGGGTCGGTATCGATACAGAACATAACACCTACCGGATGGTTCAATACCGACCAGACAATCAGCTTTGAAACCACCCTTCCGGCAGAATGCAGGTATGCTACAGCAAACAACACACCTTTTGATGCAAAGAACAGCATGGACACCACAGGTACACAGACCCATTCTGCAGACATCCCCTTCTACCAGGAAGGTGAGAACACATTCTATTTCCAGTGCAACAACACCATGAACGGGGTGCTAAGCGAAGATACACCACATGTGCTTTATTATGATACCACCCCTCCCTCGCCTCAGAGCGCAAGCGTCTCTATCGAGAATGGTTCAACGTATGCAACATCAACACTCCTTGACATATCATGGTCAGGCTTCAATGACATCTCAAACATATCCCGTTATTACTATAACACATCAAACAACCAGATGACAACCCAGGGGTTTGTCGAAACAGGGACAGAAACCCAGATGAGTGTCTTCACCCAGGGAAACGTGTCTGTTTATGTATGGGGAGAGGATTCAGCAGGAAACATAGGCAATGCAAGCTCTGACTGGATAATAATAGATACCCTTCCTCCAAGCTTCGTATCAACCTCATGGACAAACCTGAACCTCTACTCTACTGGCGACATGCAGATAACTGTAACACTCCAGGACACATCCCCTCTACAAGACGATGCACCAACAATAAGATACAACCTCTGGGACACAGGATGGGAAGGGCCTGTAGAAATGACCCCTGGAACAGGAGACCTGCAAGGTGGACAGGAATTCACATTCAACATAACAGGTTCCTGGGGAGACCATGCTAACCAGACAGTCAATTTCAGCATCAATGCAGAGGACATTCATGGCTGGCAACAAGTCAGGGAATTCTCAGAGACAATCACATTCACAGTGACACCTCCTGAATTCGACCCTATCCCGGATATGACTCTTGAACAAAGAGAAGAAGTACGTTTCAACATAACAGCATCAGATGTGGACAATGACCAGCTTAGCTTTACAAGCGATAACAACAATATCTCGATAACAAAGATCAACAATACTCTTGCGACAGTCTCCTGGACCCCTGGACCCACTGTGAGCGGAGAGGTCCCCGTGATTTTCACAGTATCAGACCAGGTGCATAACGTAACCCAGACCGTGACCTTCAACATCATCGATGTGAACGACCCTCCGTTCTTCAATGTGGATAAGACAGAATATGAAGCCTATAATTACGAGCAGTTCAACCTCACCATAAACGCCACAGATTATGACGGAGACCAGATCAGTTTCAGGACAAACTCTTCAGCATTCCAGATAAGCAATAACGGGATCATACGAAGCTATCCCTCAGCAGACCAGCGTGGGACACACAGGATCAACATAACCATCACAGACGAGTACGGATTAAGCAACTGGATGGAGATAACTATACATGTAAACTATTGCGGAGATGATGTATGCAATGATATTGAAAGCTGTGAAACCTGCAGAACGGATTGCGGAATCTGCGATGACAGCGAATCATCAGCAATCATAATCTATCCCAGGAATTGCCTTGAAGACAGCATGACAATAAAGGCAGTAAAGCTTGTCCCAAGGGCTACATGCGAGACCCAGGGCCTTATCATCGACGGGATGGAGGCTTGCGGCGCCTTGGAAGAGGAGGATATCACAGTAGAGAGGGTAATCAATAACACCTATGAAGAAGTGATGTCTCTTATGACTGACAGTGAAGGCCTGGTTACCTTCACACCAAAGGAGAAAGGCCAATACAGGTTAAGCCTCCAGGGAGGCACAACAGAAGAGTTTCACACCAAGGACTGCATATCCGAGGAAGAAGAAGAAAGTTCAGATGACACCAACATAATAAGAAGAGAGGATGAACCCGTGGATACAAGTATCGAGAAACCTGGTGAGATCAAGAGAGAGAGTGAATTCAGGTTATGGCCTTTCCTCATCATGATAATACTGGTTGCGATAATAGGTGTTTTCGGAGGCCACTACGGCTACGCATATGAAGTAAGAAGGATAAAAGCAGGAACAATAAACCAGAGCGCATATGTGAACATTGTTGACAAGGCACTCACGTACTGGTACCTTCTATTGGATGACATAAAAAGAAGGGCAAGACAAAACGAGTTCATATACTATCTTGGAGACACCATCAAAGAACGCATCCAGACTGGAAAAGAGAAGATCAGTTCTTTTTCCAATAGTCTGAACAAAGCGATAAACCCTTTCCTGAAAAAGATAAAAAGCAAGCACCTTAAAGTCCCGTTCATAAAGATAACAAACATAACATACGAGAAAAGCCTGCTCTTGACCCTTCTTTCCGCGCACATGCACGTCCATAAGTGGCTCAAGAAAAAGATTCTCCTGGAGAAAGTAAGAGATATACCTGCCACAAAAAACAACAGCCTTATCCGCATGGCATACGCAAGCACAAATCTCAACAATACTGTTGAGATCTCAGACAATGTCAAGTACAGCAAGAATCATCACGACCTTGACCTGTTGAAAAAGACAATCAAGAGAGGCGCCAGATACAAGAAAAGAGAGATGACAATAGAACAGCTGAAAAAAGAGATGAAAAAAGGAGTCATAATAGCACAGATCCTTGCACAGGACCCTCAACAGGAGAACAGGTATGTAAGGAACAACGTTATAATAACAGGATACAACGACAGGGACATAATCTATCACGACTACCTCAACAACATCAAGAACAGGAGAGTAAAGAAGATATTATTCTACACAGCATGGAAGAACGCAAATTTCAGGATGATCAGGATCTCCCGTTAAGAAATCTTTTCAGGCGTTTCTCCACACCCTCATAATCCTCAAACTGTTGTTCCAGTCTCTTGAACTCAGAGGTATGGTGCCTGGCCTTCCTTTTTGTGTAATCAAACTTAAGCCATTTATGGAGAAGCTCATGATACATGACATAATCCACAAACTCCTGAGGTCCATCCTTAAGCACACTGCTTATAGTGAGAGTATCTGCATGGAAATTGTATGAACCCAATGTGCGTTTGGTTTTCTTCCCAAACAAGAGATTAGGCATTTCGATATCAAAAGAGAAATAGCGCTCATTGACCCTGTTGAAGGATTCTACAAGGTAAGGATCGCTTTCGATCCGATCGGCAGCGATATGCATGTTATGGACGAATATACGGTAAAGCTCCATGTATCTTGTATCATCAGCCACACTAAACAGTTTTGCCAGCAACTCCTGGTAAAGCCCTTTCTTTATGTCTGGGTCTATACCATCCCATTTCCTGCTCAGCTTAAAACAGATATGTTTTGCTCTTTTCTCGACCCTTGCATTGAAAGGCTTGAACCGATTAGAATAAGTCACCTCAAAGGTATATGGCGGTTCACTCCCGAATAAGCATACATAAGCATCCTCAGGCATCACAGATCAGCCTCATACCGCAGGATCGCAGCGATCTTGCCGATATCACGTAACTGGACACCCTCCCTTGTCTCTGTAGATACAATTATGACTTCCGAACCAAGTTGTTCAGCAAGTGTCGCCAGCTCATCATATGTCGAATCATCAACAACATCAGATACAAGAAGCTTATCAACAGCACCCATAGTAAGAAGTTTCTTGCATTGCTCATAACCATAGGATACCAATCCTGGCTGCTTGTTCAAAAGCTCAAAAAAACGGGCCATCAATTTTTTCTCTTGTATTATCTCCTCGTTTGCAAGAACATCATCACTTCTCTCGACAAGTTCCTGCAATCCGAAAGGTCCAGTATATGATAAATCCTTTATAGCGATGATCTTATCTTTCACATTTCCTGTGATAAAACCGCTTTCAACAAGCTCATACTTAGTAGGCCCAGGTCCTCCTACGATTATTCCCTTCACATCATCATTCCCAAGGAAAGCATCCTTCATCAGCTCTGAAACCTTCTTGTAGAATTCCTTTGCAGCATCCTCCCTTATCCTTCCGTAACGCGCAGCAGACTGTCCACCTGCCTTTGTCTTTCCGGGGACATTGGAACTTGCATTTGATACTTCCACTATGCTTTTTCCCTTGAGATAAGCAACATCAGCATCACGCCGATCCATCACAACCAGGCCGTACATCTCCTTGACATCAAGCATCTCACGCAGGATATCAAGAAGGAACTGCTTATCACAACGATATATCCTTGTGTTCAGAGCCACAGGAGGCTCAATAGACCACACCTTGACATCTGACTGTCCTTCCCTTTCAGCAACATTCCCTGAAAAACATGCTAAGCCATTCGGAGGTGTCTGCTTGAAAAGCTTCAGATGCTGTATCATTCTTTCCAGTGCATCGATCACATTCTTACGTGTAGCAGTGGATTTTATGTTTGTAGCAGTCCCCTGCTCCTGTGAAAGATGTGTAAGGATCTTATTTATATCATAACCTGATGGAATATAGACTGTCACAAGCTCAGTGTTTCTGCCTTTGAAATTCTCCAGTTCCTGCACGAATTTCTTCAGCTCCCTTTGTTCTTTTGAAGTAAGAGACATGATATTAGAGAAAAAGGTATTGTTTATAAAAGTATCCTATCCCTGAACCAGCCTTGCAGCTGTCTTTTCTGCAGCATCAACTATCTCTTTTTCTCCTTCAACAACACGGCCCCGCATGAGCACACGTCCATTGCAGATAGTGGTATCGATACATTCACTCCTTGCTGAATAGACAAGATTCGATTTGAGATCATGCCCTGGCACAAGAGAATGATGCGATAGGTCAACCAGTAAAAGGTCTGCAAGCGAGCCAACCTCAAGGCCTGTGTCCAGCCCGAAAAAACTGCCATCCCCTGCCATCCTGAGAATCTCTCTGGCAGGAAGTGACTGAGGATTACCTGTAGCAAATTTCTGCAATAGACCTGCGCATTTCATCTCCTCAATCATGTCAAGATTATTGTTTGATGCGCACCCGTCTGTCCCAAGCATCATGCGAAGCCCTTTAAGTTTCTCATAAGGAAGTACGCCTGAAGAAAGCTTCATGTTAGAGACAGGATTATGCACGATGCTGCATCCCCTTTTCTTTAGTATTTCAATCTCAGAATCATCAACCCATATGCAGTGTGACAGCAAGACATTATCTCCGAGAAAACCGATATCATCAAGGTAATGTACAGGTCTCACACCATGTTCAGCAACACATTCTGCCACCTCCTTTTCTGTTTCTGACAGATGGATATGGATAAGAAGCCCTTTCTCTCTTGCAAAACCTGCAATCCACTTGAGGCTTTCCTCTGAGACAGTATAGACCGAATGCGGCCCGAGCATGATAGTTACCCGATCATTAGTCTGAACAAGGAATTCCTTGTTTTTTTCAATCTGCTCCTTTGCAGTATCCTTGTCAAAAAAATCTATAAATACAGCTGAAACAGCAGCCCTTATTCCCATCTCATTCACAGCCCTGATCGTCCCCTGACTATGCCAATACATATCACAAAAGAAAGTGGTGCCTGTCTTTATCATCTCAAGGCATGCAAGCCTTGCACCGACATAAACATCCTCTTCAGTCAACTGGTTTTCCAATGGCCAGATATGATCCTTAAGCCAGTCCGCAAGCGCAAGATCCTCTGCAAATCCCCTTAACAAGGTCATTGCAGCATGAGTATGACCATTTATGAAAGGAGGGATTGCTGCCATGCCCTTCGCATCTATTACTTCTTCTGCATCCCTGAACTCACCTATATGAGTAATTTTTGTCCCTTCAATAAGAATGTTAGTCGTCTCTCCATTAAGCAATACATCTTTGATTGACAAACTCATAGGAGTGACAGGAATCAAGTGATTTAACTATCTTTCTATAATCGAGTTTTTCGAATAATTCCGGCATCGACTTCGGCCTGAATTCCTTTTTAAAAAAAGGTGACATCCCCGTAAGGGACTTCACCTTATATAGGGTGGCTGATTGGCCTTCGATGATGCTTATTTCCTCGAAAAACTCTCTATAATCAATAGATTTTAAAACAAGAACCAACTTTTCATAAACATGCACCCGATAATCCTTGCATCATCATCCCCACGAAGAAAAGAGATCCTGGAGAAGCTTGGCATACCATATACTGCGATCCCCTCTGATTATGAAGAAGAGATGCATTTGAAACTCTCACCTCCACGCCTTGTGATGCGCCT
>JAWOGQ010000008.1:0-19706 GCA_046496745.1 Candidatus Woesearchaeota archaeon | reverse complement strand
AAACCCATTATGGAACTTAGTATGTTATTGAAATCATGTGCTACACCTGCTGCAAGATTTCCTATTGACTCCATCTTTGTCTTTTGGGCAACTGCTCGCTGGGACCTTTTCTTTTCTGTTATATCTGAACAAAGTGCCATATAATTGTCATCAGAAAGAGCAACAGCTTTAAATTCCACATCAATATGATGGCCATCCTTGTGCATCAGATGATATTCTGCCTCAAATTTTCCGGTCTCTTTTAAGCTTCTGAATCTATCGGCATGATCTATGCCTGGTGCACCTATATCTTTTATTGACATTCCAATAAGCTCATCACTAGAATAACCAACCATCTGGCAGGCTGCTTCATTGACATCGATGTATGTACCATTATCATCTACAATAAAAATTCCAACTGGAGAATTATCTATGTATTCCCTGTATCGTCTCTCGCTTGTTGAAAGGCCTGATTCAGCATGTTTTTGTTCTGTTATATCTGTCACAAAACCATCAATGATGAAGTTACCGTCTTCTAATCGCCTGGAAACACGGGCGTTCATGTTCAACCATATGGGATCTCCGTTTATGTCTTTGCCTTCATACTCGAAATTTTCAACCCTTTCCCTTTTCCTAAGTAAGTCGAGAAATTCTTTCCTGCGCTCAGGATCTGCATAAAGGGTGTTGATATGGCTGTAAGCCCTGAGTTCTTTCTTGCTTCCTGCTTTAAGTATCCTTAACATGGCTGGGTTCATATCATAGAGCCTGCCTTCTGAGTCGGTCTGAAAGATTCCTATTGGAGCCTCTTCGAATATTTCCCTGTATTTGCCTGTTTTTACTATGTTCAGGCTGAGATTTTCATGGGGAGAAGGCAATCGTGAGACTTCATTTCCTAGAAGATTGTCTATAGTGATGCCAATATGAGGTTCCTGTCCAATTAATCTGATAAATGAAGCATTACCATCAACTATCCTTTCATTCTCATCAGTAAGGTAAAGGGGTTCACCAGAAGAAAAAAAATCATTCTTGAAGGATTCTTCTTTCTGTTTTAATGCCTTTTCAAGGATATCTATTCTCTCCTCGAGAAATCTGATCTTGTTTCTGTAGTGGTTCACTACCTCGAGGGAAGTAAGAGTAATATAAATAATTTTGTGTCATTATTTATCGTATATTTTATACATCTTTTCGACTTCCTGGACAGGATCAGGAAATTCTTCCTTTTGGAGGTAGGCAAAATAGTTAATCACGGAAATAATCCCGTTTATGCCTGCCTGTCTTCTGAAGTTATGCGAAACCTGCGATATCTGCCTGGATGATAACTCTTCGTTATCCCAGAAGGAGAATATGCCGGAGAAATCACCATTTCTTATCCTTTCAAGCCCATCAATTGATTCTTTTTTATAGAACTCTCGAATCAGGTCTCCTGCATCTGCAAGATTGTACAGCTGTTCCATCCGGGTTGCATGATCCTGGCTTTTGGCATATAGCTGATCTGCAGGTGCCTTGCTTGTTGTTTCACCAGCTTCCAGTTGTTCATAGAGGCAAGAGTATTTTTCTATCTCAGGGGTGAATGGGTCCGTAAAAATGCGCTGCAAGAAGTTCTTCTCATGCCAGAAGGTCCCTACAAGATAGGCTATTGATTGTATGTCTTCAAAGTCACATTCCATGGGGATATGAGCCTTACGGTATGTAAGAAAAGAGGCCCTGTTTGCCTCATACACATAAAAATCCATCGTTTCTACTAAGTCTCTTATCCTGTTTTCTGCTCCGAGGTTCTGAACCTTTTCATCGGCCCTTATATCGCAATAGAAATCCAGCTTTGAGTCAAACATCGACGATGGGAAAGATATACTTTCTTATAAAGTTTTCCAGTGTGTAGTTACTATCAAGTGATTGACCATCAAGAATCCAAGAGATGTGGTTATCCTATTTCAGATGCTACAAGAAATCCAAACATCCTGTGCGTTCTCGTTCACAGACCAGATATTCAGACAATAAAAAATGCAACAATAAATCCAAACATCAAACTATACATGATTGCTTCAAGCTGAATTGTCCAGAATACCTTCTTCTGCACAAATTCTTTCTTTAGATAGACTATCCCTTCTATAGTATTTGAGAAAGGCACTGCGCTGGAAAAATCTGTATAGATGAACATAAGACTGGAAATGAAAATGAATCGTGTCAAAAAGGATAGTTCAAGTAGATATGGCAAAATAGGATAAAGCACTATAGACATCAATAAACCTCTTGCAACCTGTGAAGGCACCAGTAACCGGGCTATTCTCCTGCTTTCTTCAGGGTCATTCATGTCCCTTAAAGACTTGAATAACCTGTCTTTTCCGGAATAGATCTTCTTTGCTAATTGAAGGTCGAGTACACCAGCTAAGACATAACATAATGTGTGTGCCAATACAAAAACCAGGCTGAATCTTATGTAGGGCATAACTTCCTGTTCAGGCTTTCTGGTTTTTAATTTTTACTCTTTCATGAGTTTTTCGAAAAAATGCATCATTATTACGAAGGCCGATGTCTCTATATAAGGTGACAGGGGGAGGTGTTGTGTGCAACGTGTCACCTCTTTTTAAAAAGGAAGCCGAAGTCGATGCCGGAATTATTCGAAAAACTCCTCTTTCATGCGCTAATGTGTCTTTATGAGCTGCAATGTGATAAAGTGATGTCTGCTCTTATTGCATGGATGCTTCATCAACAGGGGTTTCATCTATCAAGGTTTACTCGTTTTTTCTGGAGAAAATAGTTTTAGGTTCTCGGGGAGTACTGAAACTGCCAGGATTCAAAGGTATCCCTCATGAGCCTGAGATACTTCATGATAGGGGTTGGCAACATGCGAACCGATAGCCCACAGGCTTCCTTCATGAGTGCAGTCTGGTAGGCTGTACCGGAAAGATGTTTTCCCAGGATGCGCTTATATGCCCGCCACCTTGTACCATCACGCAGGTTCTGATAGGCAAGATTCTTGTCATGGACCCTATAGATGGTGGAGATGTTTGATGAAACTGCATGGTTCAGACCTTTTTCTGATAAGGTCTTAGCTGAACGTATGGCGATGTCCCAATCCTCTGCGGAAGTGAGGTTCTCATCAAATCCGCCAACATGCTGCAAAAGTTCTGTCTTCCAGAACATTGTCGGGAAGGGGATGGTCTTGTGTTGCAGAAGATTCTCAAACAGGTTCTCTCCAAGAGGAGAGGCTGACTTTCGACGTAGGAGATCCTGCTCTTCATAAAGGATCAACATGTCGGTGTATGAGAAGGATACATCCTTTTCCTGCATAAGTCTTTTCCTCATCTCAATGCTGTATGAGGTAAGGAGATCGTCTGAATGGCAGACAGTGATGTAGGCAGGATCAAGCTGTATTGCCTTTTCGATCCCCAGGTTTATGGCAGAACTTGAACCACCGTTTTCCTTTCTATAGACGCGAAGGTGATCATTTCTTTCTGCCAGCTTTTCAAGCCAGGAGAAGGTATCATCGGTACTGCCATCATCAACCACAACATGGTAAGCTGGCTCTGTCTGAGCTTTGACTGTGAGAATTGTCTGATAAAGCTTGTCCTGCCGCTGGTTTTCATGGGTGCAATAAGTAGGCGTCACTACGACCGTATCCATGTCTAAAAGTAGTGAGGGTTTCCTTAAAAGCTTTTTTATTTTTTGCTACTATCAAGTAATGATTTGAAAGGAATCAACCTAATCTCTTATACCCAAAGCGTTTTAGGTCTGCCTCGATGTCCTCATAGCTCTTGCCGCAAAGCATGCCTCCGGCGATAAAATCCTCATGGGTCACATCTGCAAGGCAAAACTCAGGAATCTCAAAAGCTGCCTTTTCTTTTTCTGTAGCAAATTCGAAATCAACCAGAACCAGGCCTTCAAGGGCATCCTTGAATACGTCAATCTCTGCTACATGGCCGTTATAATGATAGCGGTAGCGTATCTTCCTTAGCTTTTTGCCTTCTATCTCACTTAATGCCTGGTATTCATCAGAGGATAGGTCGATTGTCTGCTCTTCTTGCATGGATGCATTGTTGTCAATCGGGGTTTTCTTTGTCAGTTGGTACTTATCACTTTTCCTGAGCCGGAGTACCGGGTGTCTTGTCAAGGGAAAATAGGTGTCCATGACTTCAGTATATTCACATCCTGAGATGTCAGGTATGTATCTTAACAGGTATGTCTTTTCAAGCTCAATCATAAAAGCCTTGGATATGCTCTGTTTTATAAAAGTTGAGGGTCAAGTTTTCGAAAAACTCGGACAACTCAGGAATATCACATTCACTGGACATTCGCGTGTGAGCTATATAAAGGTCCATTCTCTTAGAATTCTCATGAATTACGCAGAGAGAGTCTATTGGAACCAGCAAAGTTACGGGTCAGCAATCCGTATCCCAAAGACCCTGTTGAGAGCTGTGCTTTCAGTGCTTTGCATCATAACACCTGCTACAAACTGGATGCTTCCTTTTGTCTTCAGGATAAACGACCTGGTTATTAGGTATGATGATTAATGTGGTTTTGATAAGTTATCAGGTCCAAAAATATATAAATGAAACCTCTTGAAGAGACCATATGTTCTACTTGGCCAAGTTTTACTGGAAAGAGGCTATTGCATATAGGGCCCAAATGTTTTTTACAGTAATCAATACTCCTTTGCGATTCTTTGTTCTTGTGTTCATCTGGTCAGCACTTTATGAGATGAATGGAATCGATAAGATACAAGGATTTAGCCTATCCATGCTAATAAGCTATTTCATGATCAATACTTTTCTTACTATCTTTACTTATGATGATGTGCACCAATTCCTTGAAGACAAGATAAGGCATGGGAATTTCGTGGTATATATGCTAAAACCTGTATCAGTAGTATGGCTTCAATTCATCAAGAAGATAGCAGTACGCGCTTTTGCAATGATTGTTGAGATTTTACCAGTATTGGGGATATTCCTGATTTTCTTCACTGACTATTTTGTATTGGGAGCCGTTTTCCCGTTCATGATTTCAGCGCTGTTTGCATTCATAATAGCGTATCTGATTTTCTTGATTGTTGGAACTTTGGCATTCTGGTTCGTGAATATAAGATCTTTTTCGTGGCTTGTGAGTCTGGGGATACAATTTGCCTCAGGAATGCTTTTGCCACTTGATTTATTTCCTCAAACAGCACAGAGGATATTGGCATATCTTCCTTTCCAATATATGTCGTATACTCCCACGATGATATATCTTGGAAGGATAGATGATCTTATAACAGCCTTTCTAATGCAAGGTTTCTGGATATTATTTCTTGGGATACTTGCTGCCTTTCTCTGGCGCATGGCAATCAAAAGATTTTCGGGGGTCGGTGCATGAGGATGTGGTTTCATTCCGCAAAGCTTCGAATAGCACAAAGGATGGCCTATAGGGGTGAATACCTGATCTCGCTTATTACAATGTTTGCAGTTGAATTAATCGCCCCTTTTTTCGCTTATATAATGTATTATAATACGGCAGGATTTACGGGTTGGTCTATCTACCAGATCATAATGATGCAAGGTATCCTAATGACCGTAAAAGGATTCAGCTATTTCTCGTTCCACGGGATCGTGTGGAACTCAAATGCATTGCTTCAGCGTGGAGAATTTGATATGGTATTACTGCGACCCAGAAATCCACTGTGGATGTTCATCTGCCTTTCATTTGATGCAGAAGACATAGCAAAGTTTGGAGGTGGATTGTTGATCATGGGTTTTGCATTAGCCCATATTGAGTTCAAATTAATGGGTTTTCTGACTATGCTTATACTTATGCTGACTGCCATAGGCTTATACTTCTTTTTTGCCCTTATCTTATCATCGATCGTATTCAGGGTGATCCAAAGCTGGAGGATCTATGAGCTAGTAGAGATTATTGAGCTTGTGGGGGAGTATCCTAAATCAGTATATCCTAAGTATGTGGGTTTGTTTTTTACGACTTTGATACCTATCTTCATAGCTGGTTTCATCCCGGCACAGGCATTATTTGGGAATTATTCATGGGAGATGGTACTTGCACCAGCCTGTCTTATGGGACTTGTCATTCTTTCACTTATCATTTGGTTTAGAACTATACGGAATTACGCAAGTGCAGGAGGATAATATGATTAAAGTAAAAAAACTGAGTAAGCGATTTGACTCATACGAACGTAGCGAAGGATTCATAGAAGCACTAAAGGCCCTTGTTGTACGCAAGAAGAAAGTATTTGAGGCATTAAAAGGTATCTCTTTTGATATTCCAAAAGGTGAGATAGTAGGTTTCCTCGGACCCAATGGGGCTGGAAAGTCAACAACCATCAAGATAATATCAGGCATTGTATACCCTGATAGCGGTGATGTGGATGTAATGGGTTTTTGTCCATGGGAAGATCGTAAGAAGTATGTCTCAAATATTGGTGTTGTTTTCGGTCAGAAATCTCAACTCATATGGGACCTGCCTGCGATAGATGCATTCCATTTCAATAAGACAATCTATAAGATTAATGATGAAATATTTCAAAAACAGTTGGATCGCCTTACCAATTTACTTGATATAAAGGAGGTCATGAAAAGGCCTGCCCGGCAGTTGTCACTTGGTGAAAGGATGCGCTGCGAGTTTGCCATGGCTCTTCTTCATGATCCACCATTGGTATTTCTGGATGAACCTACAATAGGTCTGGATATATTTGCAAAAGAGACAATTAGAGAGTTTATCAAGCAAATGAACAAAGAGGGTAAGACCTTTATTGTCACAAGTCATGACCTGGAGGATATCGAGAACCTTTGTCATCGCCTGATAATCATTAATCATGGCAAAATCGTGTTCGATGATTCTATAGAGAAGCTGAAAGTAGGTCGGCGCAAACATATCTCAGTAAGCTATTATAATGCGATTGACCGGAAGAAACTAGAAAAGATACCAGAGATAAAAATCAAGAAACAGTATTCTGATAGAAGTTTTATGCTGGAGGTGGACACGTCCAAAAAATACCTGGATGGAATAATAAAAGAAATCAGGCTAGGTAAGCGTATCAAGGATATCGAGATCCGTGAACCACCTGTGACTGAGATCATCAAGAAGCTTTACAGAAAGGAAACTATTTAAAATAAGCAAAAAGGGAATAGGGTACTGCAAGACGATTGAAATCAACTATCTTCTCATAACCAAGATGATCAAGCGCCTCACATATACGCTTTAAAGGCCGGATCTTCTCATCGGGTCTTTTCTGTGGAGTCTTGAAGGCCAATGCTTCATAATCAAGGGTTCTTGCTACGTCAAGCTGAGAAACCACAACCTCCTCATACCTGACAGGGACGGGAGCCCTAAAATAAGTGGATGCAATCTTTTGGGCGGTGTAAAGATCTTTTATCTCAAAAGGATAATCATCAAATAGCTCATCTATTATCTTGTAAGGATCCCTGGGATTTGGATCTAGAATTGCGAAAGGCGGGATATTTAACTCGGCTTCAATATTGTTTTGAGCACAGAATTCTTCTGCAGAACTGAAAGGCTGAACAACAAGGGTCCCAAGATGAAGGCCTTGTGCAGAGAGGTGGTTGAATTCTTTGCAATTCTTTGGCTTAAGATAGGTCTGATACATATTCCGTAAGATTCGGATATATTTTATAAACCTTGTGTAGCAAAATTTTATCTAAGAATGAAGGCATTAAAAAAGCTTTTAAATTCTGAATAATCTGTTCTTATCATGAAAGTAGGGCTATGTCTTGGGAGTGGAGGATCACGTGGTATTGCCCATATCGGAATAATTGAAAAGCTTGTTGAGAATGGTTTTACAATCAGCCAGGTTTCAGGAGCGAGCATTGGGGCATTTATTGGAGGGCTATATTGCGCAGGCAGCCTTGAGAAGTTCAAGAAGGATCTTTTCAGCATGACAAAACGCGAGATTTTTTCTTATGTAGACCTTGTATTCCCAAAATCAGGATTTATACAAGGCAAAAAAGTGATGGCCTTACTTGAGAGATATATACCTAAAGGTACAAGAATTGAAGACCTTCCTATACCGCTTGCAATTGTTGCAACTGATTATAACCAGGGAGAGCAGGTGGTTTTCAGGCAGGGGGATCTTCTTCTTGCGATAAGGGCAAGCATCTCTATACCAGGAATATTTGTTCCGGTGAAATATCACGAGAGTATTCTTGTCGATGGGGGGCTAGTGAATCCTTTACCGGTAGACTTGCTAAGTACCAGGCGCAAGTTTGCTGTAAACCTGTATCCGCCTGTCAAGGTCAAGAACAAGAAAGCCCATAACTCAACAGATGTTGGGATGATGCAGAGCAAACACCGGTGGAGGTTATCTGAGATGTGGAAGAAAGAGAAAGAACCCAATGTCTTTGAGATTCTCTCGCATACTGTGCAGATAATGGAGCACAGGAGCACGCAATTCTCACTTATGAAGAATCATCCTGATGTGTTGTTTGAGCCTCAGTTACTGGAGCTTACTATAATGGATTTTACCAAGAACAAGTTTGCTTATGAAGAGGGTTTGCGCAGTTTTGAAATTAAAGATTTAAAGAAATTAAAGATTTAAGGGCTCTACTCCATACTCAATAAATTCCTTCTCTATCGATTCCCTGATTTCTTCGCCAGGCTGCACCTTTTTGTACATTGCAGGAAGAAGATCAAATGCATTGCTCATTGAATGGTATGGAATCCCCCTGCTCTCTACAGCTTCTTTTACACTGTAGCCTTGATCTGTCTTTTCCATGCGGTTGGTAAGACCAAATGCTGCAATGACCGGAACAGTCAAGGTATCTATAGTCTCCAGAAGGGAACCTCCTGTTGTTGTCACGTCTTCAAGCACGATTGTGTTCCCTCTTGGTTCACCAACATAAAACCTGTCCTTTGCTGCACCGTGCTCTTTTGGCTTGCCTCTTCCCATGGGCATTGCATGGCTATGCGGTGCATAATCAGGAGAGGATTGTGCCCATTTAAACTGTGTTATTATACCAAGCTTTGTCGCACCTTCGGGCACACCATAGAAATTATCTGGCTGAAGGCCCTGATCCCTGGTAAATTCCAGGACATAATCACTAAGCTGGTCCAGAAGAAATGCATCTCCTGCAACAGTACGCCAGTTCACATACCAGGATGAGTACCTGCCAGACTTGAGTTTCTTCTGCTCGGAAAAAAGACCGATAACGTTGTTCTCAAGCACAAAGTTGTTGAATTCCTCTTGATTGAATGCCATAAAAAGAAAGAATATATGAAAACTTATAAAGCTAATGCCCGAATTTTTGGAGTGCGCGGGCAAGTTCGGGAAAGCCTTTTGCATAGACATCAAGAACAGGTTTTATCCCTGGTTATCGAGAAAACAGTGGGGTGCAGCTTGGCTGCAATACGTGTTCATGGTTGAGATCTTTGTCCAGGTGCCGATTGAGCTTTCTACTGTTATGTGCTCTGCTGCCTCTTCCATGGAAATGCTTTTACCACATAATATTCGCAGATCACCTTTCAGGGGCTTATACTTCTTATTGATTTATTCGAGAGGTTATTTATTTTCTTGGAGCATAAATATTTTATTTATATGCTTTTTCTCCGATAACCCCAATATCTGCCTCTGGCAGGGTCTTTAATATTCGGAAGATATCCTGCCAGGAGCCATCCGCTGCCTTTTGGAATCCATTCTCCATTCGCATCCACTCGTTTGGATATTCAGTGGAAACACTTTTCTTGGAGATATAGATTCCGGAGTGTCCGGCCCCCTGTTTCTCAAGGATGAAGATCTGCTCAGGATTGGTGCCTACATCATCTGCCATGGCCCGGCAGTCTTTCGGCCAGCTGATATCATCGTTCTCTCCGGTCATGCAGACAATGGGCAGGTCCATGTATCCAAGGATTGGTCCGAAAAGTTCGGGAAGCCTACCCTGCTTGAATACTGTGGTTGCCAGTTCCGCATGCAGTGTCCCGGGAAGGTCAAAATAGTCCTCTTCAAGCCATGACCTGAAGGTATCATTTTTGGAGGGATCATAGCCTGGATCATGGGTCGCATTGAGGAATCCCAGGTCGCTGAGCATAAGATAGTCCATAGCATGCTCCAGGGTGAAGACCTTCCAGAAAAAAGCGGTCAACCGGCCATCGGTACGATAGTCGTTATCCTGCAGGGTCTGTTGAATGACATCGTCAGGGATACAGTCTGCTGCCTTCCTGATTGGGGAATCCCTTGAGACGTGCCAAGGAACGCCCACGTTGGTTATGCTTTTTACGAGAGAATCGATCTCTGTATGGGGAACTTCCTGAGCGTGGTTTTCTGCTCCAAGAAGGTCATTGATGTTTCGCTCAGTTGCGACGTATCGATCCTTCTTTTCCTTCATGTCCTCTGCGACAGCGATGGTAAACTTGTACCCTGAAGCGCATATGTTTGCGAGATGAGGAGTTTCTCCTTGTTCCTTGACCCGCTGCAATGCCCATCGGCCTGAAGCACGATAATCGGCATGGGTACAAAACTTATTTTCAGTGCACCCTTCACGAGAGTGCACAATATAAGGTTTGAAGCCATGTCTCATTGCTTGTCGTGTTATTGATGATTTTTCATGATTTCCGTAGTCTGCAAGGGCAGGTCCTCGCATGAAAGGGACCGTAATCACGATACTTCCATTCTCACCTGCCTGGGGATAGTCAGGGTGCTCGTCAACCTCCAGTATGTTCCAGCAATGATCCCTGTCAAGGAGCTTATGCCCAAGACCGAACTGCATCCTAGGGATATCTTTTGTCATCTCATGGACATAGCGATTTCCCCATTCAATGCTTTGCTTCTGATACGCAAGCGTGCCAGAGGCCATAGTGAGAAAGGGGTTCAACCCTCCAGAGAACATGTTCCAGTAATCGATAAAATCTTTACCTGCATCCAGGTACGATGACATCAGCTCGGTTGCTGCAGAAGACGCGGCGTTGACGTTTGCTTTGTATCCAGGCTGCTGGAGATCCATTAACTCTATCGTTGCATTAAGCATGATACCCCCTCTGAGTTTTTTTGGATCTGGTGCTATTTAAGGGTTCCTATCTGATTCAAGGGGACCCCATAATGTAGATTTGTACCAAAATTTTTGGCTGGAGAAAAGGTATCTTGCCTTATACCGGAGAAGTTTGAAGGTGAAACTGAATGCCAGAGACAATCGAGAGGTAGATGACTAGCAAAATAAGATTATGGAAAGAATAGCTGATTATAAAGCTAATGCCCGAATTTTTGGAGTGCGCGGGCAAGTTCGGGAAAGCCTTTTGCATAGACATCAAGCTTCTTTTTCTTGAGGGTCGCATCAAGTGCCTGCCTTATCGCTCTTGCTCCGGGCTCAGTCCCGTCAGGATGGCCATGGCATCCTCCACCGAACTGACAGACAATATTGGTTCCCATGTACTTGATCAGTTGTGGCAAATGGCCAGGGTGAAGACCTCCTGAACAGACAGCAAGAACAGGTTTTATCCCTGTCCATCTTTGCTCTAGGGCATGAGTCTTACCTTTTGTTACAAAGGATTCCTCTATCTCATCCTCAATCTCCTGGACTTCAACCTTGGACCCTTCCATCTTACCTACGATTGTTCCGATGTGAAGCTGATCAACCCCTATGAGACGGGCAATCTTTGCTATTGCAAGCATTGAGACTCCGTGTTTCGGATTTCTTGTGATTGCTGCATGGCCTGCCCGGTGGGCATGGATGACCATGCCAAGGTCCAGGTTTCTTATGGTCTGGAGCGCAGCAAAGCCTGCTGTGAGGATGTCTATCATTATGTAGTCTCCGCCGCATTGTTTCACAAGGTCTGCGCGGCGTATCATCTCATCGGTCTCTGCGGTGATGTTTGGCATGTATACCTTGAATTCTCCTGTCTCCTCCATTGCTTTCTCACGGGCACGCAGGGTTTCCCTGATCCTATCATCGAATGTGTTGAAGCGCATGCTTGAAAGATTCTCATCATCCTTTACAATGTCAAGCCCGCCAATCCAGGCCCTGTAAGCAACTTCTGCGTGCTGCTTTGCTGAAAGGCCTACTTTTGGCTTGACAATCGTTCCAGTAAGTGGCCTGTTACGGATCTTTGTAAGCTTGCGGATACCTGCAACCCCGAAAGCCGGGCCTTTGAATGAGCGCAATATCCGTGGGGGAAATGTTATATCAAGAAGCTTAAGATTTTTGAGTAGTTTCATCCCGAAGATGTTTCCTGCAATGGAGCTTAATATCTGGGGCATGTTTCCTGCCTCAAAAAGGTCTGAGGGATAGGCAATCTTGATCTTATCCTTTGTTATCGAGAAAACAGTGGGACGCAATTTGGCTGCAATACGTGGGTTCATGGTCGATATCTCAGTCCAGGTTCCGATAGAACTCTCTTTTGCGATATTTTCAGCAGCTTCCTCCATACTTATACCATTTGGCTCAACATAATATTCGCAGATAAGATCATCCTTTAGGGGCTTATACTTCTTATTGATATACTCCATGCAATTCACCTCTTTTAAAGGATTATGATAGCTTCTCTTTAAATTCTTTTTGTCTTTTCATTGAAGAAACAATTCATAACAGGAGAACTCAGGAAGGGTGATAAACATATTGAAGGTGTGGGTTTACGCATCGCACTCTTTTGATTAGAAGAATAGGTCATATTCTTATTTTAGCTGATATTGAGGCTCTGTACCCCCTTAATCTTTTTTTCTGCTTATATTGACCAAAACAGGGAAAACTTTATAAAGTTAATTTTACTCTTTAGTGATAACATCTCACAATGGGGGTTTAACTATGAAACGAATTATCTTAATGGGACTAGTAATGATTTTTTTATGTACTATGGTTGCAGCACAGCCCACCCTCCCTACTATATCTGATATAACAGTTACAGAGGGAGAACCGCTACAACAGACAGGTGAACTGGAGGCAAATGCTGACAATGGTACAACGACTTTCTATATCAATGGCTCGGAAACCCTGAGTTTTGGGAACCATAATGTGGAGGTTGTAAAGAATGATGAGAATACCTTTACGCTTGACTGGGATTTCGGGCTTGTATCAGCAGATGAGACCTATACATTCAATGTCTCAGTTAATGATACAAATTCAACAGATTATAAGACATTTGATGTGACAATAACAAACCTTCCTGAAGGACCAACACTCAATCCTATATCTGATAAGAGTGTGAATGAGGAAGACCAATTGTCTTTCACAATGACAACCAATACTCAGGCTGACAATGGAAGCATCTCCTGGAGCCTGGAGGATTCAAGCATCGGGGCACTGAGCAATACAAATGCAACCCATGCAACCTTTACATGGACTGCACCAACTGTTGGTGAAGATACAATCTATAACCAGAATGTGACTGTCTCAGATGGTGATTCATCAGACACACAATCTTTCCAGATAACTGTTGTCGATGTCAGTCAAGGCATTGCAGTTTCTGATATAAAGTTTGGAGGCAGCTCCCAGCAGCGAAGCAATCCTGAGCTTGATGATGATGATAGTGATTATGACATCTATGATGATGCAACTTTCACGATCACTAACAATGATGGATCAAGCATCAATAATGTTGTGGTGAGCTGGCCATCTGCTTCAAAGTATGACATCAGCTATGTAAGCCGAGTTGTCGATACAGGAAGCCTTCCAACAGTAACTGAGCAGGACAGCAGTATACAACTTAATGAGATCCAGCCAGGCCAGACAGTAACTGTCAATCTTAGGGCTCGTATTCCGGAAGACCTTGATTCTTTCTTTGAGAATAATCCAGAAGATACTGAAAACACCATTGGCGAGCTTGTTGTATCTGCTCCAACCATACTTACCACAAATTCAGATGTTATAATGGAGGCTGAAAACAGGCTTGAGATCGAAGAGCTTGAGATCTGCATAGACGGTGACTGTGATGATTACGATAACCGTGATGATGTTGAAGAGGTAACTCCAGGATCAGAAGTAGAGATTACTCTCAATGCTGAGAACAGGTATAGCTCAAGCGCAGACCTAAATTTTGAAGATGTTGAGTTCAACATTTTTGTTGATGAAGATGAGCTTGATGAAGATGAGGATGTGGATATTGGAGACATCGACCAGGGTGATGAGGAAAGCGGAAGTTATACTTTCACCATTGACAGGGATACTGACGAAGATACCTACACCATCGAGATCAAGCTGTATGGGGATGTCGAGGATAACGGAGCAACCCATGGGGAATACTGGGAAATAGATTTTGAAATAGAAAAGCCTGATGAGATGATCGAGATCCGTGAACTAGAACTTGAAGACAGTAATCTCGATCTTTGCCAGCGGGACTGGACTTATCTGAATGCAAGGATTGAGAACCTTGGTTCTGATGATTCAGATGAGGTTGTGTTTGTTGCAAAGAACGGTCCTCTTGATTTTGAGTACGAAAAACTATACATCGATCTTGATGAAGGTGATGACTGGGAAGACAGGATCAGGATTGACCTGCCTGATGACATCAGGAGTGGAAGCTATTCCATTGCAGCTTACACCTATTTTGATCGTGACAACTTTGTTGACGACGAGAATGATGATCTTGAGGTCGTGACACTGCGTGTGGAAGAGTGCGACACCAACGGCAATAACAATGGAAACGGCAATGGAGATAACGGAGATGACAACGGAGATGACGATCAGGATGTTGTGGTAATAACTCCAAACGAGACAGGAACTACAAACGGGGGCACCCCTACCGGAGATGTTGTAGCAGAACCTGTTGAGGATGGAATGTCAACCTCAGACAAGGCA
This sequence comes from Candidatus Woesearchaeota archaeon, assembly GCA_046496745.1. Taxonomy (GTDB): domain Archaea; phylum Nanobdellota; class Nanobdellia; order Woesearchaeales; family JACJVW01; genus JBNJGT01. The sequence goes on along the minus strand of JAWOGQ010000008.1, from coordinate 5,007 downwards.
TATATCGGGCTTTTGATCCTTGGATATATAGTTGTTATCCTTGTTGGCGTTGGACTACTTGTCCGACTTTTTAGATAATTTTTTTCTATTAGTATTTTTCTATTAGTATCTTGCTATTAGTCTTTTTCTATTAGATTTTTCATATCTTGATTCTAGCTTATTTTCGCAAAAAGCAGGAAAATCGATTCAAGCATTGTTTGAATGATCTATGGATAAGCTTATTCTGATTTTTAGAGAATCCTGTGTTCTGGTAGTTCTGTTTAGAGCTCTGGCTTAAGTTCTGGTTAGAGTATTTGGATTGTTTTGGTTGACTTATTGATTAGGGAAGCAATAGAATTAACATATTAGGGAATTGCGGTTTACAGATATTTTACAATAATAAAGTAAATAATCAAGGTTGATAATATAGCAAAAGCTATAATAATGTACTCTTTGCCATCCAGAATAAGTTAAGCGGATTCTTTATTTGATCCCCTGTATCCACATTTTGCACATTTCAGTTGGTTGAAATTCTGCACAGTGATCTTCTCACCACAACTGATGCACCGAATTACCTTTTTTACCCCCACTACTTTCTGGAATTCAGTTCTTTTTTTCGTTCTTTTCATAAATTTTTCAGGGTTATTAATTTTTATAAATATTATGTTACTATAAATCTGTTTTAGTAATTTTTCGTATACTAGAGTGTTAATTGATACAAAAAGTTGCTACGATACTTTTTTAAGGATGCATTTTATCATATTTCTTATGGATACTATCGAGATCACAAAGAAACTTATGCGATACAAGACAATGCAAAAAAATCCTGATGAGATTGCAAGATGCGCTGATTTTATCGAAGAGCTAGTAAAGGAGACTGGAAACAAGCCTGAGAGAATCGAACATGACGGGGTTATCAGCATAAGGTGCATACCAAAGGATGCGGTTGTCCTTCTGATGTCTCATATCGATGTAGTTGATGCGGATGATGGATTGTTTGAACCAGTAGAAAAGGATGGAAATATCTATGGAAGGGGTAGCCTGGATGACAAATATGCGGTTGCAATATCTCTTAAGCTGATGGAAGAATTTCCAGAGAAAGTGGGGATTCTTATTACAGGTGATGAGGAAGTCGGAGGAAAGAACGGTGCTGCAAAGGCACTTGAAGGTGTCTCTCCAATATTTGCAATAGCTCTTGATGGTGGGGATACTAAAAAGATAATAACGAAATCAAAAGGAGTATCCAGGGCAAAGGTCTCTTTTACAGGAAAAAGCGGGCATGGATCAAGGCCATGGTCAGGGATCAATGCGATCGAAGGGCTGATGGAGGATCTTGAGGTAATCAAAGGATTTTTTAATGATAAGGACGAAGGTCACTGGCACAAGACACTTAACATCGGTAGGATCAATGGTGGTGATTCATTCAACAAGATACCAGATCATGCAGAGGCTTTGCTTGACATACGATATACTGAGAATGATGATATTGAAAATGTGCTTGAAGAGATAAGAGGAAAGATAAAAGGTGAGCTTGAAGTCAAAACCATTGAACCAATGTTTTATGGAACAAGTGAGGGGTTTACCAGGGATTTGGTGGAGTTATCAGGCGCTGAACTGGCAGTTGCGCATGGCGCTTCAGACGCCCGCTTTCTTTCAAAGCATGGGATGGAAGGCATCATATGGGGTGCTGACGGCGATGGAAGTTTCCACCAGGATGATGAGCATGTCTCGATCGAATCAATTGAAAAGATTGAAAATATACTAAGAAAATTTTTGGAGAGGCGATAACAATGTATGTAATAGGACACAAGAACCCTGATACGGATTCGGTATGCGCAGCGATAGCGCTTGCAGACCTGAAGACAAAACTAGGATATGAAGCGACACCAGCAATTCAAGGGGACATAACTCCTGAGACAAGTTTTGTCCTTGAAAAGTTCGGTGTTCCTGTCCCGGAGAAACTGACTGATGCAAAAGACAAGGAGATATTTCTTGTTGATCACAGTGATGTGAGCCAGAGCCTTGAAAACCTTTCAATGGGAACAATCAAAGGGATAGTTGACCATCACAAGCTTGGGGATGTTACTACAAAAGAACCCCTGGAGATGTGGGTCTGGCCTGTGGGATGCACTTGCACGATAATAAAGGCAATGTATGATTTCATGAATGTGCCGCTGGACGACAAGATGTCAGGCATCATGCTTTGTGCAATACTTTCAGATACTGTCATATTCAAGTCTGCAACATGCACTGACCTTGACAGGATTGCTGCTGAGACTCTTGCACAACTTTCCGGAGTATCTGATACAAAAGATTTGGGGCTTGAGATGTTCAAGGTAAAATCCGCAATCGAAGGAAGCACACCTGAGGAACTGATTAACAGGGATTACAAGGATTTTGACATGAGCGGGAACATGGTTGGGATAGGACAGATCGAGGTTGTTGATATTTCCTTGCTTGACTCGGTTAAAGATGCCCTGTATGAAAAGCTCAAGGAGATGAAAAGTGACAGGCACAGCATCCTCTTGATCCTGACAGATATCATGAAGGAAGGCTCTGAACTGCTCTATGTTTCGGATGATGAGACCATAATCAGGAAAGCATTTGATGTTGAGCCAAAGGAAGGCAAAGTCTGGCTTGATGGTGTCATGAGCAGGAAAAAGCAGGTTGTTCCGAAACTTGAGAATGCTTTTTAATTTTTAACTTATTCTTTACATGCAATCAGCCATATACCCTGAGCTTGATATAACCTGTGGTCATGGAGACTGCAAGATAGAGAAATACAACCAAAAAGAGAGAATATAACCTTGCGGTGTATAGTATCAGTATTATGTACCATGAGGCCATAAGAGGTATTATGAAATAATAAGCCAGTATAGAGGATCTGACAAGGTCTCCTTTCTTATTCAGGAGTTGCTTTTTCTTATAGTTTATGTAATATGGCACTGCAAAAAGAAGGGCTACGCCAATCAATACCAGCAGGTTTGAGAATAGGCTTGAATAGCCATACAGATAGTAAGCACCCACAAAAAGAACAATACCGAAGCTGGTGTTCAAAAGCTCAAAATAATGTGATTTCATGCTTCTCTTGTAGCACTTACGTATATTTCTCTTGTTGATCTCCTTGAATAGCCTGTTTGAATTGATGATTACCAGGAAAACGCCAATTGCTGAGGATACAATTATTGCTTCAGTTATGGCAAGACCTTTTGTCACAAGGTAATATGCAAGGAAGACAAAAACTGCTGCAATGATATAGTTGCTATTCTTTTGGTACTGTATTACCATGATTCACGCGAGTTCCAAGAAGTATTTATTTGTTTCGCCTGAACCAGCCTTTCTTTGCCAGACCATATTTTTCCTGCTCACTGAATTTGATTGTGATATGTGAGGTATTATGACGAATGTAGTAATGCTCTTTCATACCAAAGGAATCATCCACGAGTATCACCTGGCCACGGCGCTCGAATTTCTTGTCCAGATGCCTGAATTGTTTCTTTAGGTAGCTATTGCTTACCTTCCTCCCCTTTCTGCAACGGTCCCGCTGCTCGTCGATACATGGTGCGTTGCATCCATTACCTTCCAGATTCCTTAAGGGGAAATATCCGTTATAATTAGGTATTTTCAGGACATAGCTTACAGCGCAGGAAGTGCTTGAGAATATGGGCATTTCAGGTTTTACATCATGATATATGCGCATGACATCAGTGCGATCTTCCCATCTCAGGTGCTTTCCACCATTTGGTTCGTAATCAGGCAGGGGAACCTTTCGCTTGAGCAGTTTCTCCTTAATTTCAGGAGTGTATATCAGTCCTGAGACACAGACTGCATCTGCATAAGGAGTTACTTCCTCAGCCGCTTTCCTTATGCTTTTCTCAAAGTCACCGTACCATTCTCTGACAGTGGGGCGAAAATACTGGATAGTCGGAATCTTGTGCTTTTTTGCCTGCTTAAAGACTGCGAGACGGTTCTTTTTGGAGGCTTTCACTATGTTATCTGGAAGGTTTGCATAGGATACAAGGATTATTGGCTTTACATGCCTTAGTCTCTTCAGGGTCTTGAAGGTCTTCTTGTCAGGGAGACTTTTTGTGATAAGGCCTACTGGATTCTTGTATTTTTTCTTGTCCATCGCCTTGAGTATCTGGCAGAGGTCTTCGCGATTTTTGGGAAGGAAAGGATCTGTGAAATTGTACAATGCGACAGGGCGATCCTTAGACATCTGGGGCTCATTCTCGATGAGGGAAATGGTATGTTCAGGAGTGTATTCACGAATGACACCTTTTCCTGAATACCAGCGGTCTTTTTCCTGGACACAATAAGCGCAATCAAGAGGACATCCATGGCTTGGATTGATGGAAAGCCATGAATTAAGATGGGTAAAAAGATTATACCGCGCAGTGTGCTTGTAGACCTTATCCTCAAGCGCCATTATCTCCCCGCAAATATTTCTTTATCCGCTGGTACCATCCGGGATTGAGTCTTTTTGCCAAAGAAAGATAAAGATTCCTGCAATCCGTAAACAACCGATCAATGGTTCCATCCCTTAATCCACGATCAAGCATCGAGCAGTTCTGCATGACATCTGCAAGCTTTATTATCTGTACAGGATAAGGTGCCTCTCTTATGCGATGCAGGTATTCTTCGCGATCAGTATCGCGGGTCAATTTCTGGACATACTCCATGACCCGGGCACTGGTATGCTTCTTGATTGTTAAGGGGTCAAGGTCCGTGTCCTCAAGGCTATCATGAAGCCAGGCGGCAGCGATGATCTCATCATCCTTTATCCCAACTTCTTTAATGAGTTCAACCACTCCTTCAAGATGCTGGATCTGGGGTTCTTTGCATCGGAGCAGGATACCCTGATGAAATGTGCGAGCCAATAACTCGGCTTTTTTTTGCATGTGATTAAGAAAGAAGGATTATTTAACAGGGTTTATCAGAAAAAATCAGAAAGATTTCAAAAAAATAAAAAAATCTTCGGGGCTATAATTCAAGCGCCTGGCGAAGACTTGGTTCATCAAAACCTAC
>JAWOGQ010000105.1:0-9150 GCA_046496745.1 Candidatus Woesearchaeota archaeon | reverse complement strand
TTCTCGAAAATAGCAGTGTTCGTGATCGAGCGCATTGTTGTCCAATTCACGAAAAGGACAAAGACTAAGGTTGATGACAAGCTTATCGCACGCACAAAGAATCCTATCTCAATACTTCTGATTGTTATTGGTGTGAGGCTGGGAGTGGCATATCTTGTAATGACACCTACAGTTGAGAGAATCGTGACAAGTATTGTTGAAGGAGTAATAATACTGATCTGCACGTGGATTGTTATCCGAATAGCAGATGTGCTTATCCTTAACTGGGGGAATAAATGGGCAGAAAAGACTGAGAATTCACTTGACGACCAACTTGTAATACTCTTTCACAAGGCATCTGGAATAATATTATTCATGCTGGGCATTCTTTTGATTCTCACTAACAGTGGGATAGAGATAGCACCTTTACTTGCCGGCCTTGGAATAGGAGGGCTTGCTATTGCTTTTGCAATGCAGCAGACATTAGGAAACTTTTTTGGTGGAATAAGCCTGGTCCTTGACAAGAATATCAAGCACGGAGACCTGATCTCCCTGGATGACGGCACCATGGGAACGATAGAGGATATAGGGTTCAGGTCCACAAAAGTAAAAAACTTTGATCAGGAAATAATAATCGTACCTAACGGGATACTAGCAAATGCCAAGTTCAAGAATGTTGCCCTACCTGCAACAGACGTGAGAGTAGTTGTTCCTTTTTCTGTTGCTTATGGGTCTGATGTAAAGGAAGTCCGTGATATGGTCTTAAAGGAGATCAAAAAGATAAAAGGGATTGCAAAAGAGCCTGAGCCTTTTGTCATGTTTCTTGAGATGGGTGATTCAGCTCTAAATTTTAAGGCATTCTATTATGTGGATCATTATGATAAGAGGTATGACGCACTTGAAGAAGGAAATGAGCGCATCTATAATCTATTGAACAAGCATAACATAAACATCCCATTCCCTCAGATGGATGTGCATCTGAAAAATGATTAGGCGATGCGAAAGATGCAGACGGTTTCTGTTTTTCACCCGTAAAACATACTGTGAAGACTGTAAGCAGGAGATTGCTGAAGAGGAAAAGCAGCGAAAGATTGCGGAGAAGCGGAAGCGGGACCAGGAAAAGGCAAAGATACGAAACAGGATAGCTGATGAAAAACTGCGCGAGGAACTAAGGAAACCTAAAAAGACTAAATCTAAGGACCCTGAGAAGAATAAGAAAGCTAAGAGAAGTGACAAAACCGGGAAAACTGAGAAGGCTGAAGAAGTAGAAGATACTAAAAAGATAACCAAAAAGCCAAAACTGCCTACAAATGCAGAGATTGCCATGTATCCCCGTCTTTTGTACCTGGAGGTCTCTGTCAACCGGATCAAGGCTATAGAATGGATAGATGGTAAGAAAAGACAGGCGGTGAACAAGAAAAGGGAGGTCCGAAGGACCCATGCAGGAGGGTTTTCTGCGGAGAAGTTCCAGCGTTTCGTGGACCAGAAAAAGAAGAAAACCTTTGAGTGGATTGTTGATGTATTGACCCGGCCTGGAGTGCTTAAACCATATTATGACAAGATAATTATCGAGTCACAGGATGAAGATTTAAAAAGTGCACTTGATTGCTTTCTCTCTGATGAGGGTTACACTGGATCTGAATAAATCTGTGGAAGAGAATGCTTCGTTCTATTTTGACCGTGCAAAGAAGCTAAAAAAGAAGCGTGAAGGGGCTTTGAGGACAATAGAGGATACCAAGAGAAAGCTGCAACGCATAGAAAAAAGGATTGATACCACCGCTCCTGCAAGAAAGGTTGTGAGAAAAAAGAAATGGTACGAGAAATTCCGCTGGTTCTTTACTTCTGAAGGTTACTTGTGCATCGGAGGAAGGGATGCAACCTCTAATGAGATAATCATCAAGAAACACGCTGAACCTCATGACATAGTCTTTCATACTGACATGGCTGGTTCTCCTTTCTTTGTGCTGAAAACAGAAGGAAACGAGCCAAAGGATTCCATCAGGGAAGTTGCTGATGCGACAGCCACTTTCTCCAGGGCTTTCAAGATGGGGATGACTAATTCAAGCGTTTTCATGGCAAAGCCGGAACAGATCACAAAGCAGGCGGAATCAGGGGAATTCCTTCCGAAAGGCGCTTTTGTTGTTCGCGGCAAAGTAACTTACCTTGATAATTCCATCAATCTTGCACTCGGAAGCTATGATGACACTGTGATGGCAGGGCCAAAGGAATCGATTGAAGCCAACTGCACTGAGTTTGTTGTGGTCTCCCAGGGTGACAAGAAGGCAAATGATGTCGCAAAACAGATAAAGAGAAAAATCGGGGGAGAGATTGATGACATAGTCAGGTCCCTTCCAACTGGTTCTTACAGTCTGCGAAATTTTTAAAAAGGATAAGTGCTTTGCAGATGCTGAGGTGTTTATAGTGAAAGCAGTACTATTTGATTTTTGGGGGACAATCATTGAGAACGGGATATTTCCATCTCCTGTGAAGCAAGCAAAGTTCATACTACGCATAGATATGCCTTTTGGAGAATATATCGAGCGTTTCGAGAGAAGTTTCATGACCAAGAAAGCAGATAATCTTACTGAGGCTTTCAGAAATGTCTGTGATGATTTTGACGTTAGGCCACCTGAACATGTGATCGACAAGCTTGTTGGCATGTGGAACAAGAACACTCTTCTTGCCAAGCCTTTTGAGGACACTTTTGAGACAATCAAGGCGTTGCGGGAGAAGGGCATTAAGGTGGGACTTATATCCAACACAGATCCTTTCTCAATCACACAGCTGATAAGCAAATTTGAGCTGGATGAGCTATTTGATACTATTATCTTGTCCTATAACACAGGACTTCTCAAGGCTGATGCTGAGATGTTTGACAAGGCCATAGCCAAGCTTGGGGTTTCAAAGGAAGAGACCATAATGGTAGGTGACAGTATAGAAAGTGACATGAGAGGTGCTGAAAACGCAGGAGTGAAGGGCTATCTCATTGACCGGAAGGACAAGAGGGAATACGAGAACAAGATCACAAGCTTGAAAGAAATCCTGGAGATGGTATAGATGTGCCTGTTCTGCAAGATAGCAAAGGGAGAGATCCCTTCAGCAAAGGTGTATGAGGACGATGAAGTCCTTGCTTTTCTTGATATCGCACCGGTCCATCCAGGGCATTGCCTGGTAATACCAAAAGAGCATTATGTCACGATGGTAGACATCCCTTCTGATCTCTTACAGAAGGTGATTGCAGTCACAAAGATGTGTGCGAAGGGCGTCATGGACGCAACTGGATGTGATGGATTCAACATCTCGCAGAACAATTTTCGCGCCTCCGGGCAAGCCATAGACCACCTGCATTTCCATGTTATCCCGAGGTTTGAAGGAGACGGGCTGAAGCTTTGGCCACAGGGTTCCTACAAGGACGGGGAGATCGAGGAGATCGCTGAGAGCATAAAGAAACTTTTATAAATAGTCCTCTTTTCTTTTATATCATGCCGCTGTAGCTCAGCCTGGTTAGAGCGCTAGACTCATAAGTGAGTGATGAGGCAAAAGCCGATGACAAGAAAATCGCTCTGGGCTATCTAGAGGTCGAGGGTTCAGATCCCTCCAGCGGCACCTTATTTTTTTGATGTAAAAAAGGGCACGAAATTTTCAGAGTTCTAAGATTCACCGGAAAACTATTTAAATTTGCCAGTCTGTCAAAGTGATATGATAGAGAAAGCAAAACAAAAATTCTTCCAGATGATAGATGATTTCGGTTCTGACCCTTATCATTTGCGGCCTCATGTTCCAGAAGCTGAGAAATGGGCCAAGCACCTATTGAAAAAATATCCTGAAGCTGATGCAGAAGTGGTTCTTCTTGCTGTATGGCTGCATGATATAGGCCATTATCCGCTTCCTACTGAAATAGACCATGCAGTCAGAGGGGAGGAAAGGGCAAGAGAGTTCCTGGAAAAGTTCAATTATCCAAAAATGGAAAAGGTGTTGCATTGCGTAAGAGCGCACAGATGCAAGGATGTTTTGCCTGATTCGATAGAAGCGAAGATTATCGCCTGCGCTGATTCTGCAAGCCATATGACTGATTCACTATATTTTGATATGGCTAAGGATGATAAAGAGAATAATCGTGAATTCAGGGCTTATGCAAAGATGGAACGTGATTTCAGGGATCTGTTTCCGGAGATCCAAGAAGAACTGAAAGAGATACTTGGCGCATGGAAACGACTGCTGCAGATATATGAAAAGCTCTGAGGTCAGTAATCAATCAAAGTTCGTGTCTTGAGGAAGAGGATCTCAGTTATGCCGTATTGTTTCAGGTCTTCAATGAACTTTGTCTCCTCAAGTTCTGAATCAAAGATCATGTTAAAATCAAGGTCAAAATATTCCAGGTCTTTTGAGATGAAACTGTATGTTTTGCTCTTGATGAAATTCAGGCATTTCTTACGGTTGTATTCCTCGAATGCGATAAAATATTTTCTTTCAATCTTTCCTATCAGTTCATAATCTATGTTGATGGAGAATCTTAAGGGTAGTTTCTGGATATCCTTTTTTGCCTTATCAAAGGAGATGAAATCAAGATTGTAAAGGGGAGCTTGGGGATTATCAATAAGATGCTCAATCAGTGTTTTCTGTATTGGCTTGAGTTCTGTTTGAGATGAAAGAGTATGATCAAGTTCAATTATGGGAACTATGTTAATGTCTGAGATCTCGTCAAGGAACTCTCTTTTCAGGTTCAAAATATCCTTTTCAAGTGCATATATGTCTGATGCAGCAACGATCTCCATGTCCCAGCGCCCTTCAAGAAGGAATACCTTTATGATACGACTGTTTTTTATTGCTGACAAGAACATGCGCTTGTCAAATTTAAGGTCTTCCAGATTTATAAGAATTTTATATAGATTATAACCCAATGCATTGTAATCAGTAATCGTCTTCCAGGCTATGATCTTCTTTCCAAGAAGTTTTCTTATAGTCTTATCAACACCGCTTCTTGAGAGTCTGCTCCTTTTGGCAATTACATTCCTGCTTTCCCTTGAGTTTTTCTGGAGTTCTCTTAGAACCTTATTCTCATTCTTTGTCAAGGTCAATGGTTTCATAAGATATAGTACTATTCCAGATTATATAAAGGTTACTATTTTAATTTTTTTTAGGTTAAATTTAAGATTTTAGTACTATTTTTTTGAGAACTTTATTCTATCACTAGTACATTACCTTTAATTGATAGAAATGAATGAAAATGAATTAGAAGAATTAAAGGAAGAAGCAAAGGATATCAGTGGAACCTGTTGTAAACGACACAGTGCACGAGGATTCTTCAGATACCATGCTGAGGATATGAGCAATGAAGAACTTATCAAGCTCTATTACATTGTGCGGGAACCGATGCATGACTATTGTCGTAAGACCAACTCCAGCACCACTCGTTCCAACGTGTCCATCATCAGTGACGTGATGGATGCTTCGTTGGAGTTAATTGTTGAAAGTGAAGAACCATCTGAAGCCTTAACACAGTACAAACGTCTTATCAGTGACTATGAAATGAACGCCGATGAAGCCTACACGGAGAAAAACCTGACCAAGAAGATCAAGGCAATAGAGTCCCTTGAGCAGAAGGGAGCGTATGAGACAGCTCTTGGTCTGCTTACAACGCTGAACCACGAACCTGAAGAAGAGTTTTATGTACCTATCTTTGAAGAACTCAAGACAAACATGTATGAGAGGTTGATCAAAGGAACGATCAAACAGATCAGTGAAAACGCTGAAATCTCGTATAGTGAGCGATTAAGAAAGATATCTCGAGCGTTACTGAACACGCCTGAAGAATATGTTCCGGCCGCAGTGATGCACAAGGCAAGGGACCTCCTGACAAGAACAGAAACACGTCCACAAGCGGAAATGACTAACCACATTCTAACCAAGTATTCCGGAGAAGGACGTGAACTCAAGAAAAATGTACGTCTGATCAGGGAGCGCCTAGAGAGCAAACGGAATGAATACAGTGCGCAAAAGGAGCTTCTTGATGAGGAACGTGAGGTACTGGAAGAGACCCTTAAAGGACGAGGTAAACTCAGGCTCCTTGGGGCTTTTCGACAGTTGTTCCCAGGAACAGACCAGTACGCGCAGATATGCAAGAAGATTTCAGTGTACGAGCGAAAGCTAGAGACGCTTCAAAACTTTTATGAGAAGAAAAAATCAATGCTTTCGGAGACGGAAACAACACTTGTCAACAAGGTCATTGATCGTACCTTGACGCGGGACGAGTACAACAAAATTTTTTAATTTTTTTTAAAAATCGTGAAGAGTTGATTGTACATCCTTGCATAGATCACTGATTTTCACACCTAGAAGACGTACTGGTTGCTCATTGTAATTTTCAAGAAACAATGCCTTCACTTTATCTTTCAGGACAGGCAATGCTCTTGTGGGTGCTGTCAGTGACCGGTCGCGGGTGATTGTAGTGAAATCATTATAGCGTATCTTTATGGAGATCACACGAAAGCTCTTTCTTGTGTCAGAATGGACACGTTCGCTTAGTCTCATGAGGATTGAAAGCAATTCATCGGTTTCTTTCAAATCTTCTTGCATGGTCTTCTCGCGGCTGTGGGATTTCGTTACACGCTTGCTGAAAATGGAGTGGTCAATCCCCCAGGCAAGGTCCTGGAAATGGATTCCGGAATTCCCTAGCTTATCAATGACCCAAAAGCGGTTCTTTTGGGCCAGGTCCTTAATGTTATAGATCCCAAGGCTGTTGTAACGAGCCTTTGAGACTTTACCAATGCCAGGAATCTTTTCTATCGGAAGGGGAGCGAGGAACTCCTGCATATCTCTTACTATGGTTATACCGCTTGGCTTTTTGTAGTCAGAAGCTATCTTTGATACAGTCTTTGATTCTGATATCCCTATGGAACAGTTCAGACCTGTCTTTTTTCTTATCATATCCTGTATTGCTTTTCCTGCTTCTTCAAGATCAGAAAACTCCCTTATGAAAGAGGTTATGTCCAGGAATGCTTCATCAACCGAGACTTGCTGCATGGAATCAGATATTGAATCAAGGATGTTCATAACCTCGAGGGATTGCTGCTTATAGAATTCATGATCCACAGGCAGGAAGGTCGCTTCAGGACACTTCTGCCTTGCAATGGAGATGGGAGTTGCAGAAAATACTCCTGATTTTCTTGCCTCATAATTGGCTGTAGAGACAACACCCCTGGATCCAGTACTTCCTACAATGACAGGCTTTCCGGATAATTCAGGATTGCGTTTGATCTCGCAGGCGCAGAAAAAACAATCCATGTCAACATGGGCGATCATGTGAAAAGGAAGTGCCTGCTTATTTATATTGTTTAAGAATATGAATTGGTTGAGTCCATGAATTCAAGCTCTTTATCACGGTATCGCAGGTAGTGGTCCTGGCATACCAGCCTGCCACCCCATTCACGGGTTGCCTGCCTGGTGCATTCTGGTTCTTCACAGCGTATCTCATCTGCATGATAGCCTGATATCCTGTGCACTTTTATCGTATGAGTGTCTATCTCAAAGTATTTTATTGCATAGTTCCTTATTGCAATCATATCAAATGGAACCCAGGAGAATACATCTATGGAAACCTCTTTTTCCTTAGGAAAAGTATGGATTGTGAAATGGTTTGTAGAGGTGACAATAAAGGCACTAACTCCATCATTGCGGCTTACGGTGTATGGTTCCTCTATAGAATATGTATCCAAAAGCTTGGCAAAATACTGCAGGAGTTCAGCCATGGCTAATTCGTTGTTAAGAGTCTTCTCACTACAATCCCACAGATCCATCAAGAAATGAAAACGTTTTGGCATATTCCTTATATGTTGTAAGAATATTTAATGGTTTTGGATATTCATTTCTTACCCAGTACTCTTTTCACCCGTTCTTTCATCTCAATGTTGAGGCATTGGTTCAGAAGAACGCTCTCATTTGCATATCTGAGTTCCATGACAGGGGCTTTTACAAGAGTTATATTATAGCTTTCTCCTTCATAGCTTGGCGTGATATTGGTACGCTCCATCAGGTGTGGTCCGAAGAGATTGGTTATCAATTCGTCTGTTTTTTCTTCGTCATGGTCCTTACTGCAGTAAAGTCCGAATATGTAGGGATGTATGAACTTATCCACCAGACCATAGATTATGTTTGCCTCAACATCAGGGTAAGGCTTTTTCCCCCATGCGTCAATAAGCTCTTGGTTTATCTTTATTATTGAAGGGATATCTATCTCACGCAAATTAAGGGATTTCTCTTTCATGTTCTCATAGAGATTCAATGCAAGTGTATGGTACCTGCCATTACCTCTTACTTTGGTGTGCTCAATCTTTCCCAGTATATTCCTGTGCTGTTCATAGTCATCTATGTTCTTAAGATCTATATCAGCGAAAGCCTTGCTTTTCTCATACACTGACTGGACTGGTTTTTCGACTGAATCTGAAAGATACATCGGACTGCCCATAAGTACAGAACCTACCTCCTCTATGAGAAGCTCCCTGAATGCCCTGCTGTTGACTGAATAATGAAAGATACCAAGGTCCTTTTCTGTGTGGCCCTTGTTCCAATCTCCACCGCCATTTCCGTTGAATCTATATTCACGGAACAACTTTGCAAGGCTTGCGGCATTTGTCCTTTCTGTAGGATTCTTTGATCTTGTCTTGATGACAAAACGGTTCTTTTTTGTCTCATCGTTCTTGAAAACAGCCATTGCAACGCCGTTATCTTGTGAGGTATGAAGCCCATGAAGCATCTCATCGGCCACTTTTGCAAGTATGGTTTCGTTATCGCTTTCTATGACTCCAACATAGCAGTAGGTCGCAAAGTCCTTGATATGATGACGCTCATGGCTTGAATAAAGCCTGGAGAAAATGTCGGCTTCCTTATCTGTAAGTGGAGTGCGGTCGATCTGCTCCAGAAGGTAATCATCCATCTCTCCTCCAGAAAATACCTGCTTGATCTGCTTGTCAGCAGCACTCATGTTCCTGAAACGGGCACCGGCGGTCATCATGGCCGAATCCGGTGCGCGTGGCTCGATGCTGAACCTGACCCAGATGGCCGGCTGTGTCGGCCAGCAGGCAGTCCGTGGCGAGCGGATCAACCGTGGCTACGAGAACCGGACGCTTTCCCACTTCGAGGAAGGCGACCTCTCGGCAGATGCACACGGCTTCG
>JAWOGQ010000027.1:0-3640 GCA_046496745.1 Candidatus Woesearchaeota archaeon | reverse complement strand
AAGGTATATGGCTTGGCATGCTAATCTTTATGATCACTTTTGGGCTTGGTCAGGGCTTTTGCGTTTATGCAGGAAACTGTTGTACAGGGGAGCTTGCAGATTCTCCTGTCTGTGAGGATTACACTCTTGATTATACTAATGTATTTAACCTTCCATGTAGCATAATGCTTACAAAAATAAGCATGGTAGGTTATAATCTTATGGCATTGGGTGGGCTTATTCTGCTTGGAAATTTCTTTTTTCTTTGGAGAAAGCTTGCTTAGACAAAACGTGTGAGTCATGAAATGTATTACCACGATGTTCTATTTCATCAACATGCTCTTTAACAAGAATCTTCATCTGAGAAATTGCAATCTCATTAAGTTTTACTAATCTCTCAGACTGAGATAATCCTTCTTTGATAAACAGAGCATTAAGATTTTCAAGGTTCACTAAACAGACTAATTGAGAAGAGTTTGCATAGTCTCGAATGTTTCCTTTCTTTTCCTGATTTTTGGATTTCCACTCTCTTGCTGTCATTCCAAATAAAGCAACATTAAGAATATCAGCCTCAGATGAATATATTTGATTCTCTTGTTCTTTGGTAATTTTGATTGGAATAAGATATTTCTGTATTGCATCAGTATGAATACGATAATTTATTTTTGCAAGATTTCTCTTAATATCCCATCCAAGATTTTTATTTTCTAAATCTTTTAATCGTTGAAATTCTTTGATAAGATAAATCTTAAACTCAGCACTAATCCACATGCCAAATTCAAATGCAATATCTTTGTGGGCATAAGTACCACCATATCTTCCTGCAGTAGCTTTTAGACCAACAGCATTTGTTTTTTTGACCCATTCTTTTACACTAATCTTGTAACTATTTAGTCCAGCTTGATTTCTAATTATGGCATATTCGCCATAATTAAAATTTGGATTATGAACTTTTTCCCATATCCCTAAATATTCTACAGTATTTCGATTTCTAAGCCAATCTGAAATAAAGAAATCGCCGTCTTTAGCTTTGAGCATATCTGTTAATGAAATATAATCCTCATTATTAAATTCAATAATTGAAATATATGTTCCTTTAACTGAAAGTTTGGTCATACTGGATACCATTATATCTTTTTTATAAATAACTTAAGTCAATATGTCCAGTGAAGAAACTCACTGGAGCCATTCTTCTGGGAACAGTTTTATAAAACATTCAAGACACTCACAGTCTAAAAACCAAGAATTCAAGGGCCTGAGGTCTGCTTTGGTCATGAAATATCTTTGGTGCGGTATGTGGGGTTAGTGGTATGAATGGGGTATGTCTCTTTGTTAGTCCCTCTTAAGTGGTAAAAAAAGAGAAACATTTATAAATGAGGCCTTGTTGTCTATAGTAAAAGGAGGTGCTTTATGAGACCGATGGATTATCTTAAGGGAATGGCTTTTGCTTTGATGGTAACAAGTGCTGTTGGCTGTAACGATAAGGCTACAGAACACACTCCAGAAGCTGAACGTAGTTATCCTATACTGGAGGCAGAGGTTCCTGCAGGTGCGACTCTCTCTGGCTATATTGCAAACGAAGGTATGAGCGGGCGCCTGGGTTACGATACGCTTTCTGATGTGATCAGATCAGTCAATGATGAATATGGGGCTTTTATGCATGGGAATGGTCGCGTCAGTTTCAGGGAAGGAAGAGATGTAAGGCTTCCGGATTATAACAGGGATGGCAAAGTATGGGGCCAGGAGGCTGAAGATACAGGTCTTGAGCTGGTTGTCGGTGACGATTATCGCTTACGGCGCTGACTGCGTTCCTTATAGAAGGGGATTCGCATGTGATGGCGGCAGTTATGGCAGTAATAGATTATTTTTCCTTCGCGGGTTCTTACCCTGCAATTCCTTCCTGGTATAAGGAGGCGTAAGCAGCTCTTGCAGATACGGCGTTTTATGTCGTTTGTTGGCCTTACTTTAAAACGGGTGGCATATCGTCTTATGTGGAGTGCGTACCTGTCTTTAAGGTCAGGATTCTTATCAGCTTCTTCAATGAGTTTTTCCATTCGTTCTTTTACACTGTTCTGTATTTGGTTGTTGGGTTTCTTGTATCTTCGTTTCATCTGTTTTTTTTGAAAAATCGAAAACTATAATAAATTTGTCTAATCTCTAATAGGTATGTGGGGCTTTTTGAAATCTATGCGGAAAAAACAGGAGCCACAGGTCATTGCCCTTGAATCCTTGCAGGACTGGTTCTTATCTGTGGAAGAGAAGGCACGAAAAGATGCTGAGTCAATCGTCAACTCTTATCAGAAGCTGTTTGATCACAGGGTGGAACAGGTTTATAAGGCGTTGGAGGTCCTGGAGAAGGCAGCCTTGAGAAATCCTAATATCCCTCATCGTGAGCTCCAGATAATGGAGGGCAATCGTGAGGCGTATATAAGGAGCGTGCGCCAGCTGATAGAAGGGTTGAAATTCCCTGAATCGCCTGATGAGGCAATGGATAATGGAAATATTGACCGAATGGATGATTTTGCCAAGGAGACACTGAAACAATATCAGGTCCTTTCACATTTTTTCTCGCATGAACTTGGAGGGGTGTCAAAGCACCTCAAAGAGTTTGATTCTTATTTCAAGAGCATGCAGTCGGAAATCTCTGCAACAGGGTTTACTGAACTGGAACAAGTGAAAAAGGATATCGAAGAGGTATTCTCAAAGCTTGAGCGGAAGGAATCGATGGAAAAGGAGCTTTACCAGCTTGATTCTGACATTGAAGAGGCAGAAGCCCATTTTGCAGATGTGAAAAAACGCTTTGAGAATCTTTCTAATGAGGAGGGGTATGATGAGGTCGCTGCATTGAAGAAGAAGGTTCAGTCACTGAGTTCTGATATACAGGGAGAGAACAATTCAATGCGCCAGTTTTTCATGAATTTCCAGAGCCCTTTCAAGAAGTTCGAGAGGGTGGCCTTTGAGAACGAGGATCTTGTCAGGGGTTATATCTCCAATCCTGTGCAGACTCTTCTTAAGGATTATGACCTGAAGGTGGTGCGGATCCTGAATAATCTGAAAAGGGCGATCGATAATGGCTCGATTGAACTGAAACCTAAAAAGAGAGAGAAGGTCATAAGTCTTATAATCAATACAGACGATTCTTTTTTCCAGGATTTTCTTAAACGCTATAAAAAACTGCATGAAACTCTGCGTGAGACAGAGGATAAGCTTGAAGCACATCCTTTCCTTATAAAAGAGCAGGAGCTTTTGGATGAATACCGCCGGGCAGAGGAAAGGGTCAAAGAGGTAAGGGACCGCAAGGATGAGATCTCAAAAACCCTCGGGAAATTTGAGCTGGAGACACATAAGGATCAGCTTGAAAAGAAGCTTTCCGGGATCACAGGGGAAGTTGTCATCCAGATGAAATAATGTGAAAACCCTTCGAGAGCCTACTATCTTCCTCGCAATTGATCATTTCTACATTAAGACCCTGCGTTCCCGTAGGGAGCAACCCCCCGCGACGGCTTTGAAGAGCTTATCAAGGAGCTCGGACTAACGATAGTAGAAAGGGTCTCCAAGCAATGAAATAATAAACTTTTTAAAATCTCCTGACTGGATTGTTCTACATGAAAGAGGATGTGATAGTCTCAATTCTTAAAGCTGAAAAGAATGCTCATCGTGC
>JAWOGQ010000009.1:0-7716 GCA_046496745.1 Candidatus Woesearchaeota archaeon | reverse complement strand
AACTGGACCCTTGAGCAGATGCGAAGCGATCTTCAGGTTGCGCATACGGTACTGGAAGAGCGTGGCCAGGTCATCACACCTGAAAAGCAGGTCAATATCGCTATTGGGATGCCTCTTGATAATTATGTTGAAGGTGTGTGGAAGGATCAAAAATTCAAGGACATGCTCAAAAAATCACCGGAGATTGAACCGTTCTATAATGCTATAATGTCAATACCTTTTATCCATAAGAATCTTGAAGCACTTAAATTCAAGGGAAGGTATCGGCCTTTGAACGAGGCAAACTTCTGGAATGATTCATTGGAAGATACTGCGGATGTAAACGACATCAAAGTGACAGACACACTTGAGTCACGATGCATAACTGTTTTCAAGGCATTGTCTGAACTTCCTCTTTCTGGGGGATTCAAGGATTTCAATCCGGATATTCCAAAAAGGAAACAGCTTTCAGCACTTGAACGAGTGCAGGGTTATACATATGAGCTTATCAATAATGCAGTCGATTATACTTCTGCAGTAGAGATGTCAGGATATCCTTTTGAATGGTCCCTTTCATTTCTTGATGATTTTACGGACACAAGCGAAACCAAGGATAAGCTGGCGTTTTATGTAAAGAATGCTAATAGTATACTTCTTACAGGGAGTGAGAATGGGTATACTGCAAAACAGATTGATAAGGTTGCTTCGATATTCAGGCAGAATGCTCCGGATGTAGATGGTTATTTTGAGCCGGAGAAATTTGCTGCTGCATTCACGCACGTGCTTGAGACAGTTGAACCTGATCAGGTCTTTGCTTATGGTAAGATCATGGGAAAGCTTTTAGAGCTTACTGAACAGGAAGGGTTCTTTGATTCACATGGTGAGGTTGTGCCTGATTCTTTTGCAAGGCCTGGAGCGAAAATCATGGGCTATAAGAAGGAAACCGGGATGTCACTTGATGAGACTCTCTCACGTATGGAAGAGGTTATGAATTCCTGGGATAAAACAAAGGAAGATATGAAAGAGAGGCCTCATGTGTATAAAGGGCAGCCAGAGCTGGGAGTGCTCCAACCTGAAAAGCTTGCAAACGATATCATGAAGAGGTCAGAGAGGGATTTCTATCAATCCAATGATCCGATACTTGCAGTGTTCAAGCAGTTTGAACCGGATGCAAACCAGTTCTATAAGGATAACCCTAATATCCTGGAAAAGTCAATCCAGCAATACAGGGCAGGGACTCCGCATCTCTCTGAGAAGGCAAGGATAGATATACTTGAAGGTGTTGATTCATTGATCCTAAGCGAGGAGCCTTTTGAATCTGTTGATCTTCTGGCAATCGACCGTTCTGCAGAGGCTTATTTCAACGGGCTTGATGAGGCTGGTATCTATGCAGAAAAGCTTTTCCGCGCAGCAAGCGAGTTCGGTAACATGGATGCGCTCAGGGAAGGTAAGGTCTCATATGATGATGCACTTGATCTTTTGGAGTTCTTCAATGACAAGTGCAATGATATCCGGGATGATTCAAGATTGTTGTATGTGCGTAAGACTGCTGATATCATAGATGGAGCAGTATCCCATGGTATAGGTCTTGATGTGATCAAAGAGATGACTGCGCAAGCTGTCAGGATACCTGATCAGCCAAAGAATCAGGGGCGTTATCAGCCACCAGACACATACAACTTCAGGTCCATGACAAAGGTTTCAAATGCGCTGGATACGCTTTTTGATGAGGCAGAAGATTTGACTCCTGAGAAATTCTACCAGATAGTCACAATATCAGAACATATCTCATACCTGGTGGCTCCGCAAGAGGATATGAATGCATTGTTTGCGAATGCGCATAGGTTGCATAATACCCTGGCTGAGCTTCATGAAGGTGAGATCGTGCCTGGTGAGCTTGTTGCAGAGGGAATAAATAAGATGTATGCATCATCAGATCCTATGCATAACTGGGAAAAGCCAGGAAAGGTTGTAATGGATGCTCAACAGTTGATACACCGGACGATGAGTAACCAGTACGGAATTTTACCAAGGTAAAATGGTTGATATAGATATAGAAACACCGGATGAGAAGTCAAGATTTAGTAGGTTGAAGAAGCTCAAGCCGCGCCATTACATCGGGGCAGCTGTACTCTTAGCTCTTCCTTTCTTGCCTTTGATGTGTGGTGACAGGGATAAGGGGATTGATACTTCCAATATCAGCAGTAAGATTTCAAGTATTGGTGCAGAAGGAAGTTTTCAAGGATATGAGCATCGAAAGGTTGATCTTGAGTCTTCCAGATGGGCATGGTATCTTGAAGACACGATACTGAAAGAGGATCTTGACCAGTTCTTTGATGTGAATGAGTTCCTTGATGTGAATCAGTTGTATCTTGGTTTCATCCACAAGGATTCAAGTCTTAATAATAATGATAGCAGTTATGCAAGCAAGTATCTGCAGGATTCTC
Source organism: Candidatus Woesearchaeota archaeon (assembly GCA_046496745.1). GTDB lineage: Archaea > Nanobdellota > Nanobdellia > Woesearchaeales > JACJVW01 > JBNJGT01. The sequence continues at coordinate 5,290 of JAWOGQ010000009.1, read as the reverse complement.
CTGAGAAGGTGAGGGAGTTTGTGCGAAAAGCGCATGACCGTGGGATTGAGGCTTTGGTTGCATTGCCAACTGATTTTGAGCAGACCAAGAATCCTGTGCTATCAAATCCAAAGATAGGAACTGATCTCATGGATGATATACATGAGTTCAACGAGGAAGGGCCAGGTCTGGATGGTATCATATTCAATTGTGAATTGTACTCGCACGTGGAAGGAGAGCAGGCAAAAGAGAAAAACCGTGAGTTTCTTGATCTGATGAGGACTTATCATGATTATGGTAAGGATCTGGATCTTTCTGTAGTCTTTACTGTGGATTCGAAATGGAATCAGGTCCTTGAGTATGATGGACAAACAAAGGAGTTTTACAAGCATGCGATGGATATACTTGATGAGATGCATGTGACTGTATATCGAAACTTTGCGCAGGGAGATATAAATGGGCCTTATGATGGGATCATACCCAGAGCAAGCCCTTTTTTTGCTTATGCTAGTCATCTTGATGACTTTCATCTGGTAGTGGGGTTTGAGACTTCTGATTTTTCAACGTCACAGTTCAAGGAGATGTATCCTTATGATGTCAGCAGGAACAGGATAAGCTTTAATGTGGAAGGAAAAACTTATGATGAATGTCATGATGAGCTTCAGGAAGCCTTCAGGAACCTTGATAGGGAAGATGTATCTTTTTCAGTAGCTTATCATGGTATTGATGGTTCGAATGATTTTATGCAGGATAGTATGCTATTCAAGAAGTGGAGGGAAAAACAATGAAAAAAGCGCTAATAATTTTGGCTGTACTTGCCTTGTCTGTTTATGGGCTATATGAAGAGAACGAAGATCGGCTCTTCAACGATGGTAACACAGATTCGTGGTATGCAGATACTACAGAAAACCGGCAATTTGACCGGTGGAATTATGATGTTGATCAGGATGGAAGAGTGGATTATTTCCAGTATGATCTCGATGGAGACTGTTATGCAGAATATACCACCCGTACATATCCGGATTCACGACAGACAGTGAACCATTGGTATGCAGATACGAATGAAGACGGGCTTTATGACCGTAAGAATTATGATAGTAATGATGATGGAATTGCAGATATATATACCTATGACAGGGATCATGATGGTGTATTTGAAGCAATATATGTCGATACTGATTACAGTTATCAAGTGCCAGATCCAGAAAATGAAACGTTTGATCAATGGTACAACGATACTGATGCTGATGGAGTCATTGATGTGTGCCGCTATGACCTGAACGGTGATAACATGTTCAGTTATGATGATGATGTAGAGGTTGTTGGTGAAGGTTGCTATTTTTATAACTTTACTATCCCAAACACCACGAACATCGTATATAACCGTTATAACTGGCCATGCACCTATTCGTCAGACAGGGAAGAATCAGCTCTGATGTATGATAACATTGGTGTGTCTCATTTCAACACACTGGGTGGAGAGCTTGAGCCTGTTGCACCAGGTGATATTGTTGATGTGCGAATCAGCTTCGAGAACACCGGAGATTTTGATTATGATGACACATCTGTCAGGGTCTCAATCCCTGAGATAGGACTGATTGCTCCTAAGAAATGGGTAAGAGGTTTTGATACCGGCGATGAAGAGACGTATATCTATGCTCTTGAAATACCAGAAGATGCAGAATCAGGAGAGTATGGGATGCGGCTTGATATCTGGTCATCAACAAAACACAGGACTGTTTATCGACCTCTGGTAATCAGTTAACGGTAAGGTTCTGGTGATATATCCGCTAAGGTAATATCACCGGACATTATTTCTTTTTCATTATCTATCCATATGAATCTGTCATTATCATAGGCTAGATATAATTCAAATTCATGTGGTTCAATCTTTCCTGGCTTGTCCTTTCCCAGGCACTCAAAATTTCCTTTATCTGAGGTGAAGATGTATGAATGCCTGCCGTCATCAAAGCGGTATGCCTGGCTTTCGTTGAGGATATATCCTTCCTGGATTGCCTCTCTTTTTGGGTTGAATTCAATGTTATCTATGGAAAGCTGTGGTTCCAGGAGGTGGGTAAACCTGTCAAGCGGATATATTGCCAGTTCTCTATTAACCAGATTTGCAACGCCATATATTGGAGATTCGGGTAGATTCTGGGCTTTGACATATTCAGGGTCAAGTCTTGCGAAAAGGATGTCATGAAAATCTGTACTGAAAAACTCGTTTTGGAAGTAGGTTCCTGATTTGAACTGTTCAGGAATCTCTGCATGTCCACCGTAACCTCTTTTCATTATGCTGTGGCTATTTGCGCATTCCTCGAAACGATTGACGCTTTTGTCTTTCCTGATGTTCATGCGATATAGCTCTTTTGCAAATCTTCCAGCACCTGCAAGACTGGGCAAAAGGAGTCCAAGCTTGTATGCTGGGTAAAGTGCAGCTGCTTTTAACCCCTTTTTCTTTGGCAGATCACTCTGGCTCAAATGGAAAATGTTGAGGCCTGACCAGGCGGCAAGACCGGTTGCGTATACTTTGAAGGCATTTGCGCTTACGGATATATCATAGTCGGTGGGTAAAAGTTTTATTGTTTCAGGCAGGATGTTTGAGCCCAGATTGGTCTCTATGAAGTTTGCAGCTGCAAGTCCGATGATACCTACGCTGTAAGCTTTTGGAATCATGCCTAATGTCTCAAAAAGACCGTTTTGGATGTAGAATTGGTATGAGTAGAATGCATCTTTTGTAACGTTTTTCAATTGTTCCTTGAATGTTTTGGTGTTTTTCTTTTGTAATGTGCTAAGGATATTGTTTTCCTTGAAATCCTGCCATATGGCTTTTAGGGGTTTGAATAAATAATCGTTTGTGATCTTGAGGCGTGCACGTTCCCATCCTCTTCTCTGGAGGTAAAGGCGATTGTAGTTTGCTGGTGAGTGTGTTGCTACAACTTTAGGTCTTGGATCAAAATATATTTTCTGGTTATTGCTGAATACAAGGACTGAATTCTCGAAATCCTCACCTATCCAGTCAAAGCTATTGTCGTCAATAATCTGTTCTAGGGTGTCCCTCTTGAAAACAGAGCATGCTCCACTGACAGTAGATGCTCCGAATAATCCCAAAGCCCTTCTTCCCAGGTTCATTGAAAGGTCATATTCGTGTTCCTGCCATCTCCTGAGAAGGTTATCGGCTGCCCAATTGGGATCCTTGTTTGGAACAATGGGGACAGCCATGGCTCCTCCGTCGCTTTCACGAAAGTCGTGGAGAGCCTTGAGAAAAGTGTCGAAGTCCTGGATCTTGCTGTAATAATCTTTTATGACTATCGTGTCTATCTCTTCAGGTAGGTCCTGGATGATTGAGCTTATGTTTGCTGCTTTGTCTGCTCCAAGACCAAAGAGATAGGTGCTGTTGAGTTTTGGGTTATTCTCATGAACGTATTCTGCAAGGTCCTGTGTCCCGTTATTGAGGGCAAGATGTACCCATGGGAGGTATGTCCTGAACTTGCCGCGGGTGTGAAGGTTTGAAAGCTCATCAAGCTTATGTGTCTCAGGGGCGTAGAGGTTAACCATTACTGCAACTTTCCCGTCGAGAGTATCCCATAGGTCAGGATATTCCTTCTCTTTTGGCTTATTCAATTTGGCCAATGGGAACTTGACTGCATAGTCAATTGTATCCATTATTGCGCCGCTGAGTGCTATGACCGCATCTAACATGAGGTTAGAAAATCAAATCTCATTTATATGTGTTGTCTTTGATATTACTTGGGGATAGTGACAATATTTATATATCTCTGTTGATTCTCGTCCTGTATGAGTTTCAAGTCACGATATGGAAAGCGGAACAGGCCCAAGGTAAAGAAGAAGATGTCTGGAGCTCTTAATGCACTCATCTCAGTGTATGAACAGCCCAATGTTGTGAATGAAGGAGATACTCAGTATCTTAAGTTTCCTGCAATAGTTGATCTTAAAGCGATATTAATCGGTGATGAGGAATATAAAACCGGTGATTTCTCTCTAGTGGAGCCTCTTGGAAAGGCTTACCAGTTCGAGATGGATAAGACTGAGAATATATTCAAGACAGAAAAGATGGTTTATGGAGGTTTTGTATGGAACATTAAACCTCCTGCGAAACCAGGAGACTTGTATGAAGCAGCTTATGAGGGTTTCAAGAATTTCAAGAAACCTGAAAAGAGGGAAGAGTCCATACCTGTAACAGAGACAGGAAATCTTGAAGGGATTGTCCGTATTGAAGAAGTCCGGGCAGGAGATCTAGTATGCGAAGAAGGCGTCCATTATAAACTACCTGATCTTGGCAGGGCTGGTGGACAGGTCTTGTTGTATGATGATGAAGATGGGCCTACTTTTTACCTGCAAAATGTCTATAATGGATTTGAGATGCTGCGGGATGTAGGTTCTGACAGATTGAATGTGAAGTATACCTATACTGACCCTAATGATTTGCAGTAAAACTATCTGCAACACGTTGGTATAGTTGTTCTTGCTTTTGGAGCATCTGGTCAAGGCTGAAATTCCTGATCACGTTCTGGCGTGCTTTTTCACCCATGAAGGCGCGTTTGTCCGGTTCCTTGTACAGTTCTATGGTCCTTTCGAAAAGGCTGTATATGTCCTGGGTCCTGACACAAAAGCCGGTTTCTCCTTCAATGATCGTTTCTTTGATGCCACCTGCGTCGTATCCTATCACAGGCAGTCCGCATGCCTGGGCTTCGAGAGATATAAGTCCTAGTCCTTCAAGGCGGCTGGGAAATATGAGAAGATCATGATTAGTGTATGTCTTATTCATCTCTTCTATAGGTACAGGTGGAAGAATGCTGATGTACTTTTCCAGCTCTTTTTTTTTGATCTCTTCCTGAAGTTCTGAGGCATACTGGTTATCAGCTACTTTTCCCATGAGGTCTATCCTGAAATCTGCCTGTTCATCTTTCAGATACTGGGCCAGCTTGACAAAGTCCTTTTGGCCTTTCATCATGCAGATCTTTGCAGGGTAAATTATGCTGAACTGGTCGTTTTCTTTTTCTGCGGGACTGAATTGTTCAGGATCAATGCCATTGTATATTACAGTTGAATTATTGTACGGCAGGCTTTTTTTTCCTGCTTCACTCACGCAGATTATATGATCGACGCATGCGAGCGTATCGCGGGCAAGCTCTTCATTATCAGCATATTCGGGCCAGTTGGTGAATCCTCCATAATGGAAGGTTGCAATAGAAGGGATATTTGCTTCTCTTGCTTCATTTGCAAGTACGTAGCCTGCGAAAGTATTCGGGGAGTGTATGTGCAGGAGGTCTGCTGGAAGCGACTGCCA
>JAWOGQ010000053.1:0-4133 GCA_046496745.1 Candidatus Woesearchaeota archaeon | reverse complement strand
AATCCTCAAGGCTGAACTGCACCTCATCCACGTATTGCCTGGCTTTCTCTATAGCGCTCACTGCTTTTTCCATCACTTTTTCCCGTGTTGATGTCAGTTTTTTTTCGATGTGGATGTCGCTTGTGGCAATGAAAGTGTGTATGCGCTTCTTCTCTGCTGGTTCAATTGCTCTTGCTGCTTCTTCTATCTCTTCATGGTCTGCGCGTGTTAGTGAGCAGATGGTTGCATCTCTTCCCAGTTCCTGTGCGATGAGATTGACTGCGCGGAAATTACCCGGAGATGATGATGCAAAACCTGCTTCTATTATATCAACTCCCAGGGTGACCAGATCTTTTGCTATCTCCAGGCGCTCGTATGGAAACAGGTTCAGTTCGCATGCCTGCAGTCCGTCACGTAGCGTTGTGTCAAAAATCTGTATGGGTTCATAAAATAGGTTCTCCATTTTTTAGTCCTCCTAGAAATTGAGTGGCCCTTTCGAGGCTTAGAGCAGCAGCAGGTTAAGAAGAGTCAAGGTTTGCTTGCTTGCTGCCATAAGGGATGGTAGGTGTTTAATCTTTAAGTATTTTTTGATTTGGGATGCAGAGAATCTTCGGCTTGGTAGGTTGCTGGGATTTTTTGAATCAAAGAGTTTTTCGAAAAAATGACTAGCATCATTATTACGAAGGCCAATTAGTGTCCCTATATAAGGTGACAGGGGGAGGTCCCTTACGGGGATGTCACCTCTTTTTAAAAAGGAATTCAGGCCGAAGTCGATGCCGGAATTATTCGAAAAACTAAAAATTATGGTAAGAATTTTAAATGCAGATTGATTCTACTAAGTCATGTATGACACTATGCTTCAGTTGGTAGGTCTGCGGATCAATGAGAATCTCAAGAGTGCGCCTGTGGAAATAGAGGTTGAGATGAATCCTGATCATTATTACATGGGTGTTCTTCAGGAAGGCATGCAGAGAAGGGTGTATGCTTATCCTGGCTCGTATGAACAGGGGGCTTTCCTGGGTGATGTGCTTGAGGAGGTTATTTTCCATAGTAAAAGGGTGCCTTATATAAGCGTTAGTGGGATGAAATCGATGGGTTTTTCTGAGGATGTATACAATTCAGGGCTTAATGACTGGCATGATTTCATGGAAGAGATCTTTGAGCGCAGGCGTGATTATTTCAAACCTAAAGATTAATAAGGAATCGGTTCTTTTTTTTATCCATGCAGCGAAAGACTAAGGGTATAACTATCAACCCGTTGCAGACAGGAGGCCTGTTGACGGATGAAGCGAAGGAGACACTGGTGGAGTTTGGTGATGGGTATGCAATCTGTGATTTCTGCAAGGGAACACTTGATAAGATAGATAATCCTCCAATCCGGCAGTTCGTGCATGAGACGCTTCCGGCTTTCCTTGGAGCTGATGCTGCGCGTGTCACCCACGGTGCAAGGGAGGGAAAGTTCAGTGTCATGCATACCTTTGCAACGCCAGGAGATGTCATTCTTATTGATGGTAATGCGCATTACAGTACAGTGGTTGCTGCGGAGCGCGCAGGCCTGAAGATAGTCAAGGTGCCGCATTCAGGTGAGCCTGAACGAATAGTCGATGTTGAGGGTTTCATACCGCTTATCAAGGAGCATTCTCCTAAGATGATACTGCTTACTTATCCTGATGGAAATGTTGGTAATCTTCCGGATGCAAAAAGGCTGGGAGAGATCGCAAAGGAACATGGTGTGCTCTACATCGTGAATGGGGCTTATGCGATCGGAAGGATGCCTGTCTCGATGAGTGATATCGGGTGTGATTTTCTTATCGGAAGCGGTCACAAGAGCATGGCTGCAAGCGGACCTGTAGGGGTTCTTGCGACCAGGAAGGAGCATGCAGAGAAATTGTTTGCTGAGTCAAGCCATAAGGGTAAAGAGGTCGAATGCCTTGGATGCGGTGTAAGAGGTGCGCCTCTGCTAACACTGATGGCTTCATTCCCGCATGTCCAGGAGAGAGTGAAACACTGGGATGAGGAAGTGAAGAAAGCGCAATGGTTCTCTCAGGCTTTTGAAGCATTGCATCCTGGTATAAAACAGATGGGAGAGAAGCCGCACAGGCATGACCTGATGATGTTTGAGACAGATGTGTTCTATGCTATCTCAGAAAAGCATCCGAAGAAACGGGGCTTCTTGTATCATGAACTCAAGAAGAACGGGATCTTTGGGGTGAAGCACGGACTGACGCAATCAATGAAGATTTCCACCTATGGAATAAGCAAAAAAGACCTGGAGGGTATACTCAAGGTTTTTGAGGATATCATCAGGACCTACGCTTAGACAGGTTATAACCTTCTTTTGTGTCTTTTATGTCAAAGCCTTTTTCTTTTATCTGGTCACGGAGCTTGTCTGCTGTCTGGAAATCCTTGTTGTCTCTTGCTTCTTTCCGTCTCTCTGCAAGCTCTGTTATCTCTTTTGGTATCTCTTCTTCTTCAAAGATGTCAAGGATTAGGTTGAAATCTTCCAGTGTTTCCAGCAGCTTTTGAGCGTCTGCTTTGGAGATCTTTTCCTGCTTGTAGACGTAGTTGTAGAAATCAAAGACAACAGCAAGGGCTCTTGACATGTTGAGGTCATCATTTAGGGCTTCCAGGAATTGTGTTTTGAACTCTTCAATCTTTTCTTCTGGAAGGTTATTCTCATCACCACTTCTGGATTCCAGGTATCTTTTCAGTTCGTTGAGTTTCCTGATATTCTTCTCTGCTGCATGGAGCGAGTCAAAGGTAAGGTTCATGTTAAGGCGGTAGTTGACACTCAAAAGGGCGTATCTTATCGCAAGTGGACTGAAGCCTTTGTTGATGAGGTCTGTAACACTGAAGAAATTGCCTTCTGATTTTGACATCTTCTTTCCATTGATCATCAGGTGCTTTACATGAAGCCAGTAGTTGATGAACTTCTTGTTGGTTGCACCTTCAGATTGTGCAATCTCACACTCATGATGGGGGAATACGTTGTCTTCTCCACCTGTGTGTATGTCTATTGTCCGGAAACCTTCCGGGTCAAGTTCAGGCTTGAATGCGTCGGTAAGGTATCTGAAGGACATTGCTGTGCATTCTATATGCCAGCCAGGGTAGCCTTTTCCCCAGGGGGAATCCCATTGCAGGAGATGGCGGTCATCGCGTATCCAAAGCGCGAAATCGCCCGGGTTCCTTTTTTCAGGATTGACATCGACACGGGCTCCTGCCTGGAGACTCTTGATTTCGTTGCCTGAGAGTTTTCCGTAATCCTCTTTTTTTGTGATGTCAAAATAAACAGTGCCGTTGACTTCGTATGCGTATCCGTTATCCAGCAATGCTTTTGTTATCTCGATTATCTCCGGGACATGCTCGGTTGCTTTCGGGAATGCCTTTGGTTCCTTGAGGCGCATCTTGTAGAATTCGTCGAAGAATTTTCCTGCATATCTTCTTGAGACTTCAAGGGGTGTTATGTTCTCTTCTTTTGCAGTCTTGAGTATCTTGTCTTCCCTGGAATCTTCGTTGTCATCCACCATGTGGCCTACATCAGTGAGATTTATCACCTGGTCAACCTCATAGCCATTGAGTTCAAGTGTCCTCCTGAGGATGTCGGCAAAGACATAAGCCCTGAAGTTTCCTATGTGGACATCCTTGTAGACTGTTGGGCCGCAATTGTACATCCTGACCCTGGACTCTACTGGTGTGAATTCCTCAAGTTTTCTTGTAAGCGTGTTATAGATTGTTAATGCCATCCTATCAATGAAGGAATGTTCATTTATAAAATTTGGTAAGATTTATATACAGTCCCCTCTTAATCCTGTCCATGTTTGATGTCCAGAAAATCAAGGAACAGGCTTCAGGGAATTTTGAGAAAGCCTGGCGCGAGACCGTAGATCTGATACCAAAGAATACAAGGATAACCCTGGGTAAGGGAAAACCTAACCTGTTTCGTGATATGGTTGAAAGGTGTCGGCAGATCCTTATTGAGATGGGATTTTGTGAGATGGAGAACAAGACAATGATACCTGCTGATGAGGTATATCTCCAGTATGGTCCTGAGGCGCCGGTCATCCTTGATCGGGCTTATTACCTTTCAAAACTTCCAAGGCCTGATATCGGGCTTTCGGATGAGAAGATCGGACAGATAGAGGGAATAATAGGGA
>JAWOGQ010000041.1:0-5144 GCA_046496745.1 Candidatus Woesearchaeota archaeon | reverse complement strand
GAACTCGAGTTCATCCAACAAAAGCTTGAACCCTTAATAAATAAACTGGAATCAAGACTCAACACCGAGAAAGCAAATCTTGAAACAGCTACCCAGGAAAAGCCAGGTGAGCATACAAAGCATCATATTTCAAACCAGGACAAGAAACGTATCTTGATGCTGACGCACGAGTTCCGGACCAGATTTGCGGGAGGAGTGCAGACCGTGGTCCAGAACCTCACAAAAAACCTTATCAAGCAAAAGTTCACCGTTGATGTGGTGGAGCGATCAATCCAACAGCCACACACTGGGAAGTTCTTTTATTACTTGGATTCAGGACGGCATCCGACCTATAGCTTCAGCGACATGAGCGATTTCCTTAATACATTTCCCTACCTTACACTCGGTCTTCTCCATTTGCAGTCAATAAACTTTGCTGCCGGTAAGAAAGGCTGGAACAACGGAGGACTTGACGAACTCAAAAATATCTATAAAGACATACCCGTAGTATGTACTGTGCATTCTATGGTGCGGTATGAGAGGACACTCTATCAGGAGGATTGGCAACCTCATGCAATAGAGTGCCAGGATGAGACAATAAAAGAATCTGACCATTTTATTGTTCTCCATGAGTTTGGAAAAAGGAAGTTGCAGGAGTACCATAGAATTCCTGATGAAAAGATAAGCATAATTCCAAACGGGATTGAGATGCATTCCCGGTTTGTACAGAAGCTTTCTGAGGTGAAGCAACAGGCAAAAAGAACATTTAATCAAGAAAAAGTACTGCTTTACGTAGGAAGGATCTCCCGGGAAAAAGGCATTCTTGAACTCATCCATGCATTGGCTCTTATACGTAAGACCCATAACGCTCGTCTGGTGATAGTAGGCCCTTACCAACCTGGTCATGACCATTTCCATAGTGAGGTTGCAAGGAGAGTCAGAGATAACGGATTAGAGGAACATATTATCTTTACTGGGAAGATGCCTCCTTCAGAGCAATATTCTAAGGTATATTCTTATTACGAACCCGATGTGGCAATCCTTCCCAGTCATCACGAAAGCTTCCCCATGTTTGCCCTGGAAGCAATCTCCCATGCAGTTCCCCTGGTTGTCTCCGATGTGGATGGTCCTCGTCACATTTATAGTCCCTTCCGGCAGAACCGTAGTCCGGATAACGAACGGAATGCAACAGAGCATATCGAAAATTCTCCTCCTGGCATCACACAACCCCTGGCTGTAGCCTGTGATCCCAAAGCCCCTGAAACAATCGAACAAGCAGTTTGCTGGATATTTGATAATCCTCAGAAAGTGCATACCATCCTGAAGAATGCTATGCAGGAAATCCATGACAAGTATACATGGGATAAGATAGCACAGGAAACAGGAAAACTCTATAATGATGTGCTTCAGGGTCGAAGCCATGTGTCACCTTACACAGTAGGGCACTTGGAAGAGAAACTGGTGGAGATTTCCAAGAAAGAACTAAGTTTGAAGAAAGGTACCAATATTGGTATTATAGGGCACTTTAAATTCAAGAATGGACAGATGCCTGATTTTGTAGCAGAATTCCTCACTGAGATGAACAAGTTCTTGGAGCATGAAAAAATTAATACCCATGGACTCGCGATGATTGGTGACCCACAGCAACTAAAGTATGTACGTGTTGATACCTATTATCCTCCTGCTTTAGAAAGAGCAATCATGCAAGCTGAATTCAGCACACTCATAGTATTTTTAGATTACAAATTATCGCTTAAGGCAATAGAAGCAGCGCGGGAAAAAGGCATTAAGGTCATACTATTTGTACCTTATTGGGGATTGCATCAGGAACTATTGCAATTTGTCTCGCAGGCGGACTTTGTTTTTGTCTTTACAAAAGAGATGGCAAGGAAAATTCAGTCCAAGACAGGACAGGAGGTCATGCCGATTCCATTTGTTATTGACAGTGATATGGTACCTCAACCAAAAGAGCACACTGAATTTCGGATTGCTTACGTGGGATCTATCAATAATGCAAAGAAAATTCATCGATGCATTGAACAATTCTATCGCTATTTGGTACCAAAAAAGAATCTGATCGCAGGCCATGTTGAACTGCGATTCTATATCAAGGAGACCGCACAGGATGATGCTGCAATGCGTGCTCTAATGCAAGAAAAGAAAAAACACGATCATAAAGAGTTGGTAAAAATCTTCCGCGGTCAAATGACTTTGCAGCAGGAGTTGGATCTAATAGCCTCATCTGATGTAATCATATTTCCGTCATCATTTGAAGAACTTGGTGAGCTTATACTAAAAGCTCTTTATTGTAAAGTACCAATCGTTTTCCCTTTCAGTGAAGAATTTTATCTCAGTATTCCTTTAGCATACCAGTTCAAAGAATATCCCTTTACATGCGGATACAATATAGACACGAACAGAGACTATTCAGCGGATATGGGAAACGTCAATGGGCGAGGTGCCCCGATTGATTGGGAATGTTTCTTCAACAAAATAATTGAAGCAGCAACTTCAAGCAATCTCTCCTCGCTTCTACATAAGTATCATGATTATGTGGTCAAAAACTATAGCTGGGAAATGTTCAAGAACACGTTACTTCCTGCGCTTGAATATCTGCAAGGCCGGGGTAATAAACCAAAAGAAGTGGACCTCAGTACCCGCTACGTCCAACCAAAATCCGTACTGCAGGTTTTGAATGGCAAGCTCACAATTGACACAAAGAAAGAACTGGAATTTGTACGTTCACGTATCTCCATAGCTTCTTTGTATGCATTATGGGATCACTTCAATCTCGACCACTCTGAAAGTATCCGTAGATTCGAACTTGCAAAGGAGCTTGCAAAGCTCGGATACAAGGTGGATCTCATAGAGAGCAAACCCTTCAACCTAACGGAATACGGTGTCCCTTCCAATCTTCAGTGTGTGTCCTTCAACCAGGCAGACTATTACTCATACACCATACTCTTGACAACATCCGTTGGTGGACTTCAGATACTCTCCCGTCTTTCACTTGAGAAACATCCATTCATCATTGCGAATTTGACAAACACCTTTAATACTCCCGCAAATAATGAGCCGTTTTGGGCTCAGGATGTTGCGCACAAACATGCAAGACTGGTAAATGTATTCACTCCTTTACATAAAGAAACATGGTTGCAATATTATGGGAGGCAGGAAGAAAGTCGTATATTTGTCACTGATATTGCCGCTCCCAACGAGATAAGTTTCAGGGGAAAGGATCCCTACAACACGCAGGATAAGGATAAGCAAAAAATAATCTTTCTGGGTGCTCTTCCCATTCAAAGGACGATGATGATTGAAAAATTGAAGGCGATCGTGAAAGGAGTCTGCGACGGGAATAATGTTGTACTGTATATTGTTTCAAACAACTATAACGAATTACAAAAGGAAGGCATATTCAATGAAGAGATACAGTCAGGAAAGCTTGTGTTGAGAGAACCGGTCAAAGGCTCGGAACAATATGATTATTATGCATACGCTGATGTTGCAGTCAATACAGGCCTTGGGAAACGGAAGAGTATTGTGAGCGGGAAGCTTCTTTACTACCTGCGAGCCGGAATTCCTGTAGTCTCCGAGGACGATTACTCCAACAGTGACCTTGTAAAGGATGATTTTAATGGGTATAATGTTCCATTCCATGAAACAGATATGAGCGCTTTCAACCAGGCACTTAGAAAAGCCCTTACAAAATCCAAACAAAAGAAATGGGACCGTAAAGCTATCCAAAAAGAAATAATAGAAAATCATACATACAGACAAAGAGCACTGACCTGGGATAAGAAGATCCTGGAAGCTTTGGGATTCAGAATATCAGAAGAACTCCTGTCCGCAAGATAAGCATTAAAAATTTTCATGCAGTTCTTTGAATAGGGGATGATCTGGAATTATGTGTTTTACGTTAGGGATTGATTTACCTGTATTGATTGCAGCATACGCTTGTTTTGTCCACTGATGTAGTTTGTCAAATATATTCATGTACTCATGTAACCCTTGTATGATCATCTCTGCTTCAGCACGTTCGATTACAATGTGCTTCCTGTTTAATTCAGCAAGACTTCCGCTGCATGCATTATTTGCTTCTTCCAGGTATGGTAACAGATTCTTTAGATATTTATATGTGTTTGGTGAAGGGAAAGAAAACCTCAGATTTTTATGAATATCATGGCTTAGTATATAGGCAATTTTTTGAGCCTTCTCTTGAGGATCTTTTAGATTATAAAGTTCTTCGAAATCCTCCCGTAAATATGCAATATTAATCCGTGTCAATCTTTGTATGTTGGGGTCTGCTTTGATATTGTTTTCCTTCTCAATCCTTTCAATTATATCAATAGCTGACACAGTATATAATAGGATTAGAATCTATTTAAATCTTTGCAGATAGTCCTCGCAGAGCTGTCCATAGTATATGGTCTTTTTAGCATACTCACAGGCGGTAGGGTCTGTCTCCCAATTCAGAAATGCAGACATCTTCCCTGTTATACCAATCTGAACTTGAGACTGGCCTAAATTCTCAATCTGTAAGACTGCATTTGGAACCAGCCGCAATTGTTCACACACACCATTGGCAAATGATTCGGCGGTGGTATCAGTTATATAACCAAATATATGGGACATAGGTTCATAGGCGTTTGCATAGGCAATCGCAAAATCCAAGAAATCATGATTCTCCGGATTTTTCTGTTTGGTACCATGCAATAGGTCAGTTAATTCATCAATACTATATGGACAGCGATTATTTTGTATGTTATCATAACAATAATTACGTTGAATCATGAGTATAGCATCCATCCTGTCCTCGGGATTTGCCTGGAACCTTTCTTTCTGATCCTTTGCCAATTGTACATAGTACATCGAAACATCTGTCATATTCCCATAAATTCCCTTTCAGTTTATAAATGTTTCCCTACTATATAGTGACATAATCTGGATCTATATCTAAATACCTTGAAAAACTTCCAAAACTATTTAAGTGAGTGTTCCCAAGAAAACCGCGGGTGATTGATATAAGCATCGCATATTTTTCTATGGAAATAGGACTTGAGTCTCACATCCCTACATATGCCGGAGGACTGGGTGTTCTCGCCGGAGATTACCTCAAGAGTGCAGCAGACATGGGCGTTCCCATGGTGGGTATTTCTTTGCTT
>JAWOGQ010000031.1:0-4771 GCA_046496745.1 Candidatus Woesearchaeota archaeon | reverse complement strand
AGGGCACATGACCCAAGGCATGCAACTCGTTCCAGACTGTACTTATAATCAGGCGTTGTCTGACCTGTCTTGATTTTGAGACATTTTTCCGCTGTTTCCAGGATATCTCGTGCGCCTAATACGTGACAGGGCATGTTTTCTTCCGTAAGATTATGTTCCTGAAAATACAGTGCTTCCTTCAACCCATACTTTTGAATAAGGGATGGATCTGTATTCGGTCTTATGCCATGATTCTTCATGAAAGGGATATGTTTTGTGTTATGCCTGGAATACCTTGCAGCCATGGTCCCTGAGATTTTCTTATTGGCAAGCCACACTATCTCATCTGCAGACAGGTAGGTTGGATAACGGTTTGCCCGCAAAGGAGAAAGGTTCGCTTCTGTGAACTTCACGATATCATATCCTGAAAATATCCCCTTGTCCACGCGAACAGAATCATCCCTTGCCTTTAATTCATCAATATATTCAATTTTACCCTTGTTATATGTAAGAGCCTGCTTAGCACTTATTCCATGACCATGCAGGATGCATACTTCAGCTCCTGTGAATATGGGACTATACTTATTTGCAACATCCGGCAACGTTGGTCCAAATACCCGATGCAATTTGAGGTCATACAGGTCTTCTCCATCAGATTCAATAAGATCTCCGTATTCTATCTCATACATTGCCAGTAGATCAGAAATATCATCAGTGGTAAAATGATCAGCATACTCAAGAATAGAGGAAGGTGGAATCATTTGCCTGATGGCATTAACGATAGCCATTCCTCCAATCCGGGAGTATTCTTCTGCTTCCCTGACACTTATGCTTGCTTCTTTAAAGATTCTTAGTTCAAGATCAGAAAACCTCTCATGAGTAAATGTATTACCTGCTTTTTCAATAAACTTTTCATCGAAAATATCTTTAAGTGATTCAGAAGAAAAATATCTTTGCCCTGTCTTTTGTCCGGAAAATTCACTACCCATTGCTACAAGATCACCAGTATAGGTGATGATTATTATATCCTTTTTAAACTTTATCTATTTGTAGTCACTATAGAGGGGTAATATAAATATCCTGCCAAGAAGCTATTAAGCACTCAATCCTTGATTGCGACGGTCGAAGGACTCTTACGTCCAAGGACAGGCCCGTCTTCCACCCGGAATCCAGCCTCCTTCAGGTTATCCCGCACATGACGCGCGCATGAGAATGTTGTCAATCTTCCTCCTTGATTCATGCGGTCATACAATTGCCGGAATACTTCATAGGTCCATAGCTCAGGATTCTTTTTCGGTGAGAACGGATCGAACAGGACCCGGTCAATCGGCTCTTTTATGAAGGTGAAAATACCCGAAGCCTCTCCCTTGAAAAGCTTGATCACTGTCTTATCATCATAATAATAAGAGTCCCTGGCAGCGACCCTTATCTTCTCATAATCTTCCCTGTACTCTTTAGGCACTTCAGTCTCCTGGATCTTTTCAAGTATCCCCTGGTCAAGCTCAACTGCTATTATCCTTAGCTCATGTGTCTTTGCAAGCGCAGCCAGAGTATTATATCCCAAACCAAAACAGAAATCAAGCACAGTCATTCCCGGTCGGATATCAGCTGGCTCAACATACTTCTTTACAGCCTCTTCGATTGCCCCGACACTTGTGGAATGGTAAGCCTCACCATAATTCTCGTTATAGAACGTCACTGAATCATCCCGTGTCCGTATCTTTTCCATCATCAAGAACAACAAAGGGATATTTAAGAAACTTTGCTTATACTTTTAAATGATTGAATATTTCATGTTTCTTATGATTGTCAGGGACTTTTCACTTGCAAACACCCTTGAATGCGGCCAGTTCTTCCGCTTCAAAAAGAAAGGTGACTCTTATCTTGTCCAGGTAAGAGATATTGCTTTTCTTGCAAAGCAGGAAGGAAACAAGCTTCATGTAAAAGGCGCAGAGGATTCATTTGTCCGCAATCTTTTTCGCCTGGATGAGGAATTTGAACCTGTCAAGAAAGCCATATTAAAGGATTTTCACACGAGGAAAGCATACCTGGCCTATCCAGGGATACGCCTCATGCGCCAGGACCCCTGGGAGTGCATGGTCTCTTACATCTGTTCACAGGTGTCAAACATACCAAAAATACAGCTTTCCCTGGAAAATATCTCCCGCTCATTCGGCAAGCCTTTTGATTTCATGGGTGAAAAACTCTACTCATTCCCTGAACCAGGCACATTGACCTGCAACAAGACACTTAGGGAATGTAAAGTTGGCTTTCGGGCAGACTACCTGCAAGCCCTCAATTCAGAAGTAAAGGAAGGATTGCTCACAGAGCTGGATACCAACTATCATGACGCTAGACAGCGCCTAATGCAGTGCAAGGGGATCGGCGAGAAAGTAGCTGACTGCATATTGCTTTTCTCCAAGGGCTATGATGAAGCCTTTCCGATTGATGTATGGATCAGACGGGCCATGCACTCCAATTATCTTAAAGCACCAGATAATGAACTGAGAAAATACATGGCAGAAAGATTCTCAGGCTATGCAGGCTATGCCCAGCAATATCTGTTCATGTATACCAGGCTTACTTCTTGAAATGCTCTTCCTTTGTGTATGGCTCGTGAATTGGGATATCACTGCCTTCATCATATTCGTACAGGTCCTTATAGCGTCGTTTGCGTCTTCTGAGCCTTTTTTTCAGCTCTTCTTCGTCTAGAAATTCATCTTCAAGATAATCTGAATCATCCTCTGGGAAATCATTCTTATCCATAGTCATGCATAAAGTAAACAGAATATAAAAATATTATTCAATCCTGAAGTAAACCCTGCGGTTGTTCTTGCCCTTGTTTGAGGCCTTGACAAACAAGATATTGCCGATCTCTTTTGTTGAATGCACATGCGTTCCGCCATCTGCCTGTTTATCCAGCTTGCCAATCGAGACAATCCGCATTCTTTCAACATCCGGAGGCATCTTGTTTGCCAGCTTAAAAAGCTCCGGCATATCCCTTGCCTCCTCTACTGATACATAGCTTACCTCCATTGGATGGTCCTCATTAACGATTTGGTTAGCCTTCTCAAAGTACTTTTGTATCTTCTCCTTGTCAAACTCTTCAAGGTTATAATCTATACGCCCCTGTTCAATATCCAATTGATTGCCCGTAATCTTGGCATCAGTCTCGAACACATAGCTGATAACATGAGCAGCGCTATGCATTCTCATCAATTTGTATCGCCTCTCCCAATCTATCTTGCCATGGACTTCATCGCCTTCCATCAGATCATGAGACCCAAGAAAATGCACGATTTCCCCATCAATTTTTCTGCAATCAACCACATCAAATTGGTTATCCCTTTCAAGAACTCCAGTATCATTAGGTTGTCCCCCTCCTGAAGGATAAAAAAGCGTGCGATCAAGAACTACCATGTTTCCATCAACTTTTACCACAGTAGCGTCAAACTCCTTCTCATAGCTATTTTCCAGATAAATCGCTTCTGTCAAAAAATCACCCTGTATTATCAAGAACTAGAAAATATAAAAAGCTTTAGATATGGCCTTGCCCCCTGAGATAATCCATAACTCTCTCAACTGATTTCTCAATAGGTTCTTCATGTGTCTTGAGCACGATCTCAGGATTAAGAGGTCTTTCATAAGGATCAGATATCCCAGTAAAGCACTCTATCTCTCCCGCTCTTGCCCGCTTGTAGAGGCCCTTCACATCACGCTCTTCGCATACACTTAAGGGAGTATCCACAAACACCTCGATAAAATTGGTTGCCTGTTCCCTTATCTTGTCCCTGCTCTCCTGGTAAGGGGATATGAAAGCAGAGATGACACCAACATCATTCCTGGATAAAAGTGATGCTACAAAACCAACCCTGTGAAGATTTTGCTCCCGGTCTTGCTTTGAAAAACCAAGGTCTTTGGTCAGATTCTTCCTGACCTCATCTCCGTCAAGATTTTCAACTCTTATTCCCTTTGCTTTAAGTTTCTGGTAGACACCCTGCGAGACTGTAGATTTTCCTGCTCCTGACAACCCTGTAAACCATAGTACAAATCCCATGAACCTCTCGAACAAACTCCTTTTTTTAAAGATTGTGAAAGACATGGAAATTAAACGCTATAACTCAGTGAGGAGCCGGAGCGCAGCTCCGCTTGTCCGTGATTTCAACCTCTCATTTGCCTGCTCAAGCATCTGGTTCCGGTAACTTATGTAATCCTCAAATTCACGTGGAGAACACCAATCCATCTGCCAGGTACCTATCACGTACTCGTTTATTGTAGCTGGAACCGTCTGACCCCTTACCACATCCTCAAGCAAGGTTTTGTTGACAGCTCGTGTCTTCAGATGGCTTCGCCAGGTATTGGAGAATAAGCCTTCTTGAAGCAAGTCGCAGTTCACAGCCATGGCAAGCTCAGGAGCGTTTGATTTCAGCTTTCCAAGCATCCTCCTCTTGGCCAATGCCTGGTAATTGGTCTTGATATATGAGCCATCAAGTTGCGGGAATTTTGACTCCTCACCCGCATTTATCATGCTTGCATCCCAGTACACAGTATTTACGCTGTTTTTCTGACTATAATGGCTATCACAATAGGAAAGTGTGATGCTAGTCAAAAGGTTTGCAACATCACTCATCTGGATTGGTCCTTTCAGTATATAGCTCATGGATCAAAGAAGAATAGCAATTTATTTATGGATTATGATAAAAAAACCGGACGTTGTCCGGCTAAATGATGTATTCGATGTTCACAGAATATGTCACATCCTGTGACTCAGGCCTGAAATCTGCACTTTCAG
>JAWOGQ010000028.1:0-14835 GCA_046496745.1 Candidatus Woesearchaeota archaeon | reverse complement strand
AAAATGATGGGTTATGGGATAGGGGTATTCTTTCTTACCTATGGTATACTCAAAAGGGATATCAAAGTTAAAACGGATGGCTTCAAAATTGTTTGCGAGCTCCCTATCGACGAAATCAATCTTTAGATCGAAGGGCTCATCCATTGGGATGGTATCAGGATAATAGATCTTCACATACGGGTCAAAGCCGTTGTAGGTTATCTCTTCAGTTGCAGCAAAAACGAGAGGATTAATCAAAAAGAGCAGCAAAAAAGATAATATCCTGAGTCTCATAAATGGCTTTTTCTTTTATTGTTTATATACTTTTCTACTAAGATTAATATCCAAAAACCTTGAGGCCATTGATGAATTTTAGAGTCCTTTTCAGACCTAAACCAACAGCAACATTTAAAAAGGTGTGAGGGGTAGAAGCCATCAAGAGGTGTGATCATGAAACGGCTGATATTGCCATTATTACTTATCATATTGCTTCCATTGGCTTTCGGAGAGATTGTCATCATAAACGAGACTGAAAAAGAATTCTATGCGGTCGATAATATAAGACTTACAGGAGATCTAAATGAAGATCAATTGAGATTGGATGGATCAGGAGAGGTCATAGAGGGGAAGAATACGAAAGTATACCTATTTGGACCGAGCAAGGATATACTTATAAAGAACCTTTTCGTGAATGGCGAGAAGACTACAGTATCATTTGACAAGAAAGGATATTTCTTTATCGCGGATGAAGGGCAATTCAGCTTTTTTGCTGATATGATGATAAGAAGCCTTGGGCAATTGAAGCTTGACGTGCCGGGACCGGTCAATGAACTGAATGTGAACATATCCCATGGGTATGCGGTTGATGGTGACAGGTACGGGCTTTATGAGGATACTATCGTGATACAGCGCTCTGAGAAGGTTGCGAGGACTGTGGACGGGGCATTTCGTTACAGTTATGCAGAACGCAACAGTTTCTACTACCGCCTTGATCTGAGATCGTTTGGCTCAAGCCTTGGGCGTTATGAGATGGACCTTCCAAATGGTGAAAAAGTATCACAGGTCACAGGGGCTCTTTCATGGGAACAGATCGGAAACAGATTGGTAATGGAGCTTGATGAGAGCAGGGCAACGGTTGTCATCCAGGGCTATTTTGATACCGCAACCATAAGGACACCTCTGAAAGAAGAGAAGCATCATGTATTGATCGAATCAGACCCGGAGAAGAAGCTTACCATCTCAACCTCTGCACAGGAGCTTGATGTGAGCGAGGCTCCCCTGCCATCACAGTATTCAAACTCAAGGGTGTTTTTAGCCTCTTATTATGAACCGATCAATGTGGATGTGAAGCCGCTTGATCTCATGCCTTCGGCTGCGGCTGCTGTTGAGAACCTTAATACAAGGATTGCAATCACACCAGAAGGAGGAGTCCTTGGTGAGGCATCATATAATTATGCGAATACGGGAGTCGACTATATCTCTGCTGATATTCCGGGCACGCCATTGTATGCTGCAACCAGGAGCGGACCTGTAAAGCTTACCAAGGATGAGGAATTCTTGCTTGCTTTCCCGAAGACCAACAGGGGAAAGCTTGACCTAGTATATTATGACAGCGTTGACCCATTAGGGATCATATCATTCATCGATGTTCCTGTGGTCAACATGAAGCTTCCGATATCTGAGGCACGAACCAGCATATATCTTCCAAATGACCAGTATGTCATGGGGATATTCGGGGCAGAGGGAGACAGCGAGCTTCCAGGCTTCAAATCCATAATGCTTTTTGTTATCATCATGGGAATCATCGGCTACTTCCTTTTCAGGAATAAGCTTGCATTCCTTTACGTATTCTTTACTGGAGGGATGTTCTTCTTTGATATCAGGCTTTTCATGCTTATCGCTGCGGCAAGCATTGTTATCCTGATAAAGAAAAACTTCAAGATGAAGTGGAAATGGCCGCTTATCATAGGAGGAGGCATTGCAGTGGGTATCTTGATCATAGGTGCAGTACTCATGTTCCTGGGATCGATGCTTGGCTCTGCAACAACCGAGTCTTTTGACATGGCTAACTCAAAGAGTGTCCAGTATGCCCAGGAAGCGCCAATGATGGATGGCATGGAAAGGGTAGGTGGAGGAGAAGCAGAGATGAGTGTTCCGACACGGACAGGTGTCATGCCAGTGCCGCTTGAAGTGCCACGGATGGGAAAGACCCTGACACTTACGAACTATCTTGTCAAGGAACAAAAGCCACTGGATATCCAGATCCTGCTTGTTGCTTCATGGGTGAAGTATATCTTCTTTTTGCTTGCCCTGGGAGCAGGTTACTACTGCTGGAAGCAGTGGTAATTCCATTAATTTACATAAACCTTTAAAAACTGTAAATACATGATGAAGATCATTTTTTTAAGACATTTCAGGACAAAGGTTGACAGGAACAAACCGGTCGCAGAATGGGGCCTTGATGAGGAAGGAAAGAAAGCAATGCAGCAACTGCTTGCGACATATGACTTTAGCAAGATCTCTTCTATTATCTCAAGCCCTGAACCAAAGGCATTGATCACGGCAAAAGCTATAGGCGGCGAGTTTAGTAAAGAGATCATCGAAGAGCCATTGATTTCTGAGGTTGACCGAAGCAAGGCTGGATTTATAGAAGGAGACTATACAGAGGTTGTCAAGCGCTATTTTAGTTCTTATAACTTTGAATATGCTTGGGAGCCTATTGAAGCGGTCAGAGAACGAATCAGAAAAGCAGAAAGGAAGATCGCTTTAGTCAGTGGAAATCCATTAATCATCAGTCACGGGATGTTTCTGAGCCTCATGCTTGCGCCACTCCTTGGAAAGGAGGTCATTTCCTTTTGGAAGAATCTAGGGTTTGGGGAGATTATCGAGGTTGACAGGGCACTTCTGCCTACATACTGATTTCTAACATTTGCCCGTTGACAGGGCCAAAAAAAGTGTAGCCATTATGGAAAAAGTTAAATAGCCATTATATGAAACTCCTAAAGCATGGAGAAGAAATCCACACCTTCGATGAGGCAAAGGATGCAGAGATTCAAGAAAGTCTCTACAGAGAGGCTGGACCAGACACGAAATGGTGTGAAGAATGCCCTGAACATAAACCGCTATAACAAGATGCTTTTCATCTTCGAGACCATACTGCTCGTAGGTGTCATTGATGAATTCTTTGAAGGCCTTATCATGATGGTGGATTATGGGATATATCTTAATATCATACTGCTCATGCTTTCAATTGGTATACTATTCTATATAGCACTGCAATTTATCGAGAAAGTGGCAAAGGGAACGATAATCTGGATCGTCAGGCTCAATAACAACAAGATACTGCGTTTCTTTGTTCATGCACTCATTCTTTTCGGATTGTTCTGGCTTTATGCAAAGGTATTCTTTGGGGTTCATCTGAATCTCATATTCAATGTAGGGCTTAGTGCTGCTTAAATTGTAAGCAGAAGATTAATAAATAGATAATATTCCTTTTAGCTTATGGAAGAACAGGACCTTCGTAATGTCTTGCTTGCAGTAGGGATCATAATCGGATTCATTTTCTTGGTTTCAGCCTCAATCTATATCATAAAAGAACATTATGGGCTGACCTGCAGCTGCCAATTGTCCTTGCCAATATTTATCTCTGTATTGACTTCCCTGGGGGTATTTGTAGGAATATTGACCTATTATTTCCTTTCAAAGTCTTTTTCGAAGAAGAAAACTGAACTAATAGGCAATATCGAGAAAACCCTTAACTTTCTTGAGAAGGAGGAAAAGGAAATAGTATCAGTGCTTATAAATGAAGGGGATATTGTCCAGAATAAATTAAGCAAGATAACCGGGATTGATCCAGTAAAACTACACAGGAGATTGTCAGGCCTTGAAAAAAGAAATATCATCAGAAAGGAGAAGAAGGGAATGACCAATATGGTCATCTTAGAGACGGAATTCAAAGAGCTTTTCATTAAATGATATGGTTTTTTGCGGTTATTTCATTTTCTGAAAGAATAATTTATAAATTATTTCACAATCTAATTTCTAAGGTGTTAACTATGATTAAGAGATTTACAGGATTACTTGTCTTATTTTTACTAACACTGGGTAGCATCAATCTTGTTGCAGCCCAGAGCGATTCAGCTACAGTATATTTCTTCTGGATGGAAGGCTGCCCTCACTGTGCTGATGAAAAACCTTTCCTGGAAGGGCTGGAGGAAAAATATCCTTACATGGAATTGAAGAGTTTTGAGGCAAATGAGAATGTACAATTATTCAGGCAGGTAGCAGGGGCGTATGGCACAACAGCAAGAAGTGTGCCTGCAACATTCATAGGGGATGAACACTGGATCGGTTTCTCAGAGAGTATGAAGCCGGAAATAGAGGCAAAAATAAAGGAATGCCTTGAACAAGGATGTGAAAGCCCTGCTGAGGATATAATAAATCCTGATCAATCCCAGAACCCTACCACGAATGGAACAGAGACAACTGATGAGACAGGGGAGTCAAATGAGAGCCTGGATTTATGCGTTCACGTGTTCCTTGACTACAGCTGTGGTGAATGTGAACAAGCCAAGGAATTCCTTGAGAAGTATGAACCTGGCATAGTCTATCATAATGCAAACAATGAGAGTGAGTTGTATGAAAGGTTCAAGGAGACCTACGGGCTTACGAAGGCGGGATACCCTACTGTCTTCATAGGTGATACCTATCTTATAGGGATTGATTCCATTAAGAATAATTTTGAGGATATACTCCACGAATGCAAAACAAAGGATTGCCCGTGCCCTGCTGAAAATATAAAGGGGATTACACCTTCTATGCCAAAGAGGGATTTCAAATCTGAAGTGACTGAAGAACTTGATCTTCCACTGGTTGGAAAAGTTGATGTGGGAAGCATGCCCCTTGTTGTGATGACCGGCCTTATGGCATTCATTGACGGGTTCAACCCATGCTCACTATGGGTGCTTACTTTCCTTTTGGGGATTGTGATCTATACTGGTTCACGAAAGAAGATCTTTCTCGTTGGAATGACATTTTTACTGATTACTGCAGCAGCCTATGGATTATTCATGGTAGGGCTCCTTAATGTGTTCTCATATGTGGGCTATACCTTCTGGATAAAGATTGGTGTTGCAGCAATCGCAACGTTGTTCGGGGTTGTCAATATAAAGGATTACTTCTGGTACAAGAAGGGAATCTCTTTTACAATCCCTGATAGGTTCAAGCCAAAGATATTCAAAGAAATGCGAGACATCATGAATCCCAATAGGTCTACCATAGGGATGCTTATTGCTACAGCTTTGATGGCACTTGGCATTGTACTTGTTGAACTTCCATGCACTGCAGGCTTTCCGATGATATGGACAAACATAGTCTCACAGCATGGTGTAAGTAGTTTAGCATTCGCATTGCTTTTAGGATTGTACCTGATGATATACCTGCTGATTGAGCTAGTTATCTTTTTTACTGCAATGTTCTCACTGAAGGCTACGCGGTTTGACGAGAAACACGGAAGGGCACTTAAGCTTGTGGGTGGAATGATAATGCTTGCGCTTGCATTTGCATTAGTATTCATGCCTGAACTCATGAATACAATAATGGGGACGATCTACATATTCGGAGCGGCAATCGGGTTGTCGATCCTGATAATGCTTTTGCAGCCAAAGAAAAAGAAAAAAAAGGTGATAAGATGAATTTACCCGAGAGTCTAAGATACAACAATGATAATTCATGGGTGAAGGTTGAAGGTGACACAGCAACTGTCGGGGTTGTAGAACCTGCAACAAAAAAGGTTGAGTTCGTTTTCATACAACTGCCTGAAAAGGACAAGGAAATCAAGCAAGGCGATACTTATGTTTCACTGGAGGCTGTCAAATGGTCAGGACATCTATCAAGCCCTGTAACCGGAAAAGTCATTGAAGTGAATGAGTCACTGTTTGATGAGCCTTCAAAAATCAATGAGGATCCTTATGGTGCGTGGGTAATGAAAGTGAAGCTGGATGACCCTAAGGAAGTTGAAAGCCTGATGGATAGCGAACAGGCCAAGAAAGAATACGAGGTAGGAGAATGAATAAGATCTGGATAATAGTCGCAATGATTGTGATAGTGGGATGCTCAAGTGAGAACAATGACATAACAGGAGATGCTGTAAGTGATGCAGGAGATAATAGTGACCTGAACAATCCTGACAAGGTTACAATGTATTTCTTCTGGGGAGACGGATGTCCTCACTGTGCAACGCAAAAAACCTTTTTAGAAGAGCTTGAATCAAAATACCCTGATTTGGAGGTTAAAAGCTTTGAGACATTGAAGAATCCTGAGAACGCTCAATACTTCCAGGAAGTTGCACAGGCATACGGTTTCCAGGCAAAGAGTGTTCCCACAACATTCATCGGCGAAGAGCACTGGGTAGGTTTCTCTGAGCGGATGGAAGGAGAGATGGAACAGAAGATAAAAGAATGCATCGATAGTGATTGTGTTAACCCTGGAGACAAACTAAATTAATGAGGTATAAAGATGAGGGTTGTAATAATAGGGGGAGGAAGTGCAGGGACAACCTGTGCTTTTGAATTAAGGAAGCTTGATAAGAAAGCAGAGATAACAATACTTGAGAAAGGTAATCACACTGAGTACTCCCCCTGTGCACTTCCTTATGTGATCTCAGGCGAGACCAATCTTAAGGATATAATACTATTCAGTGAGAATGATTATTCTGCAAATGATATCAATCTTAGCCTGAACTCTGAAGTTGAGAAGATTGACAGGGAGAAGAAGACAATCAGATATGCAAGAGAAGGTGAAAGTACAGAGATCACTTATGACAAGCTGGTCATTGCTACTGGAAGCTCTCCTTTCGTACCTTCTATTGAGGGACTAGAAGGAACTCAGTATCATGTCCTCAAGACAATAGAGGATGCAAAGGATATATCACTCAAGGGTAATTCAGTGGTAATCGGGGCAGGCTTTATTGGTGTTGAACTTGCACATTCTCTGGCACAGCGTGGAGAGAATGTATCCTTGATCGAGGTTAAGGAGACTATACTACCAGGGCTACTTGACAAGAAGATGGCTGGAAGGCTGAAGGAATATCTTGAGTTCAATATATATGAGGGAACACCAGTCAGGATCTCAGGTAATGAGGTCTCTAATATCCCTTTTGACAACCTTTTCATATGCACGGGGATGAGACCGAACATTGCTATTGCAAAAGAGTGCGGTCTAGAAACAGATAAGGCGATTGTTATCAATGATTATCTGCAGACATCTGATGAAGATATCTATGCTTGTGGAGACTGCTCAGAGGTAACTGAATTCTATACAGGGAATAAGATCGTAAGTGGGCTTGGGACAACAGCAGTAAGGCAGGCAAAGGTCATTGCCAAGAACCTGCTGGGAGCAGGAGAGACGTTTCCTCCTGTAATGAACAATTCTGTCACAAAAATCGGAGATGTTTTCGTGGGTGCAGTAGGAGTCAATGAAGGAAAAGTTGCTGCAGAGTATTCTGGCCCTGTGCGTGCTGAGTACTATTCATCAAAAGAAAGGATTGCAGTCAGGATTGTATGTGATAGTTCAGGAAGAGTCATCGGAGGACAGCTCATAGGATCAGAGGTTGTGGGAAGGCTAAATCTCATAGCACTTGCAATAAGCAAAGGAATGCATG
Organism: Candidatus Woesearchaeota archaeon; assembly: GCA_046496745.1. Classification (GTDB taxonomy): domain Archaea; phylum Nanobdellota; class Nanobdellia; order Woesearchaeales; family JACJVW01; genus JBNJGT01. Next base: position 7,196 of record JAWOGQ010000028.1, on the reverse strand, counting down.
TAAGGGATTTAGCAGAACTTGAGACATGCTACAATCCTGCTTCAGCACCGATATTTGATCCTGTCTCAATCGCTGCTCAGATATGCCTGAAAAAAGTAAGATGATACCAAACTGGATAAGACCTGCTCCTTATGATAGGAAAGATTTTCTGAAAACAAAAGATATTGTCCAAAGTCATAATCTCAATACTGTATGTGTTGAGGCCGATTGTCCAAACAGGTACGAATGCTTCTCGAAAAAGACTGCAACATTCATGATCCTTGGAGATATTTGCACCAGGAACTGCAAATACTGTAATATAAATAAGGGAAAACCAAAAAAAGTTGATCCTGATGAACCCAAAAGGATTGCGAGAGCAATAAAAAGACTCGGCCTGGATTATGCTGTCATAACTTGTGTTACAAGGGATGACCTGGAGGATGGAGGTGCAGGGCAATTCGTTGAGACTGTCAAGGAGATCAGGAAGGTTAATCCTGGCTGCAAGGTTGAACTGCTTATATCTGATCTGCAGGGAGATGCGCTCAAAAGAATAATTGGTTCAAAGCCTGATGTGTTGAACCATAATATTGAGGTTGTCAAGGACTTGTTTCCAAATCTGAGGCCGGAGGGAGATTATGAACGGTCTCTTGAATTGCTGAAAAGGGTAAAGGAATCCGGCCAGGTTACAAAATCAGGTTTCATGGTAGGTCTTGGAGAAGAGGATGACCAGATCTACGAGACGATCAAAGACCTGCATAAGGCAGGGTGCGACACCATCACAATAGGGCAGTATCTGCAGCCTAATCCGGAATGCCATGAGGTCAGGAAATATTACAGGCCTGGAGAGTTTGAGGTATTCAGGGAGTTTGGTGAGAAACTGGGGCTTAAGGTGATTGCAGGACCAATGGTCCGGAGTTCGTATAAGGCAAATGAGGCTTATAAAAAATATTGAGGCAGATGGCGCAATGCAGATGGCAATAGATGAAGCCATACTTACTGCAAGAAGAAAGGATCTGGTTCCAAATACTCTAAGGTTCTTTACATGGAAGCCACCATGTCTTACAATAGGATATTTCCAGAGCCTTGAACAGGAGATTGACCTTGAAAAAGCAAAGGATGTTGATATTGTCAGGAGATATACAGGGGGAGGGGCGATCCTGCATGATAAGGAACTGACCTACTCTTTTGCAATAAGCGAGAGGGAGGTTCCAAAGGATATCGTTGGATCCTATCGCATGATATGTGGTGCCCTGGTGAAGGGGCTTGGACTTCTGGGGATCAAGGCTGAATTCAAGGAGATAAATGATATCATTGTCAATGGGAAAAAGATATCCGGCAATGCGCAAACACGAAAAGAGGGGATTGTGCTTCAGCATGGGACCATATTGATGGATGTTGAGGTTGAGAAGATGTTCTCGTTTCTGAGGATCTCTGATGAGAAGATTAAGGATAAGATGATCAAATCCGCTGAGGAAAGGGTCACATCAGTGAATGAGCAGATAGGGAATGTATCTATTGAAGAGGTGGAGGCTGCTATGATCAAGGGATTTGAGGATACATTCAATGCGAGATCTGAAGAACAAGAGCTCACAGATCATGAACTCAGGCTTGCTGAAAGGTTACGCGCAAAATATGCAGGCAAGGAATGGAGTTATATGCGATGATTGAACACAAGGTTTTAAACGGTAAACTATTGCAGATTGAGGCTGAGATAGAGGAAACTATCCAATCTATCAGGATAACAGGTGATTTTTTTGTGCATCCTGAGTCTGCCCTGGAAGATATTGAAAGGTTGCTGATAGGGGTCAAGGTTGAGGATGTTGAAAAAGTGTTAGGTGATTTCATTGAGAAGAATGATGTTGAGATCATAGGGTTTGGTCCAAATGATCTTGCAGAGGCCTTAAGAAAATGAGATTGGAGATTTTAATTATATTATTTCTTGTGTTTATTTTGGCTGGATGTGTAACTGAGAAGACAGATGATTCTGATGAGACAATAGGCGTAAAGGATATTGTGTTGGGGTATTGTCCTACAATGGCAAATATTGCGGGAGATATTGCAGAAAATAACAGTCATGTATCCCTAAAGGGTTATGCCTCAACAAGCTCTGCTATCTCTGCACTTAATGCTGGTGAAGTTGATGTGATACTTGTGGGCAGGATTGCAAAGTCCTATGAAACTGATGCGTATGAAAAGAGGCTAAGGGATGGACTGACCTTGGTCGGGAATGAGAAAAGGTTCATAAGCATGGAGGAACTTGCGGGAAGTACAGTCCACACTGCTGCAAGTGAAGTCAGGCAGTATCTTCCTGAAGAGACCAATGTAGTCTACCATGATTCTGTTGATGCAGCAATAGATGCCGGGCTGGATGAGTTAGTTCTGATAAGCTGGGAGGATTATGCTGATGAGATGGAATTAGTAATACCTGTCCAAGGAAGAAGCAAGATCCCTGAATTCAGGATTCCTGTACTTTATAGCCATGATGAAGTTGAGAAGGTCTTTGAGGGATCATTTAGGTAGTTTCTGCGTGAAAAGTGAAGCTATACATTTATTAATATTAGAAGTTTTCTTAAACCTATGGAAACAGAAATGCATCCGGTAATGCAAGTAAAATTGTCTATAGTGGATAAGAAACCACAATATGAATTGACACTTTCAAGAGCAAATTTTGATCATTTATGTGCTGGTTGCCCTGATCTTGACAGACTAGTTGGGCAGGCGGATAATGGAGTAATGTTTTATATTTTTGAAAATTCTCATGGAGAAATGCCAAAGTCATTCAGACCCTTTCATGGTGGTTATTTTGCTTATGTTGGAGCACCAGTTCCCAAAATACCGCAAGGTGTAACAAATGATGAGTTTGTAAAATTAGCTCAACAAGCATATGGGAATCTAGAAAGGGCAATAAATGAAAGCGGCAGAATTCCGATTGAAGATGAAGTGAGTTCAGAAAAAATCAATTTAGGATATGTTGTTATGAATGTGGAATAAATCCTGAGCATTACCTATTTAATCAGATAGTCCAGAATTCTCTTAAAAGTCTTAGATTTTGTTTTGAGACACACAAAAGAAATATAAAGTGAAAATGGGAAAGATAATCCATGTCCAACTTTTGGAATGATTGGAAAAGAAAAACCAAACTAGAAGAGTCTGCCATAAAGTCAATAAAAACTGGGAGAAAGATACTCCTAAATGAGATCCCAAAAGAACAGATTGTGGCGATTTATGCTAAGGGTAGTTTTGTCAGAAGAGAGATGAATAAGAAAAGCGATGTCGATACAGTGACAATATTAAAGGAAAGCAAATATCTGAAGAATCTACAACAGTTGGAAGGAAAATATGGTGATAGATATAAACCTCAGATACAGTTTTCAGGATATTCTCTTTGGGAACTGAAACGCAATAAAAAAACAAAGCATGGAAACAAATTACGAGCAAGCCCTAGCAGGACAGTTCAGCATCTTGACCATTATAAACTACTTTATGGAGAGAAACTAGATAAGAGCGATTTTCATCAGGGCTCTCGGGAGGGGCATTTGAGAGGCATGTTGCACGCATTTAAAGAAATCTTTCTCCCGGGATATGAAAAAAATAAATTTGGTTTTTCTGATTTGGTAAAACAGGTATTCTGGTTAGTTGAGAATGAACAGATCTGGAAAGGAAAAAATCCTCCGCATCATTGGGGAAGATTAGCAAAATCAATTAAAGATGAGAATCACATAATCCATGATGCGTTAAGATACAGACTGAAACCAATCAAAGACAAAAATGAAAGGGCAAAATTCATAAGAAAGTTAAAAAAGTATATCTCTGAACTTGAGAAACTGGCTCATACCAAGCATTAGACAGGTGTAACTAGGATTTTGGCAGGGAGCTAATTTCCATTAAAGAATCTGTTAACAACATCATATTCTCTTCTCAGATTATCAATATCATGTATCTTATCCGGTATTGAAACTTCTATGATAATGGGACAACTTAATTCTTTTAATGCTTCAAATTTATCCAAGTCATCACAAAAAAGCAACTGCTGATGACAGCTAATCTTTTGTTTGTGTTCTGAGAAACCTCTATCGCTGAAATGGACATGTGAAATCTTATCTTTGAATCTCAAAATCATTTCTGAGATCGTGCCATCATTAAAACTCAATGCGTGAGCTGTATCCAAGACGATCTTATTAGGGTGTTTTTTGATTATATCTGAAAAAGAATCAATATCAATATCTCTTTTTACAGGCATGTTCTCTATACAGATGATAAGATTTTCAAGAATTGAATAATTCTTTATCAGATCTGGATGAAATACTACTGCATGTGCGTTTAATTTCTGAGATAACTTTTCTAATTTAAACAATGCTTTTTTTATTGCTGAATTATTATCATAATATAACTCTTTTCTGTTCTCGTCAAAAAAAGGGGCATGAATCGAGACATAATCAAGAGACCTGACATATGCAATATTCTCGTCTGTTAGTTCTTCATCCAAGTCTGAGATTTTTGCAAAATTTATCTCGATAGCATCCATCCTGATGGATCTTAAAATTTCAATCTGCCTATTGATAGAACTATCCCATGTATGGATCGCTCCTGTTGAAAAGCCAATCTTATTCATATCAGATTGAGTGATTTGCCCTGTTTAAAAGTTTTTCTGGACCTTTGAGATATAGTGTTATTTTACTGGCAAATCGTGTGTCTTGCCAAATCCCTAGAGTGCTAGTGGTTAAGGGAAAGTCTGTATGTAAAGCCTAGTTGAAAAACCCAGGGATCCACCTATGATGAGAAATTCATTAAAGGGCCACCAAGATCAATCCGGTAAATGCCATAATAAGATTCTATCTTTCATATGATGTGCTTGAATAATAAAGGCCACCGCTTGCAATACACTCCAATTCAGCCATTAAAAGTGATCCCCAAAAAGGGGATCAAAGCTTTACCTGTTTTCTTGGTGTATAATACAAACTCTCATCCTTGTATATGCAGCCAAGCAACTCTTTAAATCGATATTCATTTTTCCTTTCCATTTTCGCACCCCCCTAAGATACCTAAATCACCAATCCAAGGAACTCATTCACCCTTAGATTGGTCCTGCAATAGTTGGTAAAACCAGGCTGACAATAGCTGAGATAATCCAGATTATCACAGCAACAACCAAAGACTTCAACCAACCCATATCGTATAAGTTACTGAGAGCGATCAGCCAAGCAACACCTCCAATCAATGAAGCAACCCAGCCTATACCCAATAAAAAGGATGCAAGGCCGAATATTACTGCACCTATAAGCGAAGCTAATATTGCTGTGCTGAATCCCTCTTTCTCTCCAAACAATTTTGTAGCCAGATAGATTATTATTGCTGATACTACCAAGCTTATCAAAAATCCGATTAACACTTCTATTATTGCCATCTTTTTCCCTCCTTTATCAAAAAATTAGCCTGTCTGAGAGGTTGTTCCATCTGTGTTGAAAGGATTGCTACCTGTGGTAAAGCTCCAGATATAATCGTTCTGAAGGGAATTACCTGCAATATCTTTCACTTCATCTGTTACAGTCACTGTAAACACATTTCCATATATCTGGTTGGGGTAAAATCTCTCATCTGATGTAAACGTGGCTTTACGGTCACTATAGGTAACTAATCCTTTGAGCTGCAATGATCTTGCCTCTCCATCTTCTGGTGTACCCCTCTGCTCTACCTTAAAAGTCTCTTCATTTATTGTAGATGGGTCCATGTCTTCACTAAACATAACAGTTATCGGTACACGGACAGGGACATCCATCTGGTTATTTGAAGGATACACTGAGGTCAATGGAGATAGATAGAGTATTTCCGGAGGTTTTGTGTCTCCTGTAATTTCACTATTTGCAATACTCAATTGCTGAATGTCGGACTTAGCTTTATCCAGTTGTGAGTTCAGATAATCTATCTCCTCAGACTGTGCATCGATCTCATCAGACTGTTTTTGCATGGCCATAGAACCCCAAACAGCCCCGGCCAATAGGATGACAATCAACCCTGCAATTACTACCAGACCAATCGTGTCTGCAGTATTCCTTTTCCTATTGACTCTTGCAGCCCTATCACTGCTTCTTTTCACTTCTGAATCCATAAGCTTTTCATCTTTCCTGCCTTTTCTGGCAACTCTTGCGTTTGCTCTGCGTTTTTCAGTCCTGCCTTTCTCTGCAATTTTTTCATCATAGGTCTTATCAGCTTCTTCCTTTCTAGCAGCTACTCTTTTTCTTTCTGCTATCCTCTCTCCTGGATAGTCATTCTGTTTATGGTACTCATATTTTTTTGGCATTGAAACCACCTCGTTTTACTTTTTATGACTTTTTATGAACATAATACTGATTACATTATACCACCAAATCTACATGACTTATGTCTGGCTATAATCTTCTCCCTTTCTATTGGAGTCTTCTCTCTATCTTGAAGTTCTTATACATATGGTAGCGATATTAAAGAAGTCAATAGGAATTATTTGCTTATATCAACCTAAGTCCTCCTTTAATCTGTCAAAGGCATCAATCACATAAGGGCATAGCAAAAATGTGATTTATCTGACAATCCTAATGCTTCCTTCGCATCATGGTTGTTGTGAAGACCCCAGTAGCTACCCCTGTTCCCGCAGCAATCAATACCGATTTTTCAGGGTTTTTTTTGATGTAGCCATTGACATTTCCCTTTATCATAATTGCTTTTGCTTTTAGACGGGCTATCTTTTCCTTGCAAAAATCTGCAACTTTGTATTTTTTGCCAGAAGAAAAATATACGAATATAGAAGTTAGTTACGTAAGTTAATTTGTAAAGACATCCATTTAGCAATATTTTCACCTGACGCTGTCAGGTTGGGAACGCTGACAGGTCATCCAAAATTATCAAGTAATTTTCAATATATCTTCTGCACAACTTTGAACATTAAACCCGAAACTCTAAACCAACTTCCCGCTTTTCAAAGTGTACTTTTTATCCATCTGGTCGGCCAAATCAGCGGCGTGAGTTACGGTTATCAGTGTTATGCCTTCTTCGTCGGTTAATTTCATCAGCAATTCGATTAGTGCATCGGCGTTTTCTTCGTCGAGTGCCCCCGTGGGTTCATCGGCCAGCAAGAGTTCGGGTTTGTTAACCATGGCCCTTACTACCGCAGTACGCTGGCATTCACCACCCGACATTTGCGAAGGTTTTTGATTTCGCTGCTCCCAAATCCCAACTTTTTTAAT
>JAWOGQ010000101.1:0-22992 GCA_046496745.1 Candidatus Woesearchaeota archaeon | reverse complement strand
TCAAGCCCTTTCTTCTGGGCATCTGTCAACTCTCCTTTCTCACTGAAAGATCTGTCTCCTGGCACGTACTCTATCATTCCATGCTTTGCAGCTTCCTTCAGTGCCAGTTCAGATTCAGCTGAACACCCGATTATATTATGTTCGGGAAACCTTTCTTTCAGGCTTTTCAGGTTCTTTTTTCCTGTATCTGTATCAACCTTGTTTGCAGCGATGACCATCGGTTTTGTTGCTCTCCGGAACTCAGTGACAACCGCTTTCAGGTCCTCATCACTCCATGCAGTAAGGTCCTGCGGGAGTTTTAGTTTTGCGAAAGTTTCCTTTACAAGGTCCTCTGTCACACCTAGCCCTGAGAACTGTTTTGCGATCGCCTTAGCGGGATCAGCCTGCTCCTGTCTTATGGTCCTTGAGAATTTATCCCAAACCCTTCGGAATATCCCCATGTACCACATGTCAAGCTCATGATCAAGAAATCTTATGTCTTCTCCGGGATCATAGCTTCCTGCCTCTACAGGCTCTCCTTTCTCGTTTGTCCCTCCGCTTGCATCAATGACATGGACCAGGCAGTCTGCCTGTCGCAGGTCATCAAGGAACTGGTTGCCCATACCTTTTCCTTCATAAGCTCCCGGAACAAGCCCTGCAACATCTATGATATTAACCGGTACAAAACGTGTTCCATTTACACTGAATCCCTCACGGGGATTGCAGGTCTGCCCGAATTCCTTGCAGACGCATTCGACCCTGACAAAACCCACACCCTGGTTTGGCTTGATTGTCGCGAAAGGATAATTAGCGATCTCCACGTTCATCAAAGTGCTTGCCTTGAAGAATGTCGATTTCCCACAGTTAGGTTTCCCTACTATACCTATTAGCATGAAAGAAAAAAAACAGGGTTTGTTTATAAGTTTTCTCTTAGTTTCAGGTATTTGTCTTTTTGCAGCAAGAAATCAATCTCTTGCCTGCTTAGTCCCTTGAAATGGCCTGGAACCCGCATCTGTATCACCTCAAACATTAACAGGCTTTAATATTATAAATAGAATATGAAGAAAAAATCTAGATGCATTATTCACAATTTTTTTAAAAACATCAAGTCATAACTTTTTTAAACCTATAAGGATTGATACCCTCATGGCGCCCTTCGTTTTCAGCCCCCAATGGTTCCTGGGAAAGGATCTGCTTATCGATCTTGTAAGTTTTTTCGCGCTTTTCGCAATCGCTGCAGTCACCTTCCAGTTCTACAGGATAAACAAGAGGACTGAACACAAGCTCATGGCAGTATCATTTTCACTTCTTGCCGCATCATTTCTTGCAAAGATAATGACCTATGTGGTCATCTACTATTACCAGCTTCTCCATCTCCGCGACATTGAGGTGGTTGCAGCAGTTGCAGACAACACATTCCAGGGCATACGCCTCTCTTACATAATGTTTGCACTGGGATTCTCCTTTTACCGTTTAGCTCATCTAGCAGGGCTTTATTTCCTATACTCAGTCTACCAGGAAAGAAAAACGCTTTCAGACACAGTGATAATCCTTTTCCTGTTCTTCATGATAACATATTTCAGCCACAACAGTTTTTTCGCATTCCACCTGACCTCGCTTGTTCTCCTGCTCCTCATGACCTGGAGATATTACCAGATCTACCTGAGAAATGGTCTTGTCACCACAAGAAACCTGATGATAAGCTTTTTTGTGATAGCGCTAAGCCAGGCAATCTTCGTTTTCCAGACAACACCAGTCTATTATGTAGCAGCAGAGATTATCCAGTTCATAGGCTACCTCATATTATTGATCACTTTTTTCACGGTACTTTACAATGGCAAAAAAAAGAAGTCGCACTGACATAATATATGATATGCTAATAGCGATCCAACGCAAAGGCGGATACATAAAGCCTACGCATCTTATGTATAAGGCGAATCTTTCTCATAAGCAGATGAATCTCTATCTTGATGAGCTGATGGAACGCTCAGTGATTGAAAAAGTGAAGGATAAGAAGAATGAGTATATAACAATCACAGAGAAAGGAACCCATTTCCTGAATAAGATCCGGGAGATGCGCGAGTTTGATACTGCTTTTGGTATCTAGGATGCATAGGTTCACCTTTCCTGATATCCTCTATCACCCTCTCGTATGCATCAGGCCGCTTTATCATGATAAGCACCTCTTCCTTTGAAAGAAGTTCCTTTCTTGCCTCATTTATGATTCCGTCAATATTATCAACAAAAGCTCCCGCAAACGCGTTTGCCTGGTCCTCATCAGCTTTCGTATGCTTTAAAAGAGCATGCCCTAACTCGTGCAGCTTGAAATATTCTTTAACTTTCTCATCAGAGAACTCATGGTTGAATATCTCGTAACCCTCACAGATCTGTGTGAATGGCACCACTATGAACTCTGATTCAAAATATCTTATGTTCTTGTCAGCACACATCCGGTCATAGTCAAAAGGATACCCGTATTCTGATATCAACGAATCAATGAACTCTTTCATGCCCTTGATAAATCATTTATTATTAAAAAGCTTTGAGGTCTTCTTATTGTAAATCTTTCAGAGCAAGATTTATTAAGAGCCTCCATTTCTTCCTGATTGATGACGCGAATAGCTATTGTTGAAAAGGAGAAGTGCAGCCCCACCAAATGCGGTGACCTCTGCATGAAACTCTGTCCTGTGAACCGGACAGGAAAAGAATGCATCTGGAAGGATGAAGAAGGAAAGGCAGCAATAGAGGAAGATCTCTGCACAGGCTGCGGTATCTGCTCCAACAGGTGTCCTTTTGATGCGATCTCCATAATAAATCTTCCAGAAGAACTCAATAATACTCCTATCCATCAATATGGGATGAACGGATTTCATCTCTATAACCTTCCAGTACCCCTTTTCGGAAAAGTGGTTGGCCTGCTTGGAAGAAACGGTATCGGAAAGTCCACTGCAGTAAAGATCCTCTCAGGAATCCTCAAACCCAACCTTGGAGAGGACGGGAAAGAAGCAACACCAAAAGAGCTCATTGATTTTTTCAAGGGTACAGAAGCTCAGCTATTCTTTGAGAAATTATCATCAGACAAGATCACAGTCTCCTACAAGCCCCAGCAGGTAGAGATGATACCCCGCTTCCAGGATGGGACAATAAGAGACCTTCTGAAAAAGGTTGATGAGAAAGACGGTTTTGAAAGAATAGTTGAGATCCTTGAACTCTCGCATATCCTTGATACAGACATAAAAGACGTATCTGGTGGAGAACTCCAGCGTGTTGCGATCGCTGCAGCAGCACTGAAAGACGCGAATGTATACTTTTTTGATGAACCAACCTCCTATCTTGACATAAAGCAGCGGATCAAGGTATCCCGTTTCATCCGTGAGCTGGCAAAAGAGGATGTTGCAGTAATGGTTGTAGAGCACGACCTGGTCATCCTTGATTACATGACAGACAATATCCACATCATGTACGGAAAGCCCGCTTGCTATGGTATAGTCTCCCAGCCAAAAGCGACAAAATCAGGTATAAACACCTACCTCTCAGGTTATCTCAGGGAAGAGAATGTAAGGTTTCGCGATAAGCCCCTCACATTCGAGGAAAAGATTCCTACTGATATCCTGAAGAAGGAAAAGGCAATCAGTTGGGGAGATCTGAACAAGCAGCTTGGCGATTTTTCCTTATCAGTTTCACCTGGAGAATTGAAAAAGAACGAGGTAAGTGGAATATTAGGTCCCAACGGTATAGGTAAGACCTCTTTTGTCAAACTCCTGGCAGGTGTCACGAAACCTGACACAGGAGAGATGGATGAATCAGTTACTGTCTCCTACAAGCCACAGTACCTTGTCTCTGACTCAGAAGAGCTTGTCCAGAATCTGCTTTCTGTTGCCTTGGAAAAATACGAAGCCCTTATTATCCGGCCAATGGAGCTCAAGCCCTTGCTACTCAAGCAGGTCAACCAGCTTTCCGGTGGAGAACTCCAGAAGGTATCAATCGCCCTTGCACTATCAAGAGATGCAAGCCTCTACCTGCTTGACGAGCCATCAGCCTACCTTGATGTGGAGCAGCGCCTAGTGGCATCAAGGGTAATTCGTGATTTCATGGAACAGAAAGGGAAATCATGCCTTGTAGTGGATCACGATCTTCTTTTCATAGATTATATCTCTGATTCTCTCGTGATCTTTGATGGTGAACCTGCAAAAAAAGGTATCTCATCAGGCCCTTATACCATGGGAGACGGCATGAACCGCTTCCTTACAGGACTTAACACAACACTTCGCCGTGACCCTGAAAACCATCGTCCAAGGGTTAATAAGCCCGGTTCTCAGATGGATCAAAAACAAAAAAGAGAAGGAAAATTATATTATTCCTAAAATCTATTCTTCTGGATTCTCTTCACTGGCTTCTTCTGATTCTTCAGGAGTTTCTTCTCCCTCAGAGATTTCAGTAATCTTAAGCTTGAAGTTAAGATCCTTTCCTGCCAATGGATGGTTCAGGTCTAGTGTTATCTCTGAATCATTGACATCCACAACAGTTGCTGGAAGCTTTTTTCCGTCAGGGGTCTGGGCTACAAGCACCATTCCTGGCTTTATCTCTTCTTCCATCTCAGGCATCTTGTCCCTTGGAACGGTCTGTTTGAGTTGCTCATTAGGTTCTCCGTAAGCATCTTCTGATTTTACATGCACGTCCTTTTCCTCTTCGACCTGCATTCCTAAAACAGCATCATCGACTCCTTTGATGACTGAGCCTTCTCCTACTTTGAATTCAAGCGGCTGACCATGCTTTTCACTGCTATCAAAAACAGTTCCATCATCAAGAGTTCCTGTATATTCTACTTTTATGGTATTTCCTTTTTCTACTGGCATAATTACACCTCATACCTTTGGATTTATCTGTTTTTTTTAAAAGTTTGCCTATGTTCTTATATTCCATGAACCCTATCGAGTTTTTCGAAAAAATGCATCATTATTACGAAGGCCGATTCATGTCCCTATATAAGGTGACAGGGGGAGGTCCCTTACGGGGATGTCACCTCTTCTTAAAAAGGAAATCCGGCCGAAGTCGATGCCGGAATTATTCGAAAAACTCAACCCTATCGAAACTTTTTAATACTGCTTTCCCCAGAAGAGACAAAGAGGTAAAAAAGATGGGTCTATACATCCAATTGCACTCCATGCATGGTCTTTTCAGGGGTCATGACCTTGAACTGGGTCGTGATGAGGATACAGGTGGACAGATTGTATATGTCCTTGAGCTTGCAAAAGCCCTTGGTTCTCTTGATGGTGTTGATAAGGTTGAAATCATTACCCGTCGCATAATCGATCCTGAATATCCTGGTTACGATGAGAAGATAGAGAAGGTTACTGACAATGTTTCTATTGTTCGCATCGAATGCGGTCCCAGGAAGTATCTCAAGAAAGTCGATCTCTGGCCTTATCTGGATGAATTCATAGAAAATACAAAACGATACATCAAACGTGTGCCTGATGTTTTCCAGAGTAATTATGCAGATTCCGGCCAGGTCTGTGCCAGGCTTGCAAAACACTACAAGCGCCCTCAGGTTCATACAGGCCATAGCCTTGGGATTCCCAAGATGCAGCGTTTGGGAGTAAACAAGTCAAACAAGGCACGCTATAAGGCATACCATTTTGATAAGCGGATAAAAGCTGAACAGGAAGCGATCGATAATGCTGCAGCGATTGTTGCAAGCACAACAGAAGAGATCCGCCAGCAATACAGCGGTTATGATACTGTTGAAGGAAAGTTCCGTTGCATTCCGCCAGGTATCGACCTGAAGAAATTCCATCCACCAAAGAAAGAAACACCAGTTTTCGGATTGCTTGACAATATAAGAAAGCAGCACCTCCGTTATCCCGACCGCAAGATGATAAGCGTACTTAGCAGGATGGATCGGAGAAAGAACATAACAGGTCTTCTAGAGGCGTTCGCATCAATAAAGGATAAGGCAAATCTTCTGATATTTGCAAATACCCTCTCGTATGGAGGAGAGTCTCAGCCTGTAATCGATGAGTTCAATCGTATCATGCGAAAGCACTCATTGTATGGTCACGTAGCAATTCCGGGAATCTCACTTGATTATGCAACCCAGGTTCCTGAGTACTACCGCTATCTTGCAAGCAAAGGAGGCATCTTTGTGAACCCCGCCCTGATAGAACCATTCGGTCTTACAGTTGTTGAGGCAAGCGCCTGTGGCGTCCCTGTTGTTGCAACAAACAACGGAGGTCCAACCGAGATAATAACAGACAAGAAAGATGGTCTCTTGATAAATCCCAAAGACAAGAAAGACATGGCTGCTAAGATGAAAACTCTTTGCCGTGACAAAAGACTCTGGAAGAGAATATCTGATAACGGGATAAAGAATGCAAGAAAGAATTTCTCATGGAAAAAGGCCGCCCGCCGCTATCTTAAAGTCTTCAAGGAAGTGATATGATGTATCTGATTGCAACAGACCTTGACAGGACCTTGTTTCCCAATGGAAACCAGGAATACGACGGTTCAATGGAACGGTTCAGGGAGATTATCTCTTCTGAAGATGTTGAACTTGCCTTTGTCACAGGCAGGCATCTTGCTCTCATACGTGAAGGCATGGAAGAATTCAATACCCCCTCTCCTGCATACATAATCGCAGAGGTAGGGACCAGGATCTATGATAAGGACTACAAGGAGGACACAGACTGGATAAGTTATATTGAAGAGAATACTCAGAATTGGGCTCTTGATACATTCAAGGAAGCCCTTTCAGGAATAGAAGGTCTCAGGCTCCAGGAAGAGGATAAGCAGAACAGGTTCAAGCTCAGTTATTATGTTGATGATCTTGAAAATTTACAGCTTGCATCAGTCAGGGAATCAATACAAAAAGTATGTGAGCACGCAAACATAATCTACAGCATTGATGAGGCACATGGTGTCGGGCTTATCGATATCCTCCCTCAATGTGTTGATAAGGAAAACGCCCTTGAGTTCTTGCGAAAGAAACTCTCGCTCTCAAAGGAACAGGTGATCTACTGCGGGGACAGCGGAAATGACTTGCAGCCACTCACAGCAGGATACAAGGCCATTCTGGTGCGTAACGCAATCGATGAGGTAAGGGATGAAGTCAATCGTGTAGCAACAGAAAAGCAGATTACAGGCAACATCTATATCGCTAAAGGGTCTGATGAGTTCAATGGCTATTATGTCTCAGGAATAATTGAAGGCCTGATTCACTTTGGTATCCTCATGCAAAAGCATCAGTATTAACTAAGAATAAATTTCAATTCTTGCGACAATACCATGAATGTTACAAGAATATGATAAACACAAACAAATATAAATAAAGAAGAAACAGTGTGAATCATGCGCATACTATCATGGAATGTTAACGGAATTCGAGCAGCAATCCGCCATGGATTCAACGAAATATTGGAAAAGGAAAAGCCTGACATCCTTCTCCTCCAGGAGACAAAGGTGCAGGACTTCACGCTGGATTCCTCATACTACGAGTTCTGGAATGATGCAGAGAAGAAAGGCTATGCAGGCACAGCTCTGCTCACAAAAGAGAAACCATTGAGTGTCACATTTGGGGAAGACAATGAAGGAAGGGTCATAACAGCTGAATTCGAGGATTTCATATTGATAAATGTCTATACACCTAACTCCCAGCGCGGCCTTACCCGCCTTGAATACCGTCAGGGATGGGACAGGGATTTCCTGGACTACCTCCTGTCATTCAAGAAACCAGTCATTGTGGGCGGTGACTTTAACGTTGCCCACAAGGAAATAGATATTGCACGTCCAAAACAGAACCGCAGGAACGCAGGCTTTACAGATGAAGAAAGGGAAGGCTTCACCCGCTATATTGAGAATGGCTTCATAGACACCTTCCGCGAATTCAACCAGGAACCAGGCAATTACACCTGGTGGAGTTACAGGTTCAACGCCAGGGAAAAGAATATAGGTTGGCGCCTTGACTACTTCTGCATATCAAGAAAGCTGCACTCAGGACTCCAGGACGCTTTCATCAGGGATGATATCTACGGTTCGGATCATTGCCCCGTAGGGATAATTCTCAAAAAGTAAGATACCTTTCAGCAAATTTCCCTATCAAAGGTATTGGAGTCTTATGCCTGTTAAGCGCATTTATTATCCCTATCAGCCCTGCAATCAAAGTCAGGAAATGGATTATGGGTATAAGGAATACTGTTATTATCAGGATCCCTGCCACAAACGACAGGCACGCAGCAAATATGTAGAGGTTTATTGCCTGCTTCACGTGAAATTTTGCAAGCTTGCTTTTTTTCATCTTCTCATCTGCAAAAAACCAGATTATTCCTACCAGCAAGTATGCCAGTGCTCCTGCAATATTATCATCTCTTACCATTCTTACCAACTCTCTATAAATGCTCCTATGAATATGAGGACAGTTGCTATTCCGAAAAGCATCACGCTGTCAAGGAAAATCTTGAGCACATGCTTGTCCCTTATATTATGTCTTATCAGCACAACCGAAAGGATCCCTCCTGCAAGCGCAGCAATGAAAAAACCTGTCACCTCAAATATGCCGTGCAAGAGCAGTCCTCCCAGGGAAACAGGAAGTGTCTTGAAATACACTGCAACCTTTCCCAGTGGTGAGGTTATGAAATGCATCGCCCTGTTTGCGATCTCTCCTATGTATACCCCGATTATCGAAGCATTCCATACAAGTATGAATAAAGCCCCTGACCCGAAAATGAATGATGTCAGGAATATGAAAAACAATAACTGGAAATTATGGGTGAAATAATGGTTTCGCATGAAGGCACGTCTTTCATGGAACTCTTCTGTCTCAGGTACGAATATCAAAGGCTCGCTCTTGTTCTCCACGTATACGATATATTCGAGTCTTCCATCATCCCCGTAATCCCTTACTTTACAGTCCTTGATCGTATATTCATCTATGTATTTTGAGAGGATTCCACTATCGCACATAGGTTCCAGGTTCTCTTCCATCTCCAGGCTATGTATCTGTTCCCTGAAGAGTTCCTCTGATTTCTCCGAAGGAAGGAATGTATACCATAAAGAGAAAGATATTATGAAGCCGATGAAAAGCAGCGCGTATATCCTTATGATGCTGTAGTTCTTGAGCCTGTACCATCTTTTTGACTTCTCCAGTCGCGACTCTTCTATCTCTATGAGCTTTACCATTATAGGTATCAAAGGGATTATGCTGAATGTTACTATGAGAAGTGAAGAGCATCTTGGAAATATTTTCAATGACAGGATTATTGCAATGCTTGATACCAGGAATGCAAAAAGGATCATTACATATGGCTTCCTTTGCGCCTTGAATGGCTGGAGAAGCAGCTCAAAACTCATCTCATCACCCTCCTTGCAAAGCACAGGAACCCGCTGTGATAGATCTGGGGCCTCTTGGGCCTGACCTTGCGCCCTTTTATCTCCCATTCCCTCTCATTGATCTCCACTATCGTCTGGACCTCAAGCCATTGCTCAAGACTGTTTACAAAATCAGTGATCTGGACTATTGAAGGGTTATATACCACCACAAATCCTCCTACCTTCAGGCTCTGGCGGATTGTATTTAGCGCTTCCCACGGTTCAGGAAGATCAAGAGTCATGCAGTCCAGATCCCTCTCCTCGATTCCCTCATAGATATTGCCATTCTTTATCGAAAGCTCTATACCCATGTATTCTGCATTCTGTCTGACCCTTTCAAGATGGTCCTCTCTTATATCATAAGTTGTTACCTCTCCTGCAAAATGAGCAAGCATCAGTGCAAGCGCCCCTGAACCTGCACCCGCATCAACAACCCTGGAGTCTTCTGAGATCCCGGTCTTTGTTATTATTGTTCCCACATCCTTTAAAGGGATGACCTGGGCTGCCCTTGATATCTTCCTGTAGAAATCAATGAATTGGGGTTTGAAAGCCACGAATTCCATTCCTTTGTTAGAGGTGAACAATGTACCATCAGGTTTTGCAAGATCCTCTTTTGATATTATCCCCGAATCAGAATGGAAATCCTTGTTCTCATCCCGTACGAAGTATTCCCTTTCCTTCCTTACTACACTGCGTCCATCCACAGATGATTCCTTTCTTAGTCTCTTTAAAATCCGCATTCTTATCCTGAATTGTTCGCGCTTTAAATAAATTACTCTAGTGTTATCTGGAAATCCTCTTCAGCATAAAGGGATAGGTCTTTTTTCTCATTATAGTACTGGATGGAAGGGCAGCTTTTTTCTGCAGGTTCCCCCATCCATGCCTTGAGTGTTCCAAGATATGTATCCTGGCTGCCTTTCGGTGTCATGATCCCTGCAATAGCTATCTCTTCAAAAGGTTTCAGGTAGACGGATTCAGGAAGATGAAACCATTCCCAGTAATAATCAGAATTCTCAGTCATTGTCTTTGTATCACAGTCAAGTCCACCTAGGACAACCTTGCATGTTGGTTGCAGGTAGAAGCAGAGTGTCTTGTTTTTTGTATTTTTTATTCCTATATGGACCTTATCTTCCTTTTCAGCCTCAAGGGTTATCTTATCCGGTATATGAAGCTTTGAATCAGGCAAGTCCGTCCCTTTAGGTACAGAATATCTTTCAGGCAAAGACTGGGGCTCGATATTGCTTGCGCATCCAGAGACAAGAGCCACGATGATTAAGATATAGTAAATATAGTACTTCATATCTTTTTATTTATTTTCAGCTTATTTAAAACTTACTGGCAAAAAGGTTTAGGCAAAAAGGTTTAAATATTACATGTCCTTTCTTCCAAGGATGGCACAGGATATTATAAGGATAGGATTCTTTAATATTTGTGCTATTATTATTCAATAAGACCAGGCACATGAGCTGCTTGGTTGTTTCTTTCTGAGTTGCTTATGTGCTGAAGGGGTGTAAAAGATGGAGATATATGATACCACGCTAAGGGACGGTGCACAGGCAGAAGGAGTCAATTTTACAACATCAGAAAAGCTTCGCATCATAAAGATTCTTGATGATTATGGTATTGATTATATCGAAGCAGGATGGCCCTCCAGCAATGACTCTGACAAGCAGACATTCCAGCAAGCCCCTCCATTGAAGCACGCGACTCTGGTTGCCTTTGGAGCGACCCACAACAAGAACCTTACACCTGGAAATGATCCAAACCTGGAAGGGATAATAGATTCTGGTGTCAGTACCGCCTGTATATTCGGCAAGACCTGGAAAACCCATGTGACAAACCAGCTAGGCTGCAGTTTCGAAAGGAATCTTGAGCTTATCCATGACAGCGTTGCATACCTTAAAGGCAAGGGTCTTGAGGTCTTTTTTGATGCAGAACATTTCTTTGATGGGTTTGCAGACGACCCTGATTATGCTCTTGCCTGCCTTAGGAAAGCGCATGAGGCCGGAGCATCCAGGCTTGTGATGTGTGACACTAATGGAGGCATGCTTCCCTCCCAGGTATTGGAGACAGTTGAGCACGTTGCAGGTTCTTTTGCAAGGCAGAACCTTGGTGTTCACATGCATAACGATGGTGACATGGCAGTTGCAAACAGTATAATTGCTGTACCCTACATCAACCAGGTCCAGGGGACAATCAATGGAGTAGGAGAACGCTGCGGCAATGCTAATCTCTCATCCATAATCCCCAACCTCATGATAAAGAAAGGGGTCTCCCTTCCAGTCGACCTTGAGAAAACAGTTGATGTTAGCAAGACCATCTACAACTACGCAAACATAAAGCCACCTTCCTACCAGCCATATACAGGCAGGTCAGCCTTTGCCCACAAAGGTGGAGTTCATGTTGGTGGCATGGAAAAAGAAGCCTCTTACGAGCACATAGATCCTTTGATAGTTGGAAACCGCACCCGTTACGTCCATTCAAAGCAATCAGGAAGCTCCAACATAATAGCAATGGCAGGAGAAGCAGGCTTTGATATTGATTCCGGTGACCCCCGCATAAAAGAAGCGCTTGCTGAACTTAAGCACATGGATGACATAGGTTATGAGATCGAAGGCATGCCTTCAGAACGTTATCTTCTCATGCACAAGCATTTCGGAGTGCCTGATATGATGCAGATAACAGGATGGCGCGCTTTCAGTGAGGATTTTACGAATGAATCAAGCGAAGCAGTGATAGAAGGCCGTGTGAATGATAAACCTGACCTTGTTGTTGCAAAGGTAGGAAAGGAAGGCCCTGTTGCGGCAATATACGATTCCTTGCAAAAGCTTGTTGCACCCCATTTCCCTGGGATAAAGGACATGCGCCTATCTGATTACAAGATGCGTATTGCAGAGGAGAATGGACAGAACTCTCCGGTGAGGGTTTATGTTGAGTTCAGCAACAACGGCGACACCTGGGGCACTGCAGGCATCAGCCGTAACAGCCTTAAAGCCTCAAAGATAGCAGTGGAGAAAGGCTTCCAGTATTATCTAAGAAAGTATTGCCAATGATTTAAATATGATAGCCTATTTGTGATTACCATGGAATATGAATATCTCGACCACACAGCAGACGCCAAGTTCAGGGCCTACGGCGATACGCTTGAAGAAGCCTTCAGGAACGCCCTTCGTGCAATGTTTGGTCTCATTGTCTCTGTTGAGGAAGTGGAACCTATAGCAAAGAAGAAAGTTGAATTGACAGCAGGACGTACAGAATCCTTGCTCTACGATTTTTTGGAGGAAGGCCTTTTCCTGTTTGAGACAGACCATTTCATACCAGCTGATGCAGACATAAAAATCATCGGCAATCATCTGAAGGCTACTGTCTATGGTGATACTATCCTGAATCATGAGATTGAGGGTGATGTGAAATCAGTCACTTATAGTGACATGGACATCACTCACAGTAAAGGTAAGTGGATTATAACTGTTGTTGTTGATATTTAGGTGAAAAATGAAAGATAAAGTAAGAAAGATTGATGATTTCCTCTACAGGCTTGAACCATTTGATAATATGACAGTACCTGCTGAATTCTTCCTGAATGAATTGCTATTCGAGAAACTTGAAGATAAGGCAGTGGAACAGCTCAAGAACGTGGCATCACTTCCAGGCATATATAAGAAAGCAATAGCAATGCCTGACTGCCATATTGGTTATGGTTTTCCCATCGGAGGGGTTGCAGCAATAGACCGTGAGAACGGCTGTATCAGTCCCGGAGGAATCGGTTTTGACATCAACTGCGGTGTCCGGATGCTTGCAACAACCCTCACAAGAGATGATGTTGAACCCAATATCAAAGAGCTACTCGATTCCCTTTTCAGGAATGTCCCTTCAGGTGTAGGTTCAGAATCATCCATCCGACTTGATGATAAGCAACTCAACGATGTCCTCACATTCGGGACAAGATGGGCTCTTGATAATGGGTATGGTGTTGAAGAGGACATCATCATGTGTGAGGAAGAAGGCAGGATGAAATCCGCTGATGCAAACAAGGTCTCCCCCCGTGCTAAAGCCAGGGGCAAAAAACAGCTTGGAAGCCTTGGAGCAGGAAACCATTTCCTTGAGATCCAGGTAGTGGAAGAGATTCATGACCCTAAGATCGCAAAGGTTTTTGGTATCACGCAAAAAGGGCAGATAGTAGTAATGATACATTCAGGAAGCCGCGGCCTTGGTCACCAGGTCTGTTCAGATTACCTCAGGAAGATGGAAGATACCTATCCTGATATCATGCAAAAGCTTCCTGAAAAGGACCTGATATACGCACCTGCAGGGTCAAAGCTTGCAAGGGATTATTTTGCTGCAATGAGCGCAGCCGCAAACTTCGCCTGGACAAACCGCCATATCATGGCTCACCAGGTGAGAAAGGCATTCACTGAATTCTTTCCCGAGGCTAAAATCAGCACCATATATGATGTTGCACACAACATAGCAAAAGAAGAAGAGCATGAGATAGACGGAGTCAAAAGAAAGGTCTGGACACACCGTAAAGGTGCAACCCGTGCCTTTGGCCCTCAAAGCCCGCATATCCCGAAAGATTACCTGGATGTAGGCCAGCCCATAATCCTTCCAGGAAGCATGGGTACAGGTTCATACCTCTTGGTAGGTTCACAGACAGCAGAAGAACAGACCTTCGGTTCAACAGCACACGGTGCAGGCCGTGTCATGTCACGGATGGCTGCAAAAAAACAGTTCCGGGCAGATGAGATCTCCCAGGAGCTCGAGCGAAAACAGATCTACGTAAAAGCAGCATCAAGAAAGGGGATATGCGAGGAAGCACCTCTTGTCTACAAGGATATTGACCAGGTAGTGAAGGTAAGCCATGCAGCAGGCATAGGAAACATTGTTGCTAAAGTACGCCCCTTTGGAGTTGTCAAGGGATAAAAATATAAACGAGAGGCAGATTGCAGATACCATGGAAGTGACACCGGAACTCATCAGGAAAGTTGCCTCAGTTGCACGCCTCAACCTGACAGATGAGGAAGTGGAAGAATTCACCCCTCAGCTAAAGGAAGTTCTTGAAAGTTTCTCATCGATTGATAAGATAGATACAGAAGGTTTGGACCCAAGCTACCAGCCGGTTCACCTGAGAAACATGCTCCGTGAAGACGAGAAGAAGGATTCCCTCACCCAGGAGCAAGCCCTTCGCAATGCAAGGTCAAGAGACGGATATATCATAGGTCCTAAGGCAAAATGATAGAACAGACAAGAAAGGTCCTGAAGGAATGCAAAGAACTGGATCAAAAGTACAATATCTTCTCCGAGATCACTGAAGACCTGGCACTTGAGCAAGCCAGAGCTTTGGAAGAGAACCCTAAAGGTAAACTCAAGGGTCTTTTTATCACAGTAAAGGATTGCATCTGCATAAAAGATATCGAGACCCATTCCTCCAGCCGCATCCTGAAAGGGTACAAGCCATTGTTCAATGCCACTGTTATAGACCGGTTGATTGCAGAAGGCGCGATCATAATAGGAAAGACCTTGCAGGATGAGTTCGGTTTTGGAACTTTTGGTATAAATACAGGCCATGATTTTCCCATCCCGAAAAATCCTGTTGATCCTTCACGCGTCCCAGGCGGATCTTCAGCAGGCTCAGGAATAATAAGTAAACTTGCATCATTCCCTCATGTCAGCCTTGGCGAAAGCACCGGCGGTTCAATAGTCAATCCTGCAGCACTCTGCGGCACATACGGCCTTTGTCCGACATACGGTCGCGTATCCCGTTATGGGCTTCTTGATTATGGGAATTCCCTTGATAAGATAGGACCGATAAGCAATGATCCTGATGCACTGGCACTTGTGCTTGAAGTGATATCAGGGTTTGACGAGAAAGAGTCAACAACATTAAAAGGAGCAGTTCCGGAGATCACAGGAAAATTCAAGGGAAGGATTGGAGTTATCAAGGAAGCATTCGGTGAAGGTCTCTCTCCAGAAGTCAATGAGAAGATGCAGTCCTATATCAAGGATCTGAAGGCAAAAGGCCTGGCAGTGGAAGAGGTATCTCTCAAGACACCTTATGAGAAAGGCATTTCAACATACTATATACTATCGCAATCAGAATCAAGCACTAATCTTGCAAAGTACTGCGGCATGCGGTACGGAAAGCAGGATGATATTTCCGGTAATTTCAACGAGTATTTCTCAGCAGTGCGGTCAAACCACATGGGAAAGGAAGTCAAGCGCAGGATCCTGATAGGTACATTCGCCCGCATGGTGGGTTTTCGTGATGCTTATTACATGAAAGCAATGAAAGTCAGGACAAAGATCATAAATGAGTACAAGAAAGCATTCGAAAGATACGATGTCCTTCTTTCACCCACAGTCCCATACATAGCACCAAGATTCGAAGAAATCGAGAAGATGTCCCTTCTTGAGACATACATGGCAGACCTTCTTACAGTAGGGCCAAACCTTGCAGGTCTTCCTCACATCAATATCCCTCTGCAATCAGAGATACCTGTAGGTGCGATGTTTATAGCACCTCACATGAAAGAGGAGAGGCTATTACAGCTCACAAAATGAATTCAGATATAGTAATAGGATTAGAGATACACGTGGAGCTTGCAACAGAGACAAAACTCTTTTGCAGTTGCGCCCGGACAGGCTCAGAGGAACCAAACACCCGCACTTGTCCTGTCTGCCTGGGTCATCCCGGATCAAAACCTGTCCTTAACAGGAAGGTTCTTGACTATGCCCTCCGCCTCTGCCTTGCTCTGGATTGCACCATTTCACCGGAACTGATATTTTCCAGGAAATCATACTTCTATCCTGACATGGCAAAGAATTACCAGATAACCCAGTACGAGGATCCTTTAGGAAGGGATGGAAAGCTGCAGGTTGCAGGAAAAGACATATCGATCACCCGCGTCCACATCGAGGAGGACCCCGCCTCTCTTGTCCATGGTAATGGCCACGTGCTTGTTGATTACAACAGGAGCGGGGATCCATTATGCGAGATAGTCACAGGCCCTGACCTCACTAGTCCCGAGGAAGCCCGTGAATTCATGCGCCGACTTATAGAAGTTATACGCTATCTTGATATATTCGATATTGACAGTTGTCTTATCAAGGCTGATGTTAATGTATCCATAAAAGAATCCGGCTATAAGCGTGCAGAGATAAAGAACATAACAGGCTTCAAGGAGATCGAGCGTGCCCTCTATTATGAGGTAAGCCGCCAGAAGAAAGCAGTTGCAGAAAACGAAGAGCTTGTTGTTGAAACCCGCGGCTGGGACCCTGAAGGATTCACCTATTCCATGCGAAAGAAAGAGAGCGAAGAGGATTACGGTTACATACTTGACCCAGATCTTACCATCACAGATATAACAGAAGATAAGATTGAGGAAGTGAAAGCATCAATGCCTGAACTTGCCCAGAGCAAGGTAACACGATATGTGAAAGATCTTGGGATTGATAAGGAAGATGCCCAGGTCATTGCAAGTGACCGCCTGCTGGCTGAGATTTTCGAATCAGTCTCAAAGGATGTTGACCCCGTGCTTTCAGCCCGCTGGATACGCCGGGAACTTCTTCGGGTTTTGAATTACAATAAGCTTGACATCAGGGATATAAAGATTGATGCAAACCATATCTCAGAATTGCTCCAGCTGATTGAAAAGAAAAAGATAACAGAGAATACCGGAAAGGAAATAATCCAGGAATTGATCATAACACCTTTTGATATCCATCAGTACATAAAAGACCACGGTCTTGAAGCAGTTTCTGATCAGAGCGAGCTCCAGGCTTTCTGCAAGGAAGCAATCGATGAGAACCCGCAGGCTGTTGCTGAATTCAGGGAAGGAAAAGAAAAGGCACTTAACTTCCTTGTTGGGCAGGTAATGAAAAAGACCAAGGGAAAAGCATCCCCTGCAGAAGTCAACAAGCTGATCAAGGAACTAATCTAGTATGGTTCCTTTCCCGAATACCAACAGCCAATAATCTGATTACTTGAAACAATAAAATGAAAGAATGATGTCAGATGCACCGACCAACTTTGTTGCGGGTCATAAAACAGAGGAAACTGAAAAAGTTAGTAAACGGAACTAGACTTCTTTAGCTGAGTGACTGATAGCTCTCAATGTTGAAATCACAAGCAACAAGTCATCATTTTTTCCCCAGTATTTCATATTTTCCACTATCCTTGCATTCAGGTCAGAATTCATAATAAGCGTATTATAGACGTTTCCTATATGCTCCCTGCTTTCATCTCCTATCCTGAAACCAAGTTTATGGGAATGCATGACCAGTCTTGGAAGCTGGCTTGCAGGGTCGTTTCCAATACAGAAATTGAGATCAACCTCCTTTTTCTTGTATGCGTCAATGGCTCCAAAACTGTATATCCTCTTCTTTTCAGGGTCATAGGCAATAGCACTTGTTGTAAGGTCGCATCCTTCAACAACACTATATATATTCAAAGGAGTATCTTCATAGAGACGTGCCTTGTTACATCTTGAAATCACACTCACATCAAATTCAACATCCCGGGCAGGCTTCCATTTTGGAAGGTCATACCTGTTTATGGCGACTTTCTCAAATCCTCGGAGAAGTTCATCAAAGTCTATCAGCTCCTTGTCAGGATTCTTCTGCTTATCAAGAGTGCCATCTATTATTATATCAATATCATTAAGACCCAGATCAAGCCCATACATCTCTTTTAGAATCGGATTTCTCACAGCCCCTCCCCAAAAATAGATCTTATGGCCTGACAACCTATTTAAAAGTGCATCAAGATAATCCTTGTTATCATTCTCCTGTATGGATTGATCTATGGCAGAGGTCAAATAACTGCTCCAGTAGAGTTTTGTTCTCATTACCTTTTTAGAGAAACCAAATTTAATTCATAAATCTTAGCATTCAGAATCTAGAACTGGTTCAAAAAGTCATCATTGAATCGTTTTCCAAAAGAGATAAGAGGTCTTGTTATAGCCTCGTGACTCATAGAACTGATGGGCTCTTTCCCTCTTGAAGTTTGAATTGAACCTTAGCTCCAGGCATCCCTCGGCTTGTGCTATTCGTTCTGCTTCCCGCAGGAGTTGGGAACCATAGCCCTTGCCACGCCATTCTTTTTTTATGATCAATTCGGTAAGTTCAGCAATCTTTCCCTGTGTCTGGATATCAGTACGGAAATGAAGTGATGCAAAACCTATGATTTTATCCTCGCATAAGACAATCCCCTTGCTAATCAGTTTCCGGGTCTGTTCCTTATCTATGTCATCAAACAATTCTTCAAGTAATGCGTATACTGCTTCGAAATCCTCATCCTTGTATCTTCGTATTTTCATCGCAGGCTGAACAACTCCACCTTCTTCTTTGCACCTTTTGGCTTGAATGAGCCAAGGCTTTTCATCTGTTTCTTTTTTGTGCTATTCAGATGTTCATAGAATTCCCTGGTTGCAAGATAATAAGTCCCTGTCACCTTATTATGGTCTTCAAGCCTTTGCGCTATTGAGAGCCCTTCAGAGAAATGATCCATCTGCCTGTAACCTTTCGGTCCCACGTAAGTTTCAATCACCTCATCAACATGCATCCCTACCCTTGTCCTTAGTGTCTTGTAACTGCTGATCTTTTTTGCAGCATCAAATGCCTTGTCTGCATCCTTAGGGTCAAAGAATGCGATGATGCTGTCTCCCACGTACTTGTCAACCTCAGCACCTTTTTTTACAAGGATCTTCACTATCCTGTTCACGTAATTATCAAGCAGCCTGTTGATCTCTTCCGCTTCCATCTCAGAAGTAGTGCCTGAATAATTCTCGATATCTGATATGAATATGACCTTCTTTTTTACCTGCGGTTTGAACACACCCCAAAGGAACCTTCTTATCGATTCAGGAAACTCGTCTGCCTTGTTGAGGACAATCCCCAGGTAACGTTCCAGGAAATCAACCTCATCTGTGCTTTCCTTGTTTGCCTGCACATTGACCTCTTTGAAGAACCCATGCTGCTTGCTCTCCTCCTCAACCCAATTCTGTATCCTCCGGAAACGTTGTCCGACCAGCTTATTCAGGTAATGGTCAATGATTCCACCTATTATGACCATCACCACAATCATCTCAAGATAGAAGAATATATTATGTTGCGCCTCTTCCACCCGGGTTAGTCCCTGCACAGCACCTCCAAACCTAATGATGATGTATCCCATGAGGATCATCACCACTGACTGCATCTTTGCCCTGATAGTTGCAACATACTGGCTTGATTCATCCTTCTTCTTTAGCCCTGCGATCCTGTTGAACATCAGGGAGGATTTCTGCAGTTTACCTGTCTTCACAAGCACCTTTGTTATCCTTCCAAACCTTGTGATTAGCTTTAGAGAACGAAGTACCCTCAGGTTTGCAAGGCCTGGACCAGTGTAGCTTCCAGTAAGGAACCCGAATTCCAGCACAGCAGATAATATCGCGCTTATGTCCACAAGGAAATCAATCGAGATGACATACTTCCACCTGTAAATCCATGTCTTTATCAGGCTGTCAAAAACAAAAAGTATGTTTGAAAAGAAGATGATAAGAAGAAGAGTTTTGGTTGAGAACCCATAGATTATCCCTATCGGAGGACCGAATATGGAGAATATTATCGATACAACAATGCCTATCTCCCATAGGACACTCTTTTCAAGCCGCTCGAGCATGCTCTGTTGTCCGGCATGAAATTATTTAAAGCTTTTCATGAGAGAATCAAGTTCACTCGCGATCTTTTCCTCGAAGTCATTGACTTTCATGTCCCCTCTCTCCGCGGAGAGGATCTGCATCATGCTTTTTACGAACTCATAGTTCTCCCCTATCAGCCCTTTTTCAATCTCCGGGACAGAAGCCTCCTTTTGCCCTTCATCAAGCCTTTCGCTTGCAAGCTTGGAAGTGTTTTTCATGACAAACAATGCATTCCTTGAATAGAAATGAGCATAGATCTTCTTGTAATTGATTTCAGAAGTTTTGCCTTTCATTCCCCCGAACAATCGCAAGGTCACTACAGTATCCGAGAAATCTCCCTCCTTGCAGACCTCTTCCTCTATCTCCTCAGCCTCAAGGCCCTCACAGTCAATCATCAGAGGATGCACCTTG
This sequence comes from Candidatus Woesearchaeota archaeon, assembly GCA_046496745.1. GTDB lineage: Archaea > Nanobdellota > Nanobdellia > Woesearchaeales > JACJVW01 > JBNJGT01. The sequence goes on along the minus strand of JAWOGQ010000101.1, from coordinate 2,560 downwards.
CAGACATTCACTGGCACAAAACTTGTCTTTCCATCTTCATAGAGATAATACCCTCCTCCCTGAAGAAGCTCCAGCTCCTTGAAATTGTTTGGAAACAGAGGTCCTGGAAACACGATTTTTTTTCCGTCCTCTTCGAATTCTCCTGGCTGATGGATATGCCCTCCTGCATAATACATGAACTCCCCTGGAAGGTCCTTTACTGAGAGTTCAGAGAAATCATGGAACTCAGCCAGCCCTGAATGAAACATGAATATCTTTTGCTTTGCATCCAGGCTTTCAAATGATGAGAAAAGATCTTTTTCAAGAGATCCCCTTAAGCCCTGTATGCCTGCAATTAAGACGTCCTCATGCCACGCATGCTTTTCTGCCACATTGTATGCTAGGCCCGAAACATCCAAAAGATCAAGCATTGTCTTTCCTGTAGGAGAATAATCATGGCTTCCTGGTATGAGATAGACTGGTATCCCTTTTTGTTTTAATTGTTGAAAAGAAGAAAAAACGAACTTGAGCGTGTCAAGTGTCGGTACTGCTGTGTTGAACAAATCACCACTTATTAGCACAAAATCAACATTGCAGCCTGTAATCACCTGAGAGAATGCCTGGCGGTTCAACTCCCTCATTGTGGGATCCCGCCATCCACCCAGGTGGCAATCTGCAATATGGATAAATCTCATAGCTGGTTTGAGCACAGGATTGTGGTCTTTTGTCCCTTGACCTGGCTGTCCATCGCTATGACATATTTTATGTTTGCCCTTTCTGAAGTGCTTATTAGATCCTTGTCCACGACACCATCCAGGATTACTGCATGTATGCCTGACTGAAGGCTCTTGATGGTTGTCCCAAGCTCAGAGATAGGAACTTTTCCAAGGATGGTCAACTTGTCATCAAGGATGTATGCTCCTCTTGTTCCGATCAGGTCTTCAAGAAGCTCCTTGAACTTTGCCCTTTCATTGTTATTCAGTCTTGGCTTGTGCTTGTTATTATTGTTGTGCTGTGTGTTGTGCTGCGGCTTGTTCTTGTTGAACTTCTTGTTGTGATGCTTCTTTTGATCCTCTTCCTGTTCCCTGGAAAGGTCAAGTTTTGCCTGTTCTGCAGCAATCTTGCTTCGAAGTGCCTTGTGTATCTCTTTCTTGGTTATCTCTTCAACTTCCTTTCCATCAGGCGCATAACACACGAAATCAAGCTCTGCTACCTCTACCAGTTCGCGAAGAATAAGGTTTCCACCCCTGTCCCCATCAAGGAACGCGATGATTGTCTTCTTTCTTGAAAGCTCACCGATAGTCTTTGGTACAGATGTCCCGTTCATTGCGATAGCGTTCTTGATTCCATGTTTCAAAAGATTTACAACATCTGCCCTGCCCTCAACAACAAGGATCTCTTCGGAATCATCGATAGCAGGTCCTGCTGGAAGTTTCTCACTTCCATATTCAGTGATTTCCATCACTCTTACAGAATATGCCACTTCATCAGCTATGTCCTGGCTGTCCGGCATGATGTCATCCATCATGGTCCTTAACAGGTTCTTTGCCCTGTCAATGACATAATTGCGTTTTGAGACTCTAACATCCTCGATATTCTGGACCTTGATCTTTGCATTGCATGGTCCTATCCTCTGGATTATCTCAAGGGCTGCACCTATTATTGATGTTTCAGCCTTATCAAGGGAAGAAGGTATTATGATCTGTCCGCTGGATTTGCCGGATTTGGTATCCACATTAACTTCTATACGGCCGATTCTTCCGCTTCTTTGTAATTCTCTCAGTTCAAGGTCTGCTCCTAGCAGTCCTTCTGTCTGTCCGAATATTGCTCCTATTACGTCTGGTCTGTCAACAATGCCGTCAATTTCGATTGATGCATGAATGATATATTTTGAAGATACTGGGGCTATTTTTCCCATAGTATGACCTCCTTTCTGCTTTTTTATAGTCAGCCAAATAGAACTCTCTTAATACGTGTGATAAAGTGAGTGGTAAATGGCTGGTGAAGGTTGGTGCCCGTCTTACTAACTCCCAAGCTCATTGCTTGACTTTGTCGTGAGCTTACTTGAGTACTCTCGTAACGGGCTGTAATCTGCAAGGGTGGCTCAAAATCAAAGCCAAAACAGTTGTTTCAGCTCATTTAAGGACCCATTTGCACATTTTACTACTCCATACATGAATCTGGCTAAATATATAAAGTTATCCATTTCCGAAACCATTTATAAATGAAAGCATGTCATAACTTGTTGCCTTTCTCAAAATTCTGGCTTTTTTTTGTCTAAGGATCCTTGGAGAGTTAGCACTATTATTACACACAAGGCGAATTTACCTCTTTTATAAATAGTCCAAAGCTGCAACTGATGCTGTCCAAAACCTTTAAAAATAACTGTACAATTCCAATGGCTTACAGCCCCGTGGTGTAGTGGCCAATCATCGAGGATTTTGGGTCCTTGGACCTCGGTTCAAATCCGGGCGGGGCTATCTTTTCCCTGAAAAGATAGCATCGTACTTCTTCGGTTTGTCTATGCAATAGTTAGTTTCGTGAAAATCAACAATCTTAATTTCATAGTTCCAATCTGAAT
>JAWOGQ010000055.1:0-17419 GCA_046496745.1 Candidatus Woesearchaeota archaeon | reverse complement strand
AGCATTTACCATGTAAAAATTTATATACTTACTCTCAAATAGTATCACTATGGTGCAGCTAAAAATCCGCAAGACAAACAAGGACGGTCATATCCGTCTCGAATCAAAAGGAACAATAAAAGAAGTTCTGATCAACGAAGATATCGTGCGCCCGAACAAGGAGACAATCTCAGTATGCTTTCGCGGCACTACAAGTTCAGGAGTCATCGATTTTTCCCCAAAAGAGCTTGAGATGCTTTATAATACAGTCCGCGAACGTATGCATCTCATCAAGGGTGTTAAGGAGATTTAAAAAAACATTTAAAGAACCTAGTTTCTCCGATTATGGAGGGCTCTTGGTTCAGTGGTAGAACACCCGGTTGGCAATCGGGAGGCCGCGGGTTCAATTCCCGCAGAGTCCATTGCTTTACTCCCCTTCTGTCCCTTCTTTCCCCTTCTGTCCCTTCTCTCCCCTTCTGTAAGCTTGAGCTTTGCGAAACTTACTTCGCACTCGACTGTCGAAACAGTCGGTTCCACTTCCCGCAGAGTCCATTGCATCCTCAGAAGATCGAAGCAGAAAACTATTTAAAAAGGCAAATCCTCCCTTTACACAATGGGGCTGTAGTGTAGTTTGGTATCACTGGAGCTCGGGGTTCGTTGAACAGGCCATCGGCCAGTTGATGAAACGGACAGCTTCTAACCGGGGTTCAAATCCTCGCAGCCCCAATAGTTTTATATTCTTGAGTTGATTTATAAGGGATATGATCCAGTTTTTCCTCATCGACATAAGCTACAAAGCTCCGTATATCAGCTTGTTTGGAAAGCTTCCGGATGGATCCCATGTTACCATATACGATGAGTTCTATCCTTACGTTCTGGTGGACACACCCGTTGAAGGCTCAGAACCAACAACACGTATCTATAGAGGTGAAGAAAAGACCTTCTACAAAGTGCAGGATTCAAAAGAGCTCCAGGGCCTGGAGATTTACGAGCGCATGCCTGCAGTTCGCCGCTACATGGTTGATAATGACCTTGTACCACTCAGTTTTTATGAGATGGAAGTAAAGCCCTCCACTCAGAAAGTAAAAGGTGACGCATTGGTTCTGGAAAAGATAAAAGGCCCTATTGATGGGACTATGGGCCTTGATGTTGCAAGCATCCATTTTTTGACAGAAAAGACAGGTGCAATCAGTTACGTTTCAGTAACAGGCAACTTCGGGACCAAGATCTTTTCATGGCGTCATTTCCAGTCAGATATAAATATTGAATTTGTCTCAAGTGAAGCAGACCTGATTGACAGGCTTAAGTCTTTCATTGATAGGATCCATCCAGATGCCCTCATAGGATTTAGGCTTGGCATAGCCTTTGCATACCTTGTACAGCGCGCAAAGAAGTACAGGATAAAGCTGGAGCTTGGCAAGGATTACTCAGAAGTTTTTGTCTACAGAGGTAGGGCACGTATAAGAGGGCTCCCCCTGATTAACATCTCCCGCCTGGCAAATCTTGCAGGAGAATCAATAGACAGCCTGTCGCCTGATACAGAAGATCCTCTCTCCCTTGCCCTCTCAACCCTGAAGAATGCAAAGCAGGCAAAAGAATTCTTCGACAAAGAGCCATTTCTTGAAGAACTGGTCCGTCTTGTAGGGCTTCCCATTACTGACGTATCCCATCTCAGCGCAGCCCAAATGCTTGAATGGCACATGGTCCGGATGGCCCCCTTCCACAAGCAACTCATCCCTGACAGGAAAACCCATCAGGATAAGGAAATGGTCCGCACACGGACAGGAGAATTTCATGATATCTATGAATATAGATTCAAGAATCTGTTTCCAACAATTGTGATCGATCACAACGTCTCCCTTGAAACCCTTGACTGTTCCTGCTGTGACACTCCATTCTGCAAGAAAAAGAAAGGTTTCATAGCACAGGTCCTTGATGATCTTGTCTCCCGCCAGCTCCGTATTGAACAGATCCTGAAGAATAAACAAAACTCAAATCTCTCAGCCCGTAACCGGGCACTCCAGATCATAATAAATGGCTTCAAATACAATCGCCGTTGGTATTCCGAGTCCTGCTGGAATGCTATCCGGGAGATTTTCTCCAAAAAGATTGACGAGATTGATTCTGTTGTTACTAGAAACAACGCCACCCTTATTCGTGCAGATGAAGAATCATTCTTCACCACTGCAAAGATTGACTTCCCTGAGCTTGAATCAAAAGAGCATCCCTTTGGATTATTCCTTCCCGAAGCATATATCTTAAAGTCCCGTGTCAAGGGCCTCAATCCCAGAATTCCCCTTGCAAGAACCATCCTTCAGGAGCTTGTCTCCCTTTTAGTCAAGGGAAAAACAGAAGAAGCAAACAACTTCCTCTGTGATAAGCTTGATAACCTGGATAGCATGCCTCTCGACCAGTTTATATTTCGGACCCAGCTGAAAAAAGAACTTTCAGAGTACACCCAGGAATTTTATCACGTTCGCGCAGCAAAACAGATGAAAGAAAAAGGTTATTTTCTTGTGCCTGGTATGATAATCCAGTATATAGTTGCTCCAGGCAGGGAGATTATCCTTCCTTCAGAGGCACAGAAGATTGATACAAATTATTATGTAAGTCACCTTCTCAAGTTCCTGCAGCCTATTCTGGATTTCTATAATCTCAGTGATCAGGAATCCTTAAAAAAATATGTAAAATAATTAGTTTGTTTTCTCAGCCTTCTCTTCTACTGGTTCTTCCTTCTTTTCTTGCGTCTTTTCTGTTGTTTCTTTCTTCTCTGCAGGTTTCTTCGTCTCTGTTTCTTCAGTCTTTTTTTCTTCTTCTACTGGCTCTTCTGTTGTCCCTTTCTCTTGTTTTTCCTCAGTCTTCTCTGCAGGTTTCTTCGTCTCTGTTTCTTTAGTCTTCTCTTCGGGCTTTTTTTCTTCTTTTACTGGTTCTTCTTTCTCAGCCTTTTCTGTTGTCCCTTTCTCTTGTTTTTCTTCAGTCTTCTCTTGTTCAGGTTTCTCTTCAGCCTTTTCCTCAGTCTTCTCTTCTGCAGGTTTTTTCTCAGCTTTTTTCGCTGGTTTCTTCTTCTCTTCTACTCCTTCAAGTTCTGCAAGAACAACACCAGTATTGTATTTTTGAGCTGTAACTTTTATATGATGAGGTGGTTTCCTGATACCTCTCTCCCATATCTTATTGTTCAGTTCTTCACCAATACGCACATCATCTGATTTCATGTGCTTCTTTAGAAATTCCTTCACAGCTGCAGTCGCTTTCTTAGCTCTTTTGTTATGAGGTGCTTGGATGAATTTCTGTCTCAATGGAATGTTATAATTTCGCTCCAGTGTCACTTTTGTTTCTTCTTTCTTAGCCATATGATCACCTATGCTTTGATTTTTGTCCTACGCCAGCTTCGCTTGACAGTTGTAATCCGTCCTGGATGGACACGCCTTCCTTTACCGAACTTCCGGATTACTGCCCAGAATGGAGCCCACCGGGTCTGTTTGCCTTTCTTTGCCAATCGTAGTTTTTTGTTAAGATGCTTGAATCGTGCCATTGTTCTTACCTTTTTATTCGAAATTGTTTCCTTTTTGACAATCCCGTAAGGATGTCCTTCATTTCCTGATCATTTATCATCCTTGGAGTCTTCTGGAGTATTTCTCCCACGCGAATAAGAGCCTGCATCGCATTGTTTGGATGTGCAAGCTTCACTGTCCCATACCTTTGCAGGGCTTCCTTGGTAAGGTATGGTTTAATGCTTTCTTCCAGTTGCTGCTTTTGCTCTTCTGCGTTGTTGGAATTCTCATTCATTTTGCTTGGCAGCCTTTGCCAGCAGTGAAACTCCCTTTGGTGTGATTGCTCGTCCCTTGTAGACATCCTTCTCTTCCTTTTTCACAAGTCCGGCTTCTTCCAGCTGTTGAAGGATCTTACGGATGATATTACCTGAGGCTTTCATCTGTTTTTCAGGTCTTAGCCCGCGGTCTTTTTTTCCGCCATACTTTGTCCTGAGCTTTGATACACCAATTGGCCCCTTTGAATCAATACTCTGCAGTATTGCAGCAGCCCTAACATGCCACCAGTCATCACGGACAGGAGGCCTCTGCTTGTGAGGTCCTGTCTTTACGAATGGTCCCCATTCAGGTGCCTGTATCTCTTTGAATGAAGCAAGTTCCTTTGCGCAGTTCTCAATCACATCATTGATTGGTATGTTCTTATATGTTGTCATGATTTCACCTTTAGAGAACCTCTAAACCCAAGAACTAGAAACAGTAGTTCATTTAAAAAGCTTTGTGTTTAGAAGGAGTTTTTCGAAAAAATAAGCATCATTGTTACGAAGGCCAATCAGCTATCCCTATGTAAGGTGACAGGGGGAGGTGTTGTGTGCAACGTGTCACCTCTTTTTAAAAAGGGATTCAAGCCGAAGTCGATGCGGGAATTATTCGAAAAACTCGTTTAGAAGGTATGGTCAGAAGAAAAAAAGCCCCCTGAAGGGGGTTTTTGCCTCCATCTAGGGGGTGGGGGGACGATGGAGGCAAGAATTCACACCACAGGACATGGTGATCTTTATTGCACAATCTCTATTCCAAGCTCGTCAGTCATGTACTGCTCTTCCTGCTTGGAATTCTCGTCGATCTTGCCAAGCACCCAGGGTGATTTCACACCTGTGATGATTGTCATAACCGTGAGCTTTCCTTTCATCTCCTCGGTTACTCTTGCTCCCCAGATGACATTGGCATCCTCGTCAAGACTTTCTGTCACAAGCTCTCCGATCTTGTTGATCTCTTCAAGGGTCAGGTCCTGGCCTCCATGGATGTGGATCAGGGCACCTGTTGCACCTTCGTAGTTTATATCCAGTAGGGGGTTCTTTAGAGCGCCTGCAACAGCTTCATCAACACGATTATTGGTATCTGACGCACCAACACCGATGACTGCAACACCACCATTGCTCATTATCGCCTTTACATCAGCATAGTCCAGGTTGACAAGCGATGGTATTGCGATGGTTTCCACAATTCCCTTGATCATGGTTGAGATCAGTTCGTTTGCAACTGCAAAAGCCTGCTGGATCGGTAGGTTACCTGCAATGTTTACCAGCCGATTGTTGTCTATTACAATTACAGTATCTGATACTTTCCTCAATTGCTGGAGTCCGTACTCAGCCTTATCTACTCGCGCACGCTCAATCCTGAAAGGCATGGTCACAGTTCCGATCACGATTGATCCCAGGTCACGGGCAACATTTGCAACAACAGGTGCTGAGCCTGTACCGGTTCCACCACCCATACCTGCGCAGACAAATACCATGTCAGCATCCTTAAGGCAACTCTTGAATTCCTGTACGTTCTCTTGTGCAGCTTCAGCCCCTTTCTGTGGGTATCCTCCGCAACCGAGTCCTCGTGTAATGTCCTTACCTATCAGAAACTTCTTGTCAGCTTCAGTTATGTTCAGGTGTTGTTGGTCAGTATTGGTTGCAATAATCTCTGCACCCTTAACACCTTTCTTATAGAGCCAGTTGACCATATTATTACCAGCACCACCACAGCCGATGACTTTAATATTAGCCTGGCCTACATTTGTCTCTTCCACAGTTTCTGCGGTTTTCATCGCGTTTTCCACAATAAAATCCATTTGTTTTTCACCCCTACGTTTGTTTTGTATGTATCTTCCCGATTAGGAAATATGATCTATATGTTATGACATAGCTATCACTAGATAATAATCTATTTATAATAGCTTACACATACTACTTCCTAGAACATCGCCAAACAACAAAGACTTTCGCCAAAAAGTCTTTAACCAAACTTTTATCGCCAACCCACAAGGTCTCGCCAAAAACCTTGTATTACTAATTTCCTGATTCTAGCAATATATAAACATTTTTGTTCATTTAAAAACATATTAAAATACATATATTATAGACCCTATTCCTTTTTCACAGAATCTTTAGCTTTATCGATTGCTTTTTTTGTCGAATCCACTGTCTTCTTGAGAAATTGTGGCACGCCTTTTGCTGCTTTCCTGCATGCTTCGACACCATCATGAATCTTTTCGCTGTGATATCCAAGGACTTTGTTTATGCTCTTGACCCTGCTTCCATATGATTCCAGGAAACAGACTGAATCTATATCACAGGTCCATGGTGGTGCTTTAGGTTTTTCTGCTGCAAATCCTATAGTGATCACTGCCTGCGGCCTTATACTGTCAGGTATCCCAACAACACCGCGAAGGGCCTCCTCTTCAAATGCTCCTACCCAGCAGCTCCCAAGACCAATATCAGTTGCAGCTATAAGCATGTTCTCGACTGCAGCTGCACAGTTCTGGATAGAATAAAGGCGCTCCCCTCGCACACCATAATATTGTTCAACTTCTTCAGTGTTTGCGCAAACCACTATATGGACCGGTGCATCACACATCCATAATTGCTTGTAGCACGCCTCAGCTATGGCAGTCCGTGTTTCCTGTTTCTTTACTATTATGAATTTCCAGTTCTGCAGATTTCCTGCGGATGGTGCCTGGTGACCTGCATAGATTATTTTCCCTACATCATCCATGCAAATATCTTCACTCTTATATTTCCTGACACTTCTTCGGGTAGCTATGCAGTCTAAGGTCTCCATGCTTAAACTTTAAATAGTTGACCTATTTATACTTTTTGCATGAGATACGAGGAATTGGCACAATTATATGACTCATTATCTTCCACGAGCAAACGCCTTGAGAAAATAAATCTCCTGTCCCGGTTCCTGAAAAAGGCAGATGGTTCCATCCTCCTATTGCTCCAGGGAAGGGTCTTTGGAAGCGGCGATGAAAAGATTGGCGTTTCAGAAAAGACAGTGATCAAGGCCATCGCATTGTCTGCAGGGATTGATGAAGCAAAGATCAACCAAAGCTGGAAATCCCATGGCGACCTGGGTTCAGCAGCTGCTGAACTCATAGGCAAAAAAAGTCAATCTACACTATTCTCCCAGCCCCTGACTGTAAAGAAGGTTCACAAGAACCTCCAGGCCTTAGCAAGGATGACAGGTACAGGTGCAGTCAATCACAAGACAAAGCTTATCTCAGAGCTCTTGACCTCAGCCACTCCCATTGAAGCAAAATACATCGTCAGGACAGTTTTGGAAGATCTTAGGGTAGGCATCGCCCAAAGCTCTATCCGTGATGCCATGGTCTGGGCTTTTTGTGCAAAAGAACTTGGCCTCGAGTATGATGGTGACTTGTCTGTCCCTGACAGGGAAAGATACAATGATTATGTCAATCGTGTCCAGGAGGCACTTGACATGACAAATGATCTTGAGAAGGTCTTCAATACACTGAAGCAAGGCATTGACAATCTCAGTCAGCTGTCCCTTACAATTGGTTCTCCAGTCAATCCCATGTTGGCAATCAAGGCAAAAGATATTGCTGATGCATTTGACCGTGTTAAATCCCCTGCAGCCTTTGAGTACAAGTACGATGGGTTCAGGATTCAGGTCCATAAGAAAGGGGATACTGTTCAGCTTTTCACACGCCGGCTTGAGGATGTCACTCCCCAGTTCCCGGATGTGGTCTCAGTCGTCACAAAATATCTGGACGCAGACTCCTGCATTCTTGATGCAGAGGTTGTAGGTTATGACAGGAAAACAAAGAAATATCTTCCATTCCAGAGCATATCCCAGCGCATCAAGAGAAAATACGATGTGGACAATATGGCAAGGAATTATCCAGTTGAACTCAATGTCTTTGATATCCTGGAGTATAATGGTAAGAATCTCATAAAGACACCTTTTGATGAAAGAAGGTCCATACTTGAGAGATTTATCCCACGAAAGGAAAGGAAGCTCTCTTCCTCTGAGCTTATAAGAAGCGAATCATCTGAGGAGGTGGCCCATTTCTTTGAGCAGTCCCTTGCCCAGGGGAATGAAGGGCTCATGGCAAAAAAGCTTGACTCACCTTATAAGCCTGGTTCAAGGGTAGGTCATATGGTAAAGATCAAGGGTACCATGGAAAACCTGGAGCTTGTCATCGTAGGCGCAACATGGGGCGAGGGAAAGAGGGTCGATTATCTCTCCAGTTTCACTCTTGCATGTGTTGATGATGGTAATTTCCTGGAGATAGGAAAGGTCGGAACAGGAATCAAGGAAAAAGAGGACATAGGCATATCTTTTGCACAGCTCACAGAACTTCTCCGCCCGCACATAATCTCAGAATCTGAAAAGACTGTAAGGATCAGCCCAAAGATAGTTGTTGAGGTTGCATATGAAGAGATCCAGAAAAGCCCTACTTACTCGTCGGGATTCGCCCTTCGTTTTCCCCGTCTTCTCTTCCTTAGGGAAGACCGTTCACCAGAGGATGCAACCAGCCTTGAATACATAAAAGAACTCTTTGAACAGCAAGTGTAGTTCTTATCCGGAGGTAAATAAGTTTTTTAAGGGCATCACTTCTAATATCCCGTGATGAAAAAAGAGATTAACCCACCAGTATTCTATACTTCTGCAGGTCTTATCATTCTCTTCGTGCTGTTGGGCATCTTCTTCACAGAATGGTTCGAAGAAGCAGTAACAATCCTTAATGATACAATAACAACCTATTTTGGCTGGTACCTTACCCTGACAGTAAGCCTTTTTGTCATTTTCTCTTTGTTCCTCATGTTTGGTCGTTACAAGAACACCCGTCTTGGCCCTGACTATTCAAAGCCTGAATACAGTTTCTTTGCCTGGATGGCCATGCTTTTCAGTTGCGGAATGGGGATTGGCCTTCTCTTCTATGGAGTGGCAGAACCAATGCTGCATTATGCAACACCTCCCATTGGTGAAGCAGGAACAGTAGAAGCTGCAAAGACAGCCATGCACTTTTCCTTCCTACATTGGGGTATACACGCCTGGGCCACTTACATAATCGTTGGTCTCTCTCTTGCTTATTTTAGTTTCAGGAAAGGTTTTCCCCTTTCATTGAGATATGTCTTTTATCCAATCTTTGGTGAGCGCATACATGGAAGGATTGGTCATCTCATAGAGATATGCGCTGTGCTTGGAACACTCTTTGGTGTTGCAACCTCACTTGGTATTGGTTCTATGCAGATAAATTCAGGGCTCACCTATCTCTTTGGCATACCCAATAACATCACAGTAAAGATTATACTCATAACAATCATCACAGCAATGGCCATGACCTCTGTGATCTCAGGCATAAACAAGGGCATAAAATGGCTCAGCGTATTCAATGTAAGCGCCGGCACCCTTCTTCTCCTATTTGTCATAGCTTTTGGACCAACCCTTTTCATAATAAAGACCTTCATACAGTATTTGGGGTCATTCATGCAGAATGTGATAGAGATATCCTTCTGGAATGATGCATTCAGTGACAGCGGGTGGCAGAACGCCTGGACACTATTCTATTGGAGCTGGTGGATAGCGTGGTCTCCTTATGTAGGGATGTTCATCGCCCGTATCTCAAAAGGAAGAACCATAAGCGAATTCATCTTTGGTGTGTTATTCATCCCCACACTGATAAGTATGCTTTTTCTTACTGCATTCGGTGGCACAGGTATCTTCCTCCATAGGCAAGGAGCAACATCCATAATGGCTGCAGTAGAAGAGAATGTATCCACAGCTTTATTCGAATTTTTCAGGCATTTCCCCATGACCTCTCTCATATCAGGGATAGGTGTCATCTCAGTGATAACATTTTTTGTGACATCATCAGATTCAGGTTCCCTTGTGATAGATATAATAACATCTGGAGGGAACACAAATCCCCCTCTTGCTACCAGGATATTCTGGTCAATTCTTGAAGGTACAGTTGCAGCTACCCTTCTGCTTGGAGGAGGCCTTATAGCACTCCAGACAGCTGCATTGTCCATGGCACTTCCTTTCTCTTTCTTTTTGCTCTTGATGTGTTTTTGCCTTTACAAATCACTTAAAGAAGAAACAGGTTAGTAACACAAATCTTCTTATAATATAATTCATTTGTGCAGATTGGGTGAGACTATGGTATTTGTGCTTGGAAATGGAATCGAGATTCCGAAGATAGGTTTGGGAACCTGGCAGAACAAGGATTCCAGCGTGTATGAGTCAGTAAGGATTGCAGTTAGTGAAGGCTATAGACATATAGACACCGCTGAGATGTATGAGAATGAACGCGAGATCGGTAACGCTATAAAAGGAGAGAATCTTTTCGTCACAAGCAAGATATGGATGTCGAATCTTACCTATGAGAAAGCTCACAAGGCATTGCAGGGCTCACTTCGGCGGCTCCAGAGAGACCATATTGACCTGTACCTGATTCACTGGCCAACCAATGATATGGATGTTGATGGTACATTCAGGGCATTCCGTGAAATGCTGGATTCAGGAAAGGTGAGAGCGATAGGAGTGAGTAACTTTACCATACAACATCTGAAAAAGACGATGAAGTATGCTTCTAAGCATGGAGTAGTAATCTCAGCAAATCAGGTGGAATACCACCCTGGCCTTAACCAACAGGAACTCCTGAATTTTTGCCGGGAACATGATATCCTGCTCATTGGCTATTCTCCTCTCGGGCGAGGACGGGTTCTTGATATGCCTCTTGTAACCGCCATTGCTGAGAAGTATGACAAGACCCCTGGTCAGGTAAGTCTGCGCTGGCTGATCCAGAAGGGTATTGCCGTCATACCAAAATCAAAAAGCAAGGAGCATATCAGGGAGAACCTGCAGATAATGGATTTTGAACTTACAGCAGAAGAGATGGAACAGATTGATGCGCTGGGAGAAAATGACAGGATACTGGCGCCGGAATTCGCAATGTTTGATCAACCATTAGAGATTTAGCATTGGATCTTTGTAACAGTGACATTTCTTGGGACCCTTATTGTCTCTGTTCTTACAACAGTCCTGTTCCTTAATTCTTTCCTGTACTTCTTTTCTTTTACTACCACGTCTTCATAGATAGTGGCATCAGTCACTTTTGGATCAACCACTTTTATGTCAAGCTCCTTTATCTTGTCAAGATCAAACCTGGTTGAACCACTGCATTCCTCTATCGAATCGTATTTTGGAGGGATTCCTTTGATTACAAGATCCATATAGTCATGGTCATCTATGGTAAACCTGTTCTTAGGCATCCACGGCTCTTTATCTGCAAAGAATACAGTCGCATAGTATGATGTGCCAACAGGCTCTTTTGTGTGCATGAGAAGATAACCCTGGTCATTAGTCTTGAATTCAAGTATCATATCCTCATCTGAAGGGTTTTTGATAAGAAGGAAATTGCCGCAAGCTTCAAGTTCAGGCTCTTGCTCCCTCTGGACTGTCTTTTCAACAGTCTTTGTCACATTAACAAAATAAGGGATCTCAACGACATATGATTCAACATCATATACCTCTCTTTGCTCTTCTGTCATCTTTTGTTCGACCACTTCAATTGTCTTGCAACTGCATCCAGTGATTATCAGGATTAAGATCATCAAAATAAGGAATCTCATTCTTCTTCCAGCAATAACTTGATTTTCTCCTTTAGCATCTGCTGTTTTTGAGGTGACGCAACAGCCGAAAATATCTCATGGACAAGCGTATCAGCCAGTTCATCCTGCCTTTGGGGGGGGAGTTCATGCAGGTCCTTTATCTCAAGCTTATCAAGAACCTTTTGCAAAAGAAAGTCAGCACTAGCCCCGAAGTAATCTTCCATCAGTTTATGTATATTCTCGCGTACAAGCATTGTTATATGACTGGATAAAGGATCTTTATGCCTTGTGATGTTATATGGTATTCCACGAATGTTTTTGTGTGGTTTGAACCTCTTATCTTATGGACACGGATATACCTTGATGAGATCTTATCCTCTTTTCCTTGCTTCAGGACAGTGACAGAATCCGCAAGGAAATCTTCTATCTTGAACCTGCTTATCACATCAGGAGTTGAGGTAGGAACCTCTGTTGTGAATATGACTGTCATGCTCATCTCCTTGAGCACACTGGTCAGCCTGAAAAGAGAAGCCCTGAACTCATTCACATTCGGATATTTCATGGACAAAGGGACAACACTGTCTATCACTAATCGGTCTGCCCCCTTGCAGTTTCGCCGGATAAGATCAAGAAGGATATCCATATCAAGAAGGCTGGATGTCCCTGCCAGCTCTTCATGGTTTGAGTATTGTCGACGGAGTTTTGCAACATCCAGTATCTGGAGTTGTTCCTCATATTCAGTAAGGTCTATGCCTATGCTCTGGCAGTCTGCAATAACCTGTTCTGCCTCTTCTTCAAGGGTCAGGTATACTGCTTTCTCATTCTTGCATGCACCATCATAAAGGAATGTCAGGGTAAAAAGCGTTTTTCCTGCCCCGCTGCATCCAGAGATGAGATTCAGCGAATTCTTCCTGAATCCTCCACCAAGCATCCTGTCAAATTCGGCTATCCCGCTGGAGACTCTTTGTACCTCTTTCATGAATCTTACTTCTGCCTGCAAACTATTTAAATCATTCGGATTTCAGCATGCTGGGTATTGCTGCTCCGATAGCGCAAGGCATTGCAATCACGAACACCAGTTTTATGAAATTCTCAAGTGAACCCATATGCAGCATAAAACCGAATATGAGGAGCAGGAAAACCGAGACACTCAATGATATGGTATACATTGTCACAAGCCTTTTTGCCATGAACTGCCCAAGTGGCCTGTGCTTCTTGTCTTTCACCCTGCTGTATCCTACAAAATAGATCTCACTGCTAAGTATCAGAAGGGTTGAAAAGACTATCATGAGTATATTGAACCATGGAAGACTCATTCCTATCTCTACCATCAGTCCCTTGAAAACGAATGTAAGTCCAATGACAAGCGCACCATATATGGCATTGATCACATCACGTTTTGAGAAATGCTGTATCTTCTTATCGATGAACTTATCATAGAGACTATCCACTTCACACTTTATGAAGAAGAGCTGTTCCTCCTCCTTTTCGAGTTCTTTATCGATATGCCTCTTTTTCATTTTAGAATGATATGGTCTGTCAGGGATAAAATCTTTTTAAAGTTTTCTTAAATTGCAAGCTTTGATTTCTTCGTTATTATTCTCTATGTATCGCGTAGGATTTATAAACATTGGATTGTTTCATAATTAGATGAAAAAATTGCTTTTACTCTTTTTGCTCCTGCTGACAGGCTGCCAGCAATCTGATACAGATATCTTTGTGACCTTGATCCCATTGCAAGAAGTTGTCCAGGAGATTGCAGGCAACATGACTGTGGATGTGATGGTCCCTGCAGGCGCAAATCCTCATACCTACGAACCTACACCAAGTAAGATAAGCCAGGTATCTGGAGCAAAAATGTATGTGAAAGTAGGCTCCGGCATAGAGTTTGAGGTTGCATGGTTTGACAAGATCAGGTCATTGAACAAGGATATGCTTGTGGTTGATGCCTCAGAAGGCCTGGATTTTGAAAATCCTCACATCTGGCTTTCCCTATCAAATCTTGAGGTCATTGCAAATAATGTATATGAAGGCCTTGCAGAGCTTGACCCTGAAAATGAGCAGACCTACAAGGCAAACCTTGATGATTATATCTCCCATATCCGTTCAGTTGATGATGAGATAACAGTAAGAGACAAATCATTTGTAGCATTCCACCCTGCATGGGACTATTTCGCACGGGATTATAATCTTACCCAGGTTGCCATAATGAAAGAAGGCAAGGAACCTACCTTCCAGGATGTCCAGGAAGTCATAGAGAAAGTGAATGAAGAGAATATTTCAGTGATCCTTGTCTCTCCACAATTCAGTTCAAGATACGCGGACGCAATCTCAGAAGAGACCAATGCAAAAGTTGTCCGTGCAGACACACTTGCAGCGGATATCCCTGGAACAATCAGGGAGATTGCCCAGGTGATAGGATGATTGAGCTTGATAATGTGAGTTACAGTTATGATAAGCATCCAGTTGTAAAGGATGTTTCTCTTAAGATTGAGGATAAGGATTTTCTTGCAATAATTGGTCCTAATGGTGGTGGCAAGACCACTCTTATCAAGCTTATACTTGGTATGCTCACCCCTGATGAAGGAAAAATACGGATCAATGGGAAAGATCCTAGGCATGGAAGGAAAGACCTGGGTTACGTTCCCCAGCATTTTGATTTTGATTTCCAGTTTCCGATCTCAGTATTCGACGTGGTTCTGATGGGTCGTCTCGGAAATTTCGGCCGGTACTCTGCAAAAGACAAGGCCGCAGCAACAAGGGCACTCAATACCGTTGGCATGAAGTCATTAGGCAATCGCCATATCTCTGAACTCTCAGGAGGGCAGCGACAGAGGGTGTTCATCGCCCGTGCCCTTGCCCGTGAACCAAGAACTCTACTGTTGGACGAGCCGGTATCTGGCCTTGATTCAACCTGGCAGAACAGGTTTTATGAACTTCTCAAGGAACTTAACAAGGATATTGCGATAGTTCTTGTGACTCATAACATAGGTGTTGTCTCCTCTTATATCGAGAAGCTTGCTTGCATCAACCAGACCCTTCATTATCACGGCTCTCCAAAAGAAGGGATAAAGCATCTATCAGAGACCTACCAATGCCCTGTAGAACTTATAGCTCACGGTGTTCCGCATCGGGTGGTGGAAGGCCATGATTGAATTATTCCAATTCGAGTTCATAAGAAACGCTTTTCTTGCAGCAATTCTCATAAGCATAGCATGCGGTATTGTAGGAACATACGTTGTGATCCGCAGGATTGTCTTCATCAGCGGAGGTATCGCACACGCTGCTTTTGGTGGTATAGGTCTTGGCATACTATTGGGCATAAACCCGCTTGTCACTGCAATCCCCTTCAGCCTAAGCACAGCTGTAGGAATAGGCACCCTTTCAAGGAATAGCAAGCTCACCGAGGATTCGCTTATAGGCATCCTCTGGTCACTTGGCATGGCTTTGGGAATCCTTTTCATTGGTCTTACACCCGGCTATACTCCGGACCTCTTCAGTTACCTTTTCGGATCTATCCTTACAGTAACAACCAACGAGCTGATCCTCATGGCAGTCCTTGACCTGCTGATCGTTGCACTTGTCATATACTTCTTCAAGGAACTCACAGCAATCTCTTTTGACGAGGAATTCAGCCGCATTGCAGGCATTCCCACCCGCGCCCTCTATATCCTTTTGCTTTGCCTTGTAAGCCTTAGTATTATCCTTCTCATAAAGATCGTGGGTATAATCCTTGTGATGGCTCTCCTGACATTCCCCACTGTCCTCTCGCGCCAATTCATAAACCGGCTAAAGCCCCTCATGATAACCTCAACAATCGTTGCGGTCACCGCAACCCTTATAGGTCTTCTCCTCTCATACTTCTTTGACCTTCCCTCTGGTGCAACCATTGTACTCTTCCTGACTGCTCTTCTCCTTGCGACAAAGCTCATGACTATCAGGCATGCCAATTAGATAAGATTTGTAGTACGCCGAAAGTTGTTTAAATGACCTCTTTTTCCGCCGCCCAATGGCTGACGAATTAAAGAGGTTTCTTACAGACATACTCGACGAGGATGCATTGCATACCATCAGGGTTGCACCCCGGCAAAAAAAGGTGTTAGTAAACTCTCCGGACACCTTCCAGACGATAGCTTATCATGCGACTATTGACAGTATCCTTGTTGCCGGCAACAGGGTCTATTTTGCACATGATCTGAATGGCGAGAAGACACAAGCCTGGGCATACGAGTTGACCCAGGGTACCAATTACTTTTTGGAGACCTACGGCAACCAGTATCTACATCTCTAGAATTTTACGCGGATATATGACTCAAAAGTTCTTAGAAGATCAAGCCGGGTTCAGTCGTAGATCAGTTATCTCATTTCTTGAGCCGAGTCTCATGTATGGACCCCATGTCCCTGTACCAGGTGATACATAGAGCATCATCCCATCAAGATCATAAAGGCCTTTGATGTACTTATATCTCATCCTGACAAAAAGATTGAAAGGGAATATCTGCCCATTGTGCGTATGCCCCGAAAGCTGAAGATCTATTCCCGCATCTTTTGCATATCCAATCCCTTCAGGAGAATGATACATAAGTAAAGAAGGCTTTGTCCTGTCTAGATCCAGCTCTTTGATTGCATTAATCTCTTGATATTCTATCCCTACTATCTGGACCCCACCATCCAAGACTACCTCATTTCTGAGGACTCTTATATTGCTACCATTGATCAGTTCGTAAACCTTATCAATACCTTCATAGACCTCATGATTCCCAGCCACAAAATAGATCGGAGCTCCAATCCTTTCAAAATCAGCGAATATCTTCTCATGGATACTCGAATCAATCATGTCTCCTGTAATCAAGACCATGTCAGGATTTAACTCTTCAGTCTTATCAATAACCCTTTCTAAGAAACCTGAATTGCGTACAGCTCCAAGATGCAGGTCTGAGAGTTGTACTATAGTAACCTCCTCTTCAAGATTCTCGACAGGGACCTCAACCTCCTTTATACTAATGCCTGCTGCATTTATTATTGATATGATTGTCAACAGACTGACCAATGCCACTATTATTAGCCCTGCATGAGGCACTTGATAAAACAATCTTACCACCTCATATATCATGAGTAAGCAAATAGAAAAGAAAAATATTCCCAGCCATAATGCAGAGATGATATAGAATATCCTGGATAATATATTAGGGAAAACCGTCTCGAGGAATACTGAGAGAGGGATTGCAACTGTTGCAATTGCAATCAATAGATACAAGATCCTTTTCTTTATCCCCAGTAAACTACCAATCCTCAAAAATATATAAGAGTTCAGGCCTGCATAAGCGAGGAACACAAAGATAAATCCTATCATCCTTAAAACAAAATTCTTGTCTTTTAAAATCCTTGCTAAATAGAGATTCTCTAAGAAGTGCAAGAAAATTCATAAGAATGACATAAAATCTTTACAGGATGTTATCTCATTTTAATATAGATTCGATGAAAGGGCCTTGATACGGAAAGGGCTACTCCTTGATTCTTACCCTTGTTCCCAGATCTACAGAATGAAAGAATTCATCCATATCCTCTCTTCTAAGCCTGATACATCCTTTGCTGTTGTCGCCCTGGACAAAATCCTTCTCTCCATATGGCTCTAACGGCCATGAATGTATCGAAGTGGAGATCTTATTCATTCCTTCTGCAAGAATAACAAGATATCTTCCTATAGGATTATCTTCAGATGGGACATAGACAGATCCATTCTTTTTCCAGTATGGATACTCCCATTTCTCTGCCACTATGAAATCACCAATATGCGTGTTATCATGGGATGCACCAATTGGATATGTAAGATTCTTGTAATCTAGACAAAAATTTTTAAGATCAATATCAACACTTGATTCCAGTTCAGATATCTCTTTTTCCTCGATTACTCTTGTATGTAAATACTTCCTTATCTCACCAGGCCGCACTGCTTGCATATCAACTGGTTTATTCTTATAGTGACCAAGAATCATTTTCCAGAGGAGACTTGTCTTTTTTATAACTTTTACCCTCTAAAATGCG
>JAWOGQ010000096.1:0-11977 GCA_046496745.1 Candidatus Woesearchaeota archaeon | reverse complement strand
TTTCCTGATAGTCTTTCTGATGCTGTTCTGTCTGATGTATATACATTATAATAAGCTGGATAAGTTCAAATTTTTTGATAAGGAATTGGCTATGCGATTCGCTTTGAGTATGGGCTCTTTTGTTCTGGGCTTTATCCTTTTCTATACAGTATTCTGGATAAATTTCTTCCTGTCGCTTGTGGTGTTGGCTTTCCTGTTGGTATTTGCCAGTTACCTGCGGTTTGTGAATATGGAATAATGGAATCAGATTCAATAAGAAGTCTAATGGATAACAGAGTCTTGAGAAATTGAAAAGTTAGGGGTGAAGACCCCCAGTTTCAAATTACCTTTCCAGGTATTGCTTTATCTGCTTGGTCAGGTCCTGGTGGTTGTTCAGGATATTTTTGTATTCTTTTGCCAGCTCATCAGGCCCTTTTTTCGTGATGTCTTCAGGAAGGTGCTGACCCCATTCCTTGACATATTGATCTGCAATCTTTTTTTGGGCCTCAAAATCTGTTGGGTCGATATTGTCATCAATGACATGCTCTTTCCAGGCCTGGGTATGTTTCATCGTGTAGACCTGTGAAAGGGTATCTATGATGTTTTTTAGTTTACCTTCCCGTGCATCCTTGACTGCGTCCTCCCAGCTCTTACCTTGTTGTTGGTAAGCCATCTGGATCGCTTCTTTTGCGTCCTGGTAAGCTTTCTCGTCGGAATAGTCGACACCGTCAGTGATCTTCTTATGATGCTTGGTATATTCTGTAATCTTTTCCTTGAATTCCTTGAAGTTGTCCACTTTCCACTTGTCAAGCTTGTATTCCTGACGAGCGTTCAGGTGGTGTTTCTCGACGTTCTCGTGTATTGCTTCGTCATTGATTTTTGAAATAATATCTTGCAGATCTGCCATTTTGATACCTCATATGTAGTGGTGTCTAATGTGGGTTATAAATCTTTCGGGATAAATATGTCCGGTATTTATGGTATGTTTGTGCAATGTATTTATAAATATCGTTTATTTTTCGGTCTATGAAGAAAAGTTTTAAAAACAGTATTTGTTTTAAATATTAAAGGTGGTATTATGGCAAAAACAGGAGCTAAAGGTTCAAAATCAGGATCAAAATCAGGATCAAAATCAAGTGCTAAATCAAGTGCTAAATCAGGTTCTAAAGAATCAAAATCAGAGAAACCAGGCAAAGACGTGCAGCAGGATATAAGCCAATTGCCTAAGGAGACGCAGGAAAAGATCAAGTCAATGCAGGGAAACCTGGACAAGTTCAAGAACAAACTGGTTGAGAAGTTCAAGCAGTATATCAATGGTATTGCTCTTTTGCCACCTTCAAAAGAGGAGAAGGACAAGGTTAATGTCCTGGTCCTTGTGGATGATACTGATTCTATCAAGATGAGCAAGGATGAGCTTCGTGATAAGCTCACCAAGCGGATCAATGAACAGGCTGATGAGATCGACAAGTCGCTTGCTCCTCAGATTGTCTTGTTATCCGATGTGTGGCAGGGATGCTATGATGCCAAGTATGAGGTCTTGCAGATGATTGCAGCCTCTGCTCCTGTGTATGATACAGGTATGCTTTCTGCAATAAAGATATCAGAAATCCATAAGTCAATGATTCTAAAGAAGTTCGAGAAATATATCGTATCTTATGTTTTAGCAGGTTCACTTACACAAGGTAAGGCAACACCTGAGTCAGATATTGATGTATGGGTAGTGATCGATGACACTGATGTCAAGAAGATGACCCGTGCTGAATTGAAGGACAAGCTTCGTTCTATCATTATCGGGATGGGTATTGAAGCAGGTGACATGACCGGGATAAAGAACAAGCTGAATATACAGGTGTACATCCTTACTGAGTTCTGGGACAGCCTGAAAGAGGCAAACCCGGTAATATTCACTCTATTGCGTGATGGTGTCCCATTCTATGACAGGGGAATGTTCATGCCCTGGAAGAATCTCCTGAAGATGGGAAAGATAAAGCCATCTCCAGAGGCGATTGACATGTTCATGCACTCAGGGGAGCAGATGCTTCAGAGGGTGCGTTACAAGATAAAAGAGATAGGGATGGAGGATACTTTCTGGGCAATCCTGACTCCATCACAGGCTGCTTTGATGATGTATGGAATCCCGCCACCAACTCCGCGGGAGACACCTGATCTGATGTATGAGATCTTTGTCAAGAAGGAGAAGCTTCTCGAGGAGAAATATGTCAAGGTATTGCGGAAGAATATCCAGGTTCGAAAGGATCTTGAGCATGGAAGCATCACAGAGATCTCAGGCAAAGAGGTGGATGAGCTGTTGAAGAATGCGGATGATTACCTTAAGCGGATAAAGCAGCTTTTCGAGGAGATCGAGACCAGAAAAGAGAAAGAGGCCATTGTCCATGTCTATGACACGACGGTCACAATAATCCGTGATGTGCTTAAGATGGAAGGCATTGAAAGGGTTTCTGATGTGGAGATCGTGAAGATCTTTGAGGACGAGATGATCAGCCAGGGAAAGATACCTGCCAAATACCTGCGTATACTTAATGAGATAATCCAGGCAAAGAAGGATTATGATGACAATAAGCTTACCAAGGCAGAAGTTGAGAAGGTCAAGAAAAGTTCCAGGGAATTCATAAGGTTCCTTGTTGAGTTCATGCAGAGAAAAAGAGGAAAGGAGATCGAGCAGGCCAAGATAAGGGTGAAGTATGGTGATAAGTACGGTGAAGTCTTGTTGCTTGATGACACTGCCTTTATCACGCATGATATAGACTCAGAGGAGAGGACAATCTCAAAGGCAAAGGTCGGCAAGGAAGGTGAGCTCAAGAACATCTCTAATAGCTCAATGGAGGAGTTTGAGAAGGCTCTTTCCAAGTCAAAGATTCCGCCCAGAGTATTTATCAGGGAAAGGATGTTTGAGAACCTGAAGGAAATCTTTGGCAGGGATGTTGAAGTCCTGCTAACCAATTAATTCAATAACTTTTTATATTTATTTACATTACTTATTCTTGAGGGGTACTAATGGATACAGGGTATAGTGTTGGGAATATCATGACGCAGAATCCGATTGTTGTTGGACCTTCTGCCACTCTTGAAGAAGTTGCCAATGTCATGACAAGAAATCATGTTGGAGCGGTGCTTGTCACTGAGGGAGACAGACTCCATGGCATAATAACAGAGAATGATGTCATAAAAAAGACAGTTGCCAAGGGAGTGAATCCTGTAGAGATGACAGCTGCGGAAATCATGGAGAAGAATCTTACGACTATCACTCCGGATAAGGATATATCTTATGCGCTCAAGCTTCTTGGACGAGAGAATATACGGCATCTTCCGGTCATTGAGGATGAGGTGTTTGTAGGGCTCATGACATTGAAGGATGCATTGAAGATCCAGCCGCACTTGTTTGAGCTGATAGCCCATCAGATCGAGATACGGGAAGAGAATAATAAGCCGGTGAATAGGATAAACCCTGATGAGGGTATCTGCAACCTTTGCGGGGAGTATTCTGCAGATCTTGTAAGAAAGGATAATATTTCAATCTGCAGGGACTGTGAAGATTCAGAGTCTATCTAAGGCTCTGTTGTGTGCTTTTATGTAATTTTCTATAAGCACTTTCCAGTCGGCGAGGCTGGAGAGTTTTTTTGCATTTATCTTGTTCTCCATGCGATCATGCCTGGGCAGGGTTGCATAGGTGTTCATTATGCCTGTAAGTTCTGTTACAGGGTCAGAACCTTCCTGGCGGTTTATGACAAAGATCCCTTTATTCTGCTTGTCCTGGAAATGCTTGCCGATGTATTGTCCGAATCCTGCAAGGTCTGAAGTTATCGCTGGGACTGCGAGTGATGCGCATTCCAAAGGAGTATAACCCCATGGCTCATAATATGAAGGGAAAATGCCCAAATGTCCTCCAAGCATTGTCTCGTAGTAGTCAGTGTTCAAAAGTCCGTCAGCACCTGTCAAAAAGATCGGATAAAATACTACTTTTACCTTGTCATCCTCCTTATTGTTGAGGCCTGCTTTCCTGAATGAGGCTATTACGGTGTCATTCTCCTCGTCGTGAAGGTCATGTGTGGATAAAGGAGGTACACCTTCTTTCTTGAGCTTGTGGATTGTCTTGTATATCTCGTTCTCTGTTTCTTCTGGAAGAAGAGGAGGCTCACTCTGGGTAAGGTATTTCTTCAGGATATTCTGGTGGATAAGCTCTTCGTTATCCTGGAGATGGTCCTTGACATCCATGAAGTATGTCTTGTTCTCGACCACTTCTCTCTTGATCCCTTTGATATTTCCAGGTATGAAAAAGAAAGCCACTACGGTCTTAGGGTTCTCTTCCTGTTTCATCTGTTCATTCAGACGGCCGAGGGATTCAATCATTATGTCGATACCTTTCACATGGAACTCGTTCCTTCCGCATATGAAATAGATAAGGGTCTGGTCAATGTCAAAGGTCTGGTAAGGAAAGAAGTATGACATTATGAATTCACGCAGCTTGGTCCGGTAGAGGTTGTGCTTCAATGAGCACTCTTCCATGGTCGGAAACTTGCTGCTGTCAAGACCGTTTAGCAGGAGAACGTCAGGTTTTCGCTTGTGGAAGGCTTCTGCTTCCGTCGCGGTGATCTCGGAGACTGTGGTAAAGCATCCAGCTTTCTTTGCGCAGGCTTTTTCTACCTGGTGCTTGTTGTGGATGCCGTGTTTATTGGCTTCAGTATCAGAGTCAAGGGTGTCCAGCTGTGAGTATATGTTGATCCCTGCTGAGGACAAGGTGCGGCCGAGCATGGTCGCATGTGTGGTGAAGACTGTGCCAATAGGGATATTCTTGTTTTTTATGTAAAGGAGACCTGCGCCTGCAAGCCATTCATGGAACTGGGCAACAATCTTTTCACCAGATTCATGGTATTCTTCCAGAAAGCGTCCAACCGCATATGCCCATGTAAGAGGTTCGGTAAAGTCGTTACCTGCGTTGAGGGAATCTATCTTGTCTGATTCCCAGAGCTTTGCTTTGATATCGTCGGAGTGGCTCATGAATTCATGAAAATCTATAAGGATTGTCTTTGGTTTGCCAGCAACAAGCCATTGGCCGAATCTGCACTGTATGCCTTCTGCTTTGAGGGTGTCAAATGCTTTTCGAAGCCTGCCTTCAGGTGGCAATTCCTCAAATTCACCGTGGCTTTTCTCCTGGAAATAGGGGCCGATGAGATAATAGTTGCTGTAGAATTCCTGGGTAGGACGTATCTTTGATGCAACAACAGTGTAGATACCGCCTACTTTGTTACAAACTTCCCATGATACTTCAAAAATCGTGTCTGCTTTTGGATGGCTCATTTTTTTACCTCAAGATTGGTCTGTTATGAATAGTGATTCCTGGTCTTCTGCGTCAGGGATCAGTTTTGATTTCACATTGCGGATAGGTGTATAATTATGTAGGAGCCGCAGCATGTTGCTAAGCCTTACATTGGAGATATCCTCTACAACCTGCTCGTTGAAATGCTTGGTAAGTTTCGGGATGATCTCAGCGTTAAGTATCTCGATAGTATCGCTTTCTATCCTTGATTCAATTATGAGAATAAGGGCAAGTTTACCGTCTTTCTCTCCAAGATGCGCTTCAAGGATGTGTTTTGACATGTTCCTGTCAAGTCTTGCAAATGGATTGTTCTCAAGGAAACGTTTCCTGGTCATTCCCGGCTTAAAAGTTATGGTGTACTCCTGTCTGGTACTAAAATCTCCGGTTCCGATGGAGCTTGTATCAAGATAGGTGAAGTATTGTATATAACCTTCTTCTTCCAGTTTCTTTCTTTTCCGGTTTACTGATTTTAGGGGTATCGCTGTAATCTTTGAGATCTGGTTGTCAGAATTCCTTGGATTTATGATTAATTGTCGCACTATCTCTTTTTCCTGGTCATCAAGTTTCTTATTCATGTTACTCCCTCTTTTTGGAAAATGGTGAGGATATGTTTATGTCATAATTCGGGGCTTGGGTATATAAATATGTTTCGGTTTTTTAGGACGAGGTACTTCTGAATGAGAACATTTAAATAGTGCTAATGCCAAAAATATCATAATTGAAAAAGTGGAGCAGAAAGGTTTAATCCATTAAGCCTTTTACCGTCGATTAAAATTGAGTATGTACAAGGTAGCAAAAAAATGGGCAAAAGTGACACAAGTATGAAAGAGGTGGCGGAGTGAAGGTCTTGATGTTTGGCTGGGAGTTTCCTCCTTTCACTTCTGGAGGACTTGGAACTGCTTGTCATGGGCTTACTAAAGGTCTTTGTCATCATGGAGTGGATGTCACATTTGTTGTGCCACGTGGCAAGGGAGACCCTAATTCTTCACATGTCAACATGATCTTTGCGAATGAATTGAGCAAGAAGGGTTCGTTTGCAATCAAAGAGATCGATAGCCCTTTGTTGCCATACATGGATTCAAAATCATACGCCAGGATCTGGTACAATAACCCTGAGGTTGAAGAAGAATATGATGTCTATGGAAAAAATCTTTATGAAGAGGTGCAGCGCTTTGCACAGCAGGCTGATAAGATAGATTGTGATGATTATGACATCATCCATGCCCATGACTGGATGACATACCCTGCAGCGATTCGCGCAAAAGAGAGGACAGGAAAACCTTTGGTCCTGCATATACATGCCACTGAATTTGATCGTACAACAGGAAGCCCTAACCAAAAGATATATGATATCGAGAGGCAAGGGTTTGAAGCAGCCGATGTGATATTAGCAGTAAGTGAATTGACCAGGCAGAAAGTGATCCAGCAATACTGCATACCAAAGGAGAAGGTGCAGGTTGTCCATAATGCGATCGAGATCAGTGCAGACAGTGTATCTCAAAAGGTTGGATGCTCAAAGGATAAGATGATCCTTTTTTTGGGTAGAATCACAATCCAGAAAGGGCCTGAACATTTTGTATGGGCAGCAAAGAAGGTTGCAGAGGTTGAGCATAATGTCCGGTTTGTGGTAGCAGGTTCGGGAGACATGGAAAGCCGGATGGTTGATGTTGCTGCTGACCTTGGTATCGCTGATAAATTCGTATTCACAGGCTTTTTGCGGGGTCCGGATGTTGACCGTGCATTCAAGATGGCTGATCTCTATGTCATGCCTTCAATATCTGAGCCTTTCGGGCTAACACCCCTGGAGGCCATGCGTAACGGGACACCTGCCTTGATATCAAAGCAATCAGGATGTTCTGAAGTGCTTAAGCATTGCCTTAAGGTGGATTTCTGGGATATTGACCAGATGGCAAACAAGATGGTAAGTGTCCTGAGATACAATGAATTGTATAGCACACTCAGCGAAGAGGGAACCAAAGAGGTACAGCGCTTCAACTGGGTAATCCCTGCAGAAAAGTGCGTGAAGATCTATTCAAGTTATATATAAAATGGCAAAGTCAGTTTGCTTCTATTTTCAGGTTCATCAGCCGTACAGAATCCGGCGTTTCACAGTATTTGACATTGGGAAGACCGCGTCATACTTTGATGAATCAGTCAATAAGGATATCATCCAGAGGGTGGCAAAGGAATGTTACCTGCCGATGAATGAACTGATTCTCAAGCATATCAAGAAGAAAGGCATAAAGGTTGCATTCAGCATAACAGGCTGTGCACTGGAGCAGTTCTCCAAATATGCTCCGGAAGTGATACAAAGCTTCAAGGAACTTGCTGCAACTGGCAACGTGGAATTCTTGTCAGAGACATACTATCATTCACTCTCTTCCTTGTACTCGCCTGACGAGTTTGTGGAGCAGGTGCAACTCCAGTCAGATGCTATATATTCGATGTTTGACCATGTACCAAAGGTCTTCAGGAATACTGAACTCATATTCAGCAATAAGCTTGCCCAGGATATCGAAAAGATGGGCTTTAAAGGGGTCTTGTCCGAGGGGGCTGATTATGTCCTGGATTCAGCATCTCCTAACTATGTGTATTCAGCAAAGGAGACACGGAACCTGAAGCTTTTGCTTAAGAATTACATATTATCTGATGACCTTGCATTCAGATTCTCGGATGTGAACTGGACTGAGTGGCCGCTTAAGGTTTCCAAGTACCAGAAATGGCTGCAGGAGGCAGAAGGGGATGTGGTGAACCTGTTTTTGGATTATGAGACTTTTGGAGAGCATCAGAAGAAGGATACGGGAATCCTGGATTTCATGGACCAGTTCTTTGATGAGGTGGATCTTTCTTTCATGACTCCAAGTGAGGCTATAGATAAATACGAGGTTGCAGGATCACTTGATGTTGCGCTTCCAATATCATGGGCAGATTCAGAACGGAACCTGTCTGCATGGGTTGGGAATAAGATGCAGAATTCTGCAGTGCAAAGCCTTTTTGGTCTTGAGCATGATGTCAAGTCAATGCATGACCAGAATCTATTGGATGTATGGAGAAAGATGCAAGGATCTGATCATTTCTATTACATGTGCACCAAATGGTTCAATGATGGAGATGTACACAAGTATTTCAATCCATTTGAGTCACCATATGAGGCGTTCATAGCATTCATGAATATAGTAAATGACCTGAAAGAGAGAACGAAAAATGAAGCTGTTGGAACTGTTGAATCTGCTTAATAGACTTCGCCCAGGGTACAGGAAAGAGGTGAATTCAGCCTATGCTATACTATCAAAGACAAAAGACCCTTTCCATGCAGTTACCGGGCATTCAGCAGATAATCTTATTGACCTTTTCACTCTTCTCCAGCAGATGGATGAGAATAGCTTCACGCATCATGTCAATGAACATAAGAATGATTTTTCAGAATGGATCCAGCATTGCATCTCAGACCATGATCTCGCCTCCAAACTGAGGGGGATGAAGGATAAGGATGATGTTACTGTTGCAGTAGGGTTAAGAGTGAAAGAATTGCTTACAAGGATAAAGAATGGCTGAACCTTTTATCACAAAAGATGGTGTATATGTGTATGATCTGCTTGATCTATTGGAAGCTCTTAGTTCTATGGGTGATGATATCTTCATCTATCACTTTGAGAGGGGTGATTTTCCAAGATGGGTGGAGAATGAGCTTGATGATAATCTCCTGGCTGAGATACTGCGCCTTTCACAAAATAAGAGCCAGATGGTTCGTCTTGTGAAAAAGAGAATAAAGGAAAGGGGTGAGGATCGGGCACAGGCTTACAAGAACATCCGTAAACTCTACAGTGATGCGGTTGAATACGCTTCTGTGCAAGCTCCGGTTGAAGAAGGGGAACCTAAAGCTACTGATGAAGAGGCAACGGCATCCATGAATCCTGTTTCTCAATCGAATCAAATCACAAAGGAACCTGTTGAAAATGATCAGAGTAAAGAAGGCTTTCCAGGGAAGGACCCTGAAAAGGAAACTTCGGGTCTTGCAGGTTCGTCAGGTCAGGTCTTTTCAGGTCAAGATGAGCAGAATATCCCAAAAGATGGTGATTCTGGTTTTGCTCCTGAGAAGTTAGCTGCTTCTGAACAGGAGAGTCATGCTTCTGAAGTATCTGGAGAACCTCAGTCTCTTCCTCAGGATGAGCAGTCTTCAGCAGAGGAGGGGGCAAATGCATCAGAACAAGGAGCAGATGCTCTTTGGGGAGGTGATGCACCTGGACAAGATGCAGGGTCACCTAATCTCTCAGAAAAGGGTTTATCAGGGGGAAATCCGCAAGGGACGGATACACCACCTGGACAAGTTGTGAGTGAACCAGAGCAAATGGCTCCGTATGATCAAGAGGCTGATGCGAAGGCTCAAGAGACAGATTCATTACAGCAGGCAGGACAGACTTCGCCTCAACAATCAAAACAGGAATCACCGGCAAAAGAGGAATCACAAAAGCCCTCAGAACAAGAGACTAATGCATCAGAACAAGGAGCAAATGCCCCTGGACAAAGTACAAATGCATCTGGACACGAAACTGATGCACCAGAGCAAAGTGCAGGTTTACCAGGACAGGGGATGAATACTCCTGGACAAAGTGTAGATGCATCTGGACAAGGTACAAATGCTCTTGGACCAGAGAAGAGTGCACCTGGACAGGGGATGAATACACCTGGGCAGGGAGAGAGTACATCAGAAGCAGTTGCAGATGGTCAGGGGACTGATGGGAATACTCAAGATAGCCAGGATGTAACCCAGTTCGCGAATATTTCTAGTACTACAGAGAATAAGCCTGTTGCTGGGAAGTCGCTTCAAGAAAGGTTACAGGAACGGTTGAACAAGAGGGCTGATGAACCTGCTCCAAAGTTACCTGATAAGCCTCCAGTTGAGGCTAGTGATGAGATAGATGATACTAATACAAAGGATGCGGCAGATGATAAGAGTGGGACCCTGGATGATACAAAGGCTGCAGGTGAGATGACAAGTGATGCGGAAGCTGATGAAGAGGTACATACAGAAAAGAAGGTCCCATGGGGTATGTCAAGCAATGAGATCGAAGCCAGTGAATATGCCAGTAGTAGAAGTGGGATGAAATCTGATGTCTCAAATGAAACGGTAAGTGATAAGAAGAGTGATTTTGAATCAAGTGCTGGAGTTACCAAGACAGAAGAGGATACTTCAAAAGCTACAAGTGATGTATCAATTGATTCTGCAAGACCTGAGGTTGATGATCCAGGAAATGATTCAGGAAAAGATCCAGAAAAAGATGCAGGAAAAACCCGAAAGGATGGGGCAACTGTTAAGGATGATTCAAGTGATGACAAGTATGCTCCAGGTGCTTCAGATGCAGCTGAAACTCAGGATAAGGCTCAAGAATATCAGGCTCAGAATGAAACTCAGGAGGAATCATATGAGCCAGCAAGGGAGTTTGATGAGTTGAAGCCACCAGAATCTCCTTTTGAAAAGCCATTCTTCCTGCAGAAAGAATTCATAGGCTTTGTTGCTGGTCTTGCTTCTGGTCTTGTCTTTGGGGTGGTCATCTCTTTATTATTAACTATCTAGTACTAAGAAGTTTTTATAAATCTCTGAGGAAGGATATGGTTTATGGTGGGGTTTCATAAGGTTCTTGATTATCGGGTCATACTGATAATAACTATCAATTCTATTTTAGGAAGTGGTCTGTTTCTTTATCCTGCCATGGGTGCTCTTTATGCCGGGCCTTCATCAATATTGTCATGGATAATCCTTTCTATTGTTGTTGTTTATATCTCGATGCTTTTTGCTGAGATGGTTTCAATGTATCCAAAGGCTGGAGGGGTCTATGAGTTCTGCAAGCAGGCTTATGGTCCTTTTTGGGGTTTTGTAGTGGGGTGGATGGCCTGGATTATTGGAAATATGATGGTAGCGTTGCTTCTTGTGGGTGCGGTGCAGTACCTAATACCTTCTGTTTCGTTGATGGCTTTTGCCATAAAGGCAGGAATATCTATTGCCTGGCTCCTGATTTTCAATTGGTTAGCATACAGGGGGACCCAGACAAGTGTTTTCATGCTGGTCTTGTTTTCTGTCATTACAATCATAGTGACACTTTCATTGATCATTCCGGGACTTTTTTTTGCTGACCCTTCGAATCTTCAACCTTTTTTCATACACGAAGGGCTTGTAAATATCTGGATGATCCTTCTTGCGTTGTTCTTCATCCATGGTGCTTTTTTCGGGCTGGAAGCTGTGATGTTTCTTTCTGAAGAGACGAAACGGCCTGAAAAAGAGCTTCCTAAGGCATTGATGCATGGGACTTTGGTTACGGCTGCGTTGACAATCCTGCTAGTGATAGTTTCTATGAGTGTGCTTGACCACAGTGAGTTTGCGGACGCTGCTGCTCCTTTCACATACATGGCAGGGTCTATGCTTGGAGGTGGTTTTCAGGCTTTTATAATGGT
Organism: Candidatus Woesearchaeota archaeon; assembly: GCA_046496745.1. Taxonomy (GTDB): domain Archaea; phylum Nanobdellota; class Nanobdellia; order Woesearchaeales; family JACJVW01; genus JBNJGT01. Next base: position 213 of record JAWOGQ010000096.1, on the reverse strand, counting down.
GGGTATATATTTTGCGCTTGTTGGTGCTGCTGCATTGTGGGTTGTTACAGGTCCGCGTCTGATTGTTGCTCTTACCAGGGACAGGATGTTTCCTCCAAAATTCGGGGCAATGCATCCTGTATACAACAGCCCTTCGAAGGCAATAGTGTTCCAGTTGATTGTCACGAGTGCACTTGTGCTGTTGGCTCTAGTCGGAGGTTATGATACTCTGAT
>JAWOGQ010000092.1:0-9161 GCA_046496745.1 Candidatus Woesearchaeota archaeon | reverse complement strand
TTTTTAATGGATTTCTCTATATCATTACCCTTTACTAAATTTGCAATTTTTGTAGCGCCAGCATCGGCAAGCGTTGCATTATTAGCAAACACAGTAACCGCATCAGCTTCTCCCAAACTTATTGCATGCATTGTCAGTTTAATATACATATACTGATATTTAGTAATCAAAATGTTAATATTATTTGATTTATTAAAGTTATAAAAGTAAAAACATTTATATTTTTTTCAGTAAAGTGCAAATTATGTGCTGGCCTTGGTTTCATCCTCTCCAACCACCCAGAGATCCAGAACACCCACATAGGCTCCCCTGTATCAAAAGACTACGAAGGACCTATCTGGAAAGAGACCCTTGAGGATTATGTGGCCCATGCAATGAAAGCCCACCCTGAAGTATCCTTCATGACAAGAAGAGAACATATCAAGACCTTACAACCGATTCCTCCTTCATACATGAGTATTGACATGGACTGTTACCAGGATGTAAACGCCAGAGAACTTGGTTTCACACCCCTTGATGGCTGGATGGCCCCAGGTGACGTTAAAGAATGCCTCCAGAGGATTATGCCCTGCGGAATCGACATCTGCGAGATAACAGACATACCTGAACATCAGGCAATAGAACATGCAAGAATGACCCTTGAGATGATCAATTCTTACGTTTCATTATTCTCTCAGCAAACTCAGTCAGGCTCTTTTTCATATCAGGAAGATCATCCAGAACAGAAAGTGCCTGCTTGTACAACTCATCAATCTTATTTTCCGCGTAACTCTTCGCGCCTGAGCTCTCGATGATTTCTGCAAGCAACTCCCCGGTCTTCTCATCCATATCTGTCCCAAGATGCTTCTCGAATGTCTGCGCATCACCATGGTTCATGACATACCATACAAGCAAGGTATGCTTGCCTTCACGCAGGTCACCAAACCTTGCCTTGCCTGTCTGCGACTGTGGGAATATGTCCAGAAGATCATCCTGTATCTGGAAAGCGATACCAAGCGGTTCAGCAAATGCAGACAATGAATCTTTAAAATCCTGAGAAGCATCAGCAAGCAGCGCTCCGCATAATAGAGGCGCCTCAATTGAATACACTGACGTCTTCAGCCTGTACATCTCAAGCACCCTTTCCTTATCAACAGGCTTTATTTTCTCATAATCGATTGCCTGCCCATAGCAAGTCTGCAAAAGCACATCAGTTATAAGCTGTGATACAGCCAGTGTCTTTTCAGCAGAAAAACCAGACCTCAGCAATGCCTTGTAAGCAATAAAGACCAGGGTGTCTCCTGCAAGCATACCCATGTGAACCCCATTCTCATGAAATTCATTATAATACTCATGCACAGTAGGCTTTCCACGACGCAACCTGCTCTCGTCCATTATATCATCATGCACCAAAAGATACGCATGCACCATCTCAAGCACTGCAGCAACATTAAGCATGGAATCCTCATCTTTTCCACCAAGCTCCTTATAGGAAAGCATGGCTAACTGGGGCCTTATCCTTTTCCCCCCTCTAAGGCAGAATTCCCTGATGGCATCAACCATGCGGACAACGCTTGGATCCTTCACATCAATACCAGAGAATATCTTCCTTATCCGGTCTTCAATCATGTCCTGCATAAATACTCAGCCTTTTTTATAATTACCTGAAAATACGAGGCTTATAATCAAGTTTCCTTTCGATAAACCGAGCCGCATCCTCCCATCCCTTTCCATAGAAACAAGGGAACATCTCAACCATTTCAGGCCTTGTTCGCTCCTCACGAAGATCGATCACCCTATCCTCGCTAGTACCCACAAGGGTTACAGGAACCTCCAGCTCATCCTCTATCCAGTCAATATACTTCCTTGCGTCCCCTGAAAGCGAACCAAGATACTCTTTCCCATAATCTTCATGATTGATATAATCAATAAAAGTCAGCGCAAGCTCCGAAGGCCGGTTCACCATCACCGCCCGCTTCAACTCATCAATATTCTGCTCAAAAACCCTTCTCAACCGCCCGGTAACTGTAGTATACTCGCGTGGCACATGCTGAGAACCGCTTCTTCTTGCAACCTCTTCCCAGGATATCTCCTCTGATTCAGTAGGCCCGCTGTTGCCTGCCACACGTATAGGATATGTACGAAGCACCCCTATCGTCCCAGTATGATAATCTGGGGGGATTCCAGCATCAGAAAGGAGTGATGAGGTTGTAACATCCCTGCTTGTGACATAAGGATAGGTTCCATGATTCAGGGACAATCCAAACCCCTGGGTTCCCTCGATAAGGATATTATGGCCAAGTGATATCTGCCGATGAAGCATCTCCACCGTGTCCCCGCAATAGAGATAAAGCTCAGGGTCTTCCATCGCATAGGAATCAAACAACCGAGCCTCCCTCATCAGCTTTGCAACCTGCGCACTTCCCACACCCTCTCCTGTTGAGGATATAAGCCTTGATAACTCCTGTTCTCTTTTCCTGTGCTCATCCCTTATGACCATCGCATGATTGTCTACCATCACCCTGTCAGGATACAGCTCATACCTTCTCAATTCATCGACAAGGACATCCAGGTTTATCAGGCTGTTTGGCGCAATATACAAAAGGTTATCCAGACCGCAAGGCAGCTGCCTGTTCACGAACTTTTGCCCATCATTATAGAATGTATGCCCTGCCTGCGGACCCCCTGAACGGACCATCGCATTATACTCACAGGAAAGGTAAGAGGCTATCTTTCCCTTTCCTTCCGAACCCCATTGCAGACCTACAAGACAATCAACCATAATATAATGAATTGATGAATGTATTTAAATTTTTACAGCTTCATGAAAGCGCGTCGCAAGCTACTCTTCACTATTGGCAACATCCACATCAAGAACCTGCGTTCCAGTAATGTCTGCGACAGCTTTGACCTATCAATGAGCTCAGCGATAGTAGCAAATGTTTCATATCAATTTTAACGAAATGTTTAAATAACCAGGGATACAGGAAAAAACCATGCCTTCATTCTTTTGTCTCCCGTCGGAATACAGCAGCTATAAGGATGCTTCATTCGCAATACTTCCTGTCCCTTTTGAAGGGACTGTCACTTACAAGAAAGGCACAAAGAACGGCCCCAGGAAGATAAAAGAAGCAAGCTATGAGGTTGAACTCTACGATGAAGAGCTGGACTCCGAACCCTTTGAGCACAAGATAACCACCCTTCCCCAGATAAAAGAGAATACTCCTGAACAGGTTATCGAGAGCGTAAAAGAGACAATGATAACACTTCTTCAGGACAAGAAATTTCCCATGGTCCTCGGTGGCGAGCACACAATCACCCTGGGTGAAGCAAAGGCACTCAAGAAATTCTATCCTCGCCTCTCTGTCCTTCAGATAGATGCCCACACTGACCTTCGCGATGATTTCGAAGGTGAGAAACTGAATCATGCCACAGTCATGAAAAGGATATCTGAGCTTGACATACCCCTGGTCCAGGTAGGCATAAGAAGCATGGCCCATGAAGAGAAGACAATCCTAAAAGATATACAGACTCATATTATCTATAGCAGAAATATGAAAGAAGACTGGATTGAGGAAGCAATAGAGCACCTCACTGACCATGTCCTCATTACCATTGACGTGGATGGCCTTGACCCATCCATAATGCCCTCAACAGGAACCCCCGAACCCGGCGGCCTTGACTGGTACCAGATAACAGACCTGATAAGAAATGTCTGCCAAAAAAAGGAGGTAGTAGGATGCGACATAGTAGAACTATCGCCCATAAAAGGGATACACGCGCCAGATTACCTTTGCGCCCGGCTTCTCTACAAGATAATAGGTTACAAAACCCAAACTAATTTATAACCCCCAGAGTTTTTTACAATCATGCTTTACCTTGCGCCGATGGCTGGAATAAACTGCCCTGCATTCAGAAGGCTTTGCCGCTATTACGGCGCAGATGCAACCTACACCCAGATGCTTGATGCAGACAAAGTCGCAGAAGACCCGGATTTCTATGACCGTTACCTTGACATCCATCCTGACGAACGCCCGGTCATAATACAACTCATAGGCTCAAAAGAAACACTTAAGACCGCCTCAGAAAAAGTAAGCCCATTTGCTGACGGCATCGACATCAACATGGGCTGCATTGAAAAGCCGATGCTTGGAAAACAGGCTGGCTGCTTTCTCATGAAACATCCCGAGCAGATAAAGAAAGCAATCTCCTATATCAACACAGACAAGCCGATAAGCGCAAAGATAAGGGCCGGCTGGGACACCAACAACGCCTTAGAAGTAGCAAAGATCCTGGAAGAACTAGGTATCAGGACCATAGCCCTCCACCCCCGGACAAAGCTTCAAGGCTACAAAGGAAAGGCTGACTGGAACATAACCCAACAACTGGTCCAAAAGACAGACTGCACGATCATAGGCAATGGTGACATCACAGAGAAGAATGCAACGCAAAAGATCACACCTCACCTCATGATAGGGCGCGGCGCAATAGGAAACCCGATCATTTTCCAGCGCATAAAGAAGAACAGCCAGGCACCCATCTCAATAAAGGAAAAGAAAGAGCAATTCTCAAGATTCCTGTCATTTTACAAGGAACAAAAAAGAAAAAGCTACTCAGAGATAAGGCAGCATGCCTGCTGGTTCTTCAAGAATATCCCGAGATCAAGAGAGATACGCCAGAAGATTCTCGACACCAAAGACCAAAGAGAGCTGGAATCATGCATCAGAAAGATCTAGAAGAAGACCTGCAAAAAGTCCTGGAAGACCCTGATCCGCCCCGTATGCCAGGATCCATAAAGGTAATAGGATCGATTGTCATAGCCCTGACACTCATTTTCATGATAATACCTTACTATGCCATCCATAGCGAACCTGAACCAGACATGGACTTCTCAGTTGACATCCAAACAAGCCTCAAGGAACCGCTCAATACCATCCCTGATGCTATGAACCAACCCACCACCCCTGAGATAAGGTCCCTTGCAATCCAGATAACCCAACAAGCCTGCAGCCACGGCTCCACCTGCCATGCAAAGGCATTATTCTACTTTGTCCGTGACAGTATAGGCTACATCCCCGACCCACCATACGATTACATACAGCACCCTCACATGACCATGGAAGGCGCAGGAGACTGCGAGGACCAGGCAATACTCCTTCATCACTTATACCGGGCAATAGGGATAGAATCACACATCGTGACAGTCCCAAACCATGCCTATGTCAGGATCCACATGCCAAATGCGCCAACCAGGTATCACACAGTGAACCTGGACCCGACCTGCAGGCAATGTGATTTTGGAGAGATTCCTTCCAGTTATAGCAGAGAAAAAGTTTATTGACGGTATATCCTTATCATGAGCACTGTTTGTGCAAGCAGTGCAAGTATTATGATAAACATTATCTCTATTATTGCAAGGTTCGTGAAATTTATGTCCTTTCCAATGGAAGTGACATAGAATGATATGGCCGCAAAGCCAAATATTATCATAAAATAAATGATTACCTGCTCCAGCAGGTAAGATTCGACTCTTTTTTTAAAAATAAAAATCACCCCAAAAAATTATGGGTAAAGGTATACCCTTTCTTCTGAGATAACTTCTGGAGTTACGAACTCAGTAAGTGTTGGTGTCCCGATCTTCGGAATGAAGTTAATCCTTACTTCTTCATCCTCAGTTACTGCCTTTGGTGCTTCAAAGTAGACCTTCACAACATCTCCACGCTGCAGGTTTCCGGTCACATTGTTCGGACCAACTTGCAGGTATTCCACAGTGAAAAATCCTTCACCATAATCTTGTGGCCTGATGGTTACGCTTTGTACACTGTCTGATGCATTACATTCTGCAGTGACCTGTCGTATAACATCATTTGTTGTCATGTCTGCAGCAGTGAATTCTCCGCCGCTACAAGCACCAAGTACAATATCTGTACCGTTTGAAAGGTTCAAAGCAAGATCTGCAGTTGCCTGTCCTCCGGAAACTGTATCAGCTGAACCATCCATATCATAATCATTATTTGGTTCCTCAAAGCTGCTTCCATCATATGCAAGGGTCTCTTCGTCCCATGTCATATAGCCGTCAGCTCCCCACTCTGTGGAAGTGCCGCCATACTGCATTGAAACAGTCCTGTCGTAAGTATTCATTGTCAAGAGCACTTGGCTAAGCTTTATTGGTTCTGACCCTGGAGCAAGCTTCAGGATCTCAGTAAAGTGCTTGAGTGCTCCTTGTGAACCGTCTGTTGCTGATACTTCTATAACACGAACGTTGGTTGCAATCTGGCTTTTTGCCTGGTCTCCTGTTGTAAGCGCTTTCTCTTGCAAGGACCCTGATGTTTGTATCAAAACTCCTGCCGCAATAGCTGCAACTAACAACAGTGAAATAAATATGATCAACGTTCCAATTCCCATTTCTCCTTTTTTCTGAAACATGTATTCACCTCAAACCCTATTTGGTTACAGTATACTTTTTAGTAGACTCCTATTTAAATGTTTCGATTAATAGCCCTTAGAAGCAGTTACAAGCCTATTCTTTGACACCAAGACGTCTCAACCTTTCCTTCCACATGAGCCCTATCCGGATCATCTCGTTATTGAACCGATAAGAAAGGTTATATGTCTTCTTGTACATGTCATAATCAACTATACCCATAGTTTTCATTGGTGTGAGTATCCGGTCATAGAACTGGCGCTTATTGTAGGATAGCCTGACTTTCTTTCCCTTATAGGGTGGTTCATCGATATATGCTTCAAAATTACCATCATGAAGGTTTGTCGCAAACAAGGACATCTCTGTCTTGCCGATAGTCCCCCCGTTCTCTGCCATATACTTCAATAGCTCCGCTGCAACGATCTTTTGCTGTTTTGTGGCAAAGACTAGATCTAAAACGTCATCGGGCATATGATATCTGTCGAATAATATTACCATTGGTATTCCCCACCTTGTCACTATTAATGCGAACTAATATATAAATGTTGTTTTAATATACCTTAGTTTAGTAATTTATACTACCAGTTACCGACGAGAAGTAAATATTTTCAAGGAATCTTCACCAGACTATAGAATAAAAAATACATGGCACAAAAAAGAAATATTTATATATAAGTATACCTAATAGTATACTAAGCTAGTTAAGAAGTAATAAGCATACAAATATCATATAAATCAGGATAACTGCGCCTGACCCGCGCAATAAAAACGAAGTCGTGGCCCTTCGGGGCCACTCATACTCACGTAGGCTCCCAGACCTAGATTCTCATACACCCCCCCACTACCCATGGGAGCCTACATCCCTTTCACAATGATTTCAGAACAACAGGCAATAGACCTTCTCAAGAGATACGCTCCTGACAAAAAGACCTTTGAATTGGTCTACAACCATTCCGATAATGTGAGAAAGATTGCCCTAAGAACTGCCAAAGACATTCCCGGAGTAGATAAGAACCTTATTGCAACAGGCGCTCTCCTCCATGACATAGGCAGGTTCCAGGCACCCCCAAGAACAGAAGAATCAATCACCCACGGGATAAAAGGAGCAAGCATCCTGAGAAAAGAAGGACTAGAAGCCCATGCAAGGATAGCTGAAAGGCATATAGGCATAGGCATCTCAAAAGAGGATATAAAAGCCCAAAATCTTCCCCTACCAAGAAAAGACTTCCTGCCTGAGACAAAAGAAGAACTGATAATAACCTATGCAGACAATCTTGACCACAGGGGTGAACAGGACGAGCGATACGTTGAAGAAAGGTTTGCAAAAGAAATAGGAAAAGAATATTCTGAAAAGGTAAAGGAATTCCACAAGCGCATCCACGCCCTCAAAAATTCCTGAAAGTGTTAAGATACCTCTGAAGCTTCGTTACAAGGCCGGAAATATCATTACTCACATTCCCAAAGCCTTGCTTTGTGTAAGGCTTGAAAAAATACTTGTTAAAGCACGTCCTTATGAAATACCTGATAGGATTCGCCTGCCATTTGTTCTGATGGTCAGTCTCATAATACCCATCGATTATTATCTGCAGGTTGCCCTGGTTGATCTTGACCTTCTTCTTCTCCCTCTCTATCTCAATCTCCTTGAGATCAGAAATGATCATCCGTATCTTCACAATGACCTTGATATAATCGCTTATCTTCTTGTAGGGCTCAAGCAATATCTCCACATACTTGCCTTCCGGTTTTACTACCTCTATATTCTTCTTCTCAACCTTATCATAATTAAGACCATCAAAATAATCCTCTATTATCTTGTACACTCCCTTGGAATCAAACAAACCTTCGTAATTGATCCTCTTCTTGTTTACTATGACTTCCCTTTCCGGCATCAGGCCCTCCCCGCAAAAGCATTATATTGAGCTTCCATGTCAAGGGTCTGTTTTATGACGCCCTGCAACTGGTACATCCTGTACTGCAGAGGATCAGCATACAATACCCCTAAATCCATGTTATAGACCTTATCATTAAATAATTTTCCCAAGAACTCCTTGAACTTGTTTCCTGAAAATATCTCATTATAATCGACCATGAGTATTGGAGTTATAGTCACCCTCACCTTTCCGTATGACTTCATCAGTTTCTCCTCTCCCCGGACAACTTCCACATCCCTTAAGTCAAAAACCTTGAACTTGAATGTGATCTTGTATTTTATGTAATGTGTGACTTCACGATAAGCTTCCCATTCGATCTCTTTCTCAGCACCTTTTGGTGTTGGTATCTTATGCTTGAATATCTTCTCATTGACCTCATACTCGTGATCATCCAGCCAATCGTATATTACCTGGAACAAGTTGTTGAAATCAAATACACCTTTATACTTGACCAATGTTGGATCAAGATTGATATCAGCCATTAACACACGATACACAAACAGCATATTTAAAGCTTTTTATTGCTCAGATTTTTTCGAATAATTCCGGCATCGACTTCGGCCTGTTTTCTTTTTAAAAAAAGGTGACATCCCCGTAAGGGATTCGGGAGCGACTTCGCGCTCCGAACGTTGCACACAACACCTCCCCCTGTCACCTTATATAGGGATAGCTGATTGGCCTTCGTAATAATGATGCATTTTTTCGAAAAACTCTATTGCTCAAAGAAAAAGAAAAAAATTAACCATTCCTTTTCAGGGAACCGATGCGTTTTGCCCTCTTCTCAGCCTTTGAGAACACATAGACACCCAAAGGGACGAACACAAATC
>JAWOGQ010000045.1:0-26537 GCA_046496745.1 Candidatus Woesearchaeota archaeon | reverse complement strand
TTCTCATCCTCTTCTGATCGCGAACGTTGCTTATATATCATGAAAAGGAAGACCATGATAATTCCTATCCCACCAATCCATTGGGTGAGTGCACGCCACAAGAGAAGACCCCTTGGCATATCAGACACATTTGGTATTATTGAAAGCCCTGTAGTAGTCATCCCTGAAATCCCTTCAAAATATGCATCTATTGCGATCTCCCCTCTGGTTCCCTCAAGAACCGGTAGATACGGAAGCATTGCCACTGCGCTAAGGCAGATAAAGCTAAGGGCAACAATCACAAAACCCTCAGTAAGCGTTATAGAATTGAAGGCGAAAAATCTTTCAGACTCACCCATCTCCCTTGCAACTCTCTTAAGAAATAATCCTGTCATGAAAGCAATTATGAACCCCAGCATGAAATAGAATACTTCCTCGCCATTAAGCAATGCCACAGGAACAGGTATGAGCAAGAAGAAAGAAAAGAGAAACAATACATAACCCAGGTAATTAAGGATAGCTCTCATGGATTTACAAGTTTGATTATTTCACCCACATCTTTTGTTTTTGCAGTGATTACAAGCACATCCCCTTCTTTGATCTCGTATTGTTTTCCTAAGGGAATCAGGATATCGCCATTCCTGTATATTGCAGATATGACTCCTTTGGGTATGATCGTCTCTTTTCCTATAAGTGAACTTTTGGAATTTACTGTAACCTCTATTATCTCAGCATCGCTAACCCCGAGCGGTGCAATGAACCTGCTTTTCTGTTCATTCTCATCATCTCTCATGAGTGCATTCTTTATCTCAGTCACCGCAAGATTGACAGTAGGGATCAAAGTGTTCACCCCTATCTTTGTGAAAAGTTCCTCATTTCCAGGCGTATTTACACGTGATATGACCCGCTTTATCCCTGAACTGAGAGCTATCTCGCTGATCATTAGATTGGTCTTATCATCATTTGTCACAGCAACAACACCCTGGCTTTTCTCAATCCCTGCATCCCTGAGTATGCTCAGTTGTGTTGCATCACCCTTTATCACCAGTATATCAATCTGGTTTGCTATATCCTTAACCAGGTCATTGCTCTGGTCAATAAGGATTACTTCATGCTTTTCCTTTGAGAGCATCTTGACAAGGCTTTTGCCGATCTCTCCTGCTCCTATGACGATGATTCTCATATTATCCCATCCCGAAATTGTTTTTCAGCAACTCTGTGAACTTTTCAAGTTCCCGGGGTATGAAACTCAGTTCAAGGTCCCCGTCTATACTCATTCCGTCAACATCAAATTTGGTGCTTACCACAAGCGCGTATTCCGAGTTTGTACCCTCTATGATTAAGTCCATTAGCGTATGTGGTGTGCTTAGTATGAATTTGCTCTCGCTGTATGTCAGGTTCAAAGCAAGGAAATTGTTCACTGCCTCCGAGTATGACTGGAAAAGCGCGTCACCCACTTCCTTGAATCTTACCTCATCTTCTTGTGTTATCTCGTCGCTATGCGAGACCCCGTCAGCAAGAAGGTTCACTTTTAGAACTTGCGAGGCCTTCCATGGAAAGGTCACGATCAGGTTGCCTCCCATGTTATCATCATGGACCCTGGAATAGACTGCGATGATCTTTTCTCCTTTTTCCATCTGCTTTTCTTTCATCTGGTTTAGCAGCACAAAGCGGACATAAGGTACCCCAAGATTCACTTTCCGGCTTAACAACTGGGATAATGCACCAGTAGCGTGCCCACCACCAACGTTTGCCAGCTCTTTCAGACAATCGTTGAGAAAATCAGGTATATTGAACTCTGTCATCTCTGCATTTCTCTCATAATATTGAGTTTATAAATGTTTCTATGCGTTTTAGTTTTTCGAATAATCCCTTTAGCATCGACTTCGGCCTGATCTCTTTTTTAAAAAGAGGTGACATCCCCGTAAGGGACAACCCCCTTTCACCTTATGTAGGGAGAGCTGATTGGCCTTCGTAGCAGCTAGTCATTTCTTCGAAAAACTCTATGCGTTTAATATTTTCTAAAAAAGGCACAAAGAATTAAACAAGAGGTAGTGCTTTGAAAATACTAGCCTGAACTGATCCAATTCAGAACAACTCTGGATAAGAAAAATTTCCGATAAATTCCAGATGGGGTATGGATAAGTGACAGTAAGTAAAGTAAGTCATAGATATTCATAGAATAAAGGATAAGTAAAAGTAAGTCATAGATAAGTAAAATTAAGCCATAGAAAGTAACCCATAAAAGTTACATGAATTCTCTGCATTGCAGCAACAAGGTTTTATAATTAAGCATATATGGCACACATAAGTACCTAAAGGTAGAAATGAAGCCCCCTCCGAGACTCGAACTCGGGATCTTTGCCTTACCAAGGCAACGCTATACCACTAAGCCAAGGGGGCTAATGCATACCGCATCCCCTGCAGCCCATACAACCAGGACTCAGGAGGTCTTTCATCGGTGTATTGCAGCAAATCTCCTGTTTATCAGAGAGTTTTCCGCAGATATCACATCGAAATCGCTTTTCCATCTGAACAACAAATACTCTCCCCTTTAAAAAATTTATTGAAATCCAGAGATAAACAGGATTTTGCTGATTCCGTTCTCTCGACGAGAAAAAGCCTTTTCCTCTCAAAAAACAAAAAGCTTTATAAAATCTACGCTTTCCCTTCATAGAACCCCGCTTAGCTTAATGGCTATAGCGCTCGGCTGTAGGTAGTATTCGACAATCTCGGCGAGAATGGATGAAAAATACTCAGCTGAGACCGAGAGGTTCCTGGTTCAAATCCGGGAGCGGGGATTCCAAACCACAACCTTTATAAAAAGGTGCAAAATCACAATACACACGTGCCCTGGTGGTGTAGTCTGGCCTATCATGAAGCCCTGTCGAGGCTTCGACTCGCGTTCGAATCGCGGCCAGGGCGTACATGGGCCGGTAGCTCAGCCTGGATTTCCAATTCGGAAAGGGAATTAGAGCACCTGACTTTTAATCAGGTGGTCGCGAGTTCGAACCTCGTCCGGCCCATTATTTATCTATTTTGGGGTGAAAATGGCAAAGAAGGCTAAATTTGATATATCTAACCACGTTCTTGTTCCTAAACATGCAAAGTTAAGCGAGAAGGAGACCGAAAAAGTTCTTAAGAAATACAACATTCCTAGGGAAGGATTGCCCAAGATTATGGTCACTGACCCTGCAATTGCAGGATTAGGTGTCTCAGCAGGTGATGTAATAAAAGTCACAAGGGAAAGTCCAACCGCAGGAAAAATAGAAGTCTATAGGTGTGTTATCGATGGTAAAAGCAGTTAAATCCATACTGGGAAAGTATTTTTCCGAAAACTCCTTCGTGGAGGTTGATATTGAATCATTCAATGATTTCATAGATCATGAGATGCCAAAGATTGTCGAGGAGAACAAGATCCTTGAACCAACAATCATCCCGAGCAATGTGGATGATTTCAAGATCAGGTTCGACCGCATCTGGGCAGAAAAGCCTGAGATAATCGAGGCAGATGGTTCAAAGAAGAAAGTATACCCTTCTGAAGCCCGACTTAGGAGGCTGACTTATTCAGCGCCGGTCTACATTGAGGTCAGCGCGCATATTAACGATGTCCAGAGGGAATCTTTTGTTACCCAGATAGGGAACATGCCTGTAATGCTCAAGAGCAAGTACTGCCATCTCAATGGCCTATCAAAAGAAGAACTCATGAAGCATGGAGAGGACCCTTATGATCCTGGTGGATATTTCATAGTCAACGGGACAGAAAAGGTACTCATTGACATAGAAGATCTTGCACCGAACATATTCATGGTCCATAAGCAGAATACCGGGCCTTCAGAATACGTGGGAAAGATGTTCTCTGAACAGGGTTCATTCAAGATCCCCCATACCATAGAGAAGCTTAAGGATGGGATATTTTATCTGACATTTACGCGTGTTAAGCGTATACCTCTTGTTATCATTGTAAAGGCACTGGGCCTGATCAAGGATGAGGAGATAATGAAGAACGTGTCAACTGAACGCCAGTATGATGATGTTCTAGTAAATCTCTATGAGTTTGCAGATCTCAAGACCCAGGATGATGCCCTTGACAAGATCGCAAAAATGATTGGTATCACCCAATCAAAAGACATAAGGATTGAGCGGATCCGTGAGATCCTCGACAGGTATCTTCTCCCTCACCTTGGGATGGACGAGGATGCAAGGATATACAAGGCTTATAATCTATTAAAGATGGTCAAGAAATATATAGGCGTTTCAAATGGTGAATTGCCTGTTGATGATAAGGACCATTATGGGAACAAGAAACTGAAGCTACCTGGAGACCTTCTGGCAGACCTTTTCATGGTTAACCTCAAGGTGCTTATAAGCGATTTGCTTTACAACTTCCAGCGTATAGTCAAGAGAGGGAAGTTCCCTTCGATAAAAGTGATTATCCGGGACAAGCTTCTCACACAAAGGATATACAGCTCAATGGCAACAGGAAACTGGGTTGGCGGAAGAAAAGGTATAAGTCAGCGTATCCAGAGGATGAATTTCCTGGATACGATGTCAACTCTCCAAAGGGTTGTAAGTCCACTCTCCGCAACACAGGAGAATTTCCAGGCAAGGGAATTGCACTGTACCCATTATGGAAGGCTTTGTCCATTGGAGACACCTGAAGGGTCTAATATCGGATTGCGGAAGAACCTTGCATTGCTTACTAGTGTCTCAAAGGATGCAAAGGAGAAAGAGACCTTGCAATCACTGAAAAATCTTGGTTTGAAGGTAATAAAATGACTGAAGCATATATTGACGGAAAATTTGTGGGGTATGTAGACAATCAGGAGGAATTCCTTAGTCAGGTAAGGGCTGAACGGCGAAAAGGAAACATAGACAATAGTGTAAACATAAGCTATGACGAAGTCACTGATGAGATTAAGATATACTCGAAGAAAGGACGTGCACGCCGCCCTCTGGTTGTGGTAAAGGATGGGATATCCCAGCTTACAGACAATCATATAAAGCAGCTTGAACGAGGAGAGCTCCAGTGGAAGGACCTTGTGAATAATGGTATAATTGAATACCTTGATGCTGCAGAAGAAGAGAATGCACTGATTGCTTTCAAGGAAGAGGATCTCACACCTGATTACACCCACATGGAACTGACTCCTTTTGCGATGGTAGGATTGGCCTGCGCACTTGTGCCTTTTGGAAATTTCAATACAGGCCCAAAACTCAATGCAGGTACCAAGAACCAGAAACAGGCAATAGGTTTCTATGCAGCAAACTATGCTTACCGTATGGACATGGACGTGAGCCTTCTTCACACGCCACAGGTTCCTATAGTCGAATCAATAATGCACGACATATCTGATTATGAAAAGCATCCTTCAGGGCAGAACCTTACTGTTGCAATCCTTTGCTACAAAGGTTACAATATGGAGGACGCAGTCCTTATCAATCAGGGCTCAATCGAGCGGGGCGTAGGGCGAAGCTCATACTACAGGCCGGCAATTGTCGAGGAACTCCGTTACTCAGGAGGTCTGACTGACAATATTGTTGTACCTGACAAGGATGTGAAAGGTTATCGTTCAGAAAAGGACTACAAGTACCTTGAAGATGATGGTCTTGTTTTCCCAGAAGCAGTTGTAGCTGAAGGTGATGTTATAATAGGTAAGACAAGTCCTCCCCGTTTCCTGAGCGGTATGGATGAATACAGTCTTGCATCAAACACCCGTCGTGAATCTTCCTTTGCGATGAGTCACGGTGAGCAGGGAACTGTTGACTTTGTGCTTCTTACAGAAAACGAGGAAGGAAACAAGCTTATCCAGGTCCGGATCCGTGATCAGCGTATCCCTGAGATTGGCGATAAGTTCACTTCCCGTCACGGGCAGAAAGGTATAATTGGTATGACTGTTCCACAGTCAGACATGCCTTTCAGCGCTTCAGGTATTGTCCCTGATCTTCTGTTCTCACCTCACGGGATCCCTAGCCGGATGACAGTCTCTCACCTGCTCGAGCTTATCGCAGGAAAGACTGGAGCTCTCTCTGGCAGGAAGATTGACGGTACAACTTTCCATTCAGAGATGGAAGAAGATCTCAGGAACGAACTTGCAGATCTGGGATTCAGGGAAACCGGTACAGAGACAATGTACAACGGTGTTACAGGTGAGCAGTTCTCAGCAAAAATATATGTTGGAAGCATGTATTATCTCAAGCTCAAGCACATGGTTGCAAACAAGATGCACTCCAGGGCTCGTGGTCCGATCCAGCTTCTTACCCGGCAGCCTACAGAAGGCAGGGCAAAAGAAGGAGGTTTGCGGCTTGGAGAGATGGAGAAGGATACTTTCGTTGCACACGGAACATCCTTGCTTCTCAAGGAAAGGTTTGATTCAGACAGGACAGTTGTGCCTATCTGTGAATCATGCGGGCTTACCTGTGTGCATGATGAGTATAAGGACAAGAAATACTGTCCGGTATGTGGCGATAACGTTGACGTGAGCAATATCGAGATAAGCTATGCATTTAAACTGCTTCTCGATGAGTTCAAGAGTATGGGCATATATCCAAAGCTAGTCTTAAAAGACAAATATTGAAGGGTTAAAATGGCTGAAGAAGGCGATCAAAATATAGAACAAGGCGATCAGATCCAAAAGGAGATTGCAGAAGAGGAGATGTCGGCAGGAGTCGAAGAGGATGAAGTTATTGAGGAGTCTGCTGGATCTGAGAGCGAGATTGTTGAAGACCGGATGGAGGTCTATAAGGAATACATCTACAAACAGGTGGATCAGATTGAATTTGGGATGTTCTCTCCTAAATTCGTCCAGAAGATGGCTGCTGCAAAAGTGGTCACCCCTGAACTTTATGATAAGGAAGGATACCCTGTTGATGGTGGTCTGATGGACATCCGGCTGGGTGTCATTGACCCTGGACTCAAGTGCAAGACCTGCGGGTCAAAGCTAAAAGAATGTAATGGCCATTTTGGGTATATAGAACTTGCAAGGCCTGTAATCCACATAAAATACATCCCTGTCCTTCTGGCTTTGCTGAGGACTACATGTCGCGATTGTGGGAAAGTCCTTCTGCCTGAATCCAGGATGGAAAGCCTTAGAGAACATTTCTCAACCCTTCCGAAAGAACAGGATAATTTTGATACCCGTAGGAAGGTGATCAAAGAGATGATCACCAAGGAAAAGATCAAATCAAAATGCCCTCATTGTAAAGCGAAGCAATATCCTATCACAATAGAGAAACCAACCACCTTGCTCGAGAACGAAAAAAGGATTAACCCGATAGAGATAAGGATAAGGCTTGAGAAGATCCCGAATGAGGACCTTGAGGTGTATGGCATAAATAATAAGGTTATGCGGCCGGAGTGGGCAGTCCTGACGATCATGCCGATACCGCCTGTAACAATGCGTCCTTCTATCACCCTTGAATCAGGTGAGAGATCAGAAGACGATCTTACTCACAAGTTAGGGGATATAGTAAGAATAAACCAGCGACTTTTCGAGAACATAAATGCAGGTGCACCAGAGATCATAATCGAGGACCTATGGGATCTGTTACAGTATCACATAACAACATATCTTGACAATAATGTTGCACAACTCCCTCCTGCACGTCACAGGAGTGGTCAGCCACTTAAGACATTGACAGAAAGGATAAGGAGTAAGGAAGGTCGTATCAGGCACAATCTTGCAGGAAAGAGGACAAACTTTTCTGCCCGTACTGTTATCAGTCCAGATCCAATGCTGGACATCAACGAAGTTGGTGTTCCATTCGAGATGGCAAAGAAACTGACAGTTCCTGAAGTGATTAACGAATGGAATCTCCAGTACCTCAAGAAATTTGTGGAAAGAGGGCCTGAGAACTATCCTGGTTCCAATTACGTCATAAGGCCAGACGGAAAGAGAAGGCGTATCACTGACGAGACAAAGGAAGTCATCCTGGAGGAGCTTCAGCCAGGTTACATAGTAGAGCGTCATCTTCTTGATGGCGATATCTCACTATTCAACAGGCAGCCAAGTCTTCACCGTATGAGTATGATGTGCCATCGGGTAAGGATACTTCCGGGCAGGACCCTTCGTATCAATCCTGCGGTATGTCACCCTTACAACGCAGATTTTGATGGTGACGAGATGAACCTTCATATCCCTCAGACAGAGGAAGCAAGAGCTGAAGCAGAGATCCTGATGGACGTCCAGACCCAGCTTATCAGTCCAGGTTTCGGGCTATCGATCATTGGTGGTATCCAGGACGTTATTTCCGGCAATTACATGCTGACCAAGAAACTTCTTGATATGGACCGCTCAGAAGCAGTTGATATCCTGATCTCAGCTGGAATAAAAGACCTATCAAGGCTCCCGAATAAGAAGAAGATCTCAGGCAAGGAAGTATTTTCGATGGTTCTCCCTGAAGATTTCTATTATGAAGGAAAATCGAAAGCAGCAGATGAGAAAGGAGAGCATGAGGTTGTAATCGAAAAAGGGATGCTCAAGAAAGGGATAATGGACAAGAGCAACCTTGGAGAAGGAGCAGGAATGTTGCTGCGTACTATCCATAAGAAGTATGGCCCTGAAAAGAGTCTTATTATCCTTGGGAACATGGTTCGTCTGGGTATCGAGGTACTTACCAAGAAAGGATTTACTGTAGGTATCTCCGACACAGACCTTCCAAGCGACATAAGGCAAGAAGTCAACGAGGTCATCTCAAAAGCTTATGAGGATGTTAAAGCTCTGATTGAGGAATTCAGGAATGGTGACCTAAAGCCTTATCCTGGAAGGACAGAAGAAGATACCCTCGAGTTAAGGATCCTGGAACTTCTCAACAAGACAAGGAACAAATGCGGTAACATCGTGCTTGAGAATGCAGATAAGAATACCCATCTTATCATGATGTCTGACTCCGGAGCAAGAGGAAACCCGATCAACCTGGCTCAGATTGCAGCAGTTGTAGGGCAGCAGGCTATGCGTGGAGGACGGATCTCAAAAGGTTATAGAGGTAGGACTCTCCCTCACTTCAAGAAGAACGATCTTGGTGTCGATGCTCACGGATTCATCAGGAATGGTTTCAAGAAAGGCCTTTCTCCTCATGAATTCTTTTTCGGAGCAATGACCGGAAGGGACAGTCTGATGGATACTGCACTCAGGACACCAAAAAGCGGATACCTTTATCGGCGGCTGGCAAATGCATTGCAGGACCTTAAAGTGGAGTATGATAATACAGTACGGGATGCAAGCCAAAAGATTGTCCAGTTCAAGTATGGAGATGATGGTATAGATGTATCCAAGTCTGAGAACGGTGTCGTCAATGTCAAGAGGATAATACAGGAAGTCCTGCACGGGTGAATATCATGAAAGATCTTTTCAAAGAATATGAAACAAAACTGAATGCCAAGATAATTCAGGAAATAAAGGATAATGTCCCAGCAAAGATTTCTGAGAAAAAACTCAGGGAAGTTCTTGAGAGGACTGTAGAAGAATATAATGACTCCCTTGCAGAACCAGGAGAGAGCGTAGGTATTGTAGGTGCGGAATCCATAGGAGAACCAGGTACCCAGATGACACTGAACACCTTCCACTTTGCAGGTGTTGCAGAGATGAACGTAACTGTAGGTCTTCCAAGGATAATCGAGATTCTTGATGCAAGGGTGGCTATTTCAACTCCTATGATGGAGATTTACCTGAAATCCCCATACAACAAAGGAGAGAATATCAGGCAGCTTGCGATGCGTCTTAAGGAGAATACCCTCCATGATGTTGCAGAAGAGTTCCTGATAAACATAGTTGATGCAAGCATTGAGGTTACCATCAATAAAGAAAAATTGGAAGAGCTTGGTCTTGATTTCAAGGGCCTTGCAAAGATACTTGAGACCTCTTTGAAGGATACGGTTGTAAAGCCTGTAGAAAACAGCCTTGTGATAAAGCCAAAGAAAAAGGAGAGCCTTAATCAGCTCTATAAGCTAAAAGAGCTTGCAAAGAAAAGTTTCATCCGTGGTGTCAAGAAGATCACCCAGGTCCTTCCTGTGAAGAAAGATAATGGTGAATACGTTATCATGACTGCAGGTACAAACCTCAAGGAAGTCCTTTCCATGGACGAGGTTGATGCTACCAGGACAAAATCGAATGATATCCATGAGATAAACAAGATATTGGGTATTGAAGCCGCACGTCAGGCAATCATAGAAGAGATTTACAGCGTGATAGAAGCGCAAGGTCTTAACGTGGACATACGCCATATCATCCTTTGTGCTGATACCATGTGTACAACCGGTTCAGTGCTTGGTATAACACGTTACGGTGTGATAAACGAGAAAGCAAGTGTGCTTGCGCGGGCATCATTTGAGACCCCTATAAAGCATATAGTCAATGCTTCATTGAAAGGTGAGGTTGATCCGCTTTCCTCAGTGGTTGAGAATATCATGCTGAACCAGCCGGTACCACTAGGGACAGGATTGCCTAAGCTTGTCACAAAAATAAAGTGAGGGGATTATAATCGCAAAAGACACAACAGACGAAAACATTGAGTATATAAGGAAAAACTTTGGTACCATGATACTTGGTGCTGATGAGACAGAGAAAGCCCTGAAGCAGGGTAAGGTAGAGACACTATACCTTGCTGCTAACTGTCCTCAGGAATTGAAAGAGGACCTTATGAAATATGCTGAACTTGGAGGATGCCAGGCAATAACTTTGAATGAATCAAATGAAGAGCTTGGTGCTATCTGCAGGAAGCCTTTTTTCATATCAGTTCTTGCGGTCAGAAAAGATGAAAGTCAAGTTTGATAGTGAGCTTATCCGCTCTATCTCTTTTATTCAGGGCGTGACCAGGACTAGTGTCAAGGACTGTATCGAAGAGGACAATACCCTTGTTGTAATCGTTCCACAAGAGGACGTTAGCAAGGCAATAGGAAAGGCTGGCCAGAATGTCAAGAAACTGGAACAGTCTTTAAAGCGAAAGATTAAAATAGTGGGGTTTAATCCTAACCACATACAATTTATAAAGAACCTCATCTTTCCTTTAAAAATATCCGACGCGATTGATGAGGATGGCACAATAACTCTTGTGCCGGTTGATAGCCGCAACAGGGGCTATCTGATTGGACGGAATGGATGCAAACTACGATGGCTTGAATCTGTAGTCAAGCGATATTTTCCAATCAAATCAATAAAAGTGAGCAAGTGAATCATAATGGGTAAAAAATCAAACGGAATTAACGCTGCAACCAAACTAAAGAAACGCAGGACAGACGCTTTATGGCTGAACAAAGGCTATGTTAAGCGAACACTTAATTTGAAAGAGAAATCAGATCCCCTGAGAGGAACCTCCCAGGCAAAAGGCATAGTGCTCGAAAAGATCCAGCTCGAAGCAAAACAGCCTAACTCAGCTATGAGGAAATGTGTCAGGGTCCAGCTAGTCAAGAATGGTAAGCAAGTCACAGCTTTTCTGCCTGGAAACGAAGCAAGGAAGCTAGTTGATGAGCACGACGAGGTAGTCATCGAGTGTATCGGTGGTAAGATGGGTCGTGCAAAAGGTGACGTTCCTGGAGTCAGATGGTGTGTAATCAAAGTGAATGATCAGTCCCTGGATGCATTGCTTAAGGGTAAGATCGAGAAAGCAAGGAAATAAGGTGTAATAATGACAGACGTAAAAGCATTCAACAGATGGGATGTATCAGAGATTAAAGTGACTGATCCAGGACTTGAGCGATACATAACCCTAAAACCCCGGATTGTTGTCAAGACTGGCGGGACCTATGCAGGAAACAAGTTTCATAAGTCAAAGGTTTTTATTGTAGAAAGGCTTGTCAATCGTCTTATGGTTTCAGGACACAAAGGTAAGAAACATCTTATCAGTTCCGGCCATAATACAGGCAAATCCCAGCTTGTCATGGACACAGTTGAGAAATCATTTGAGATAATCGAAGCAAAGCTTAAGACCAACCCGGTTGAGGTTTTTGTAAAGGCACTTGAGAACGCTGCTCCCAGAGAAGAGGTTGTTGCCATTGAATATGGTGGTGCCCGTTATCCTAAAGCAGTAGAGTGTTCACCTCAGCGACGGATTGATTTTGCACTTCGTACTATGGTCCAGGGTTCCTACCAGAAATCTTTCAATTCAAAACGAAAGATCAAGGATACCCTTGCAGACGAGATTATAAACGCCTATAATCTAAGTCCTAATTCAGTTGCAATCTCAAAGAAGAACGAGCTTGAAAGACAGGCAGATTCCTCCAGGTAAGTCAGCATATACGCGGTATTAGCCGCCCGCTTGGCCTTGGAAGGATACTGCTTCCGATTTTTGTTTTTATTATAACATCTTTTTCTGTAATCTCTCCTATGATCTGCGCATCAGGAAGCCTCTTGCATACCTCCTTTGAATTCTCCCCGCTTGCAACACACAAAAATCTCCCTTCACAGGCAAGCTCATAAAGGGAAAGTCCAAGCATCTTTGTCACAGCCAATACCCCTCTTTTTGCAGGCAAAGGCTCTTCTACCCGGACACCCAAACCAGACTTATCAGATATATCATAGAGCACCCCTCCTAATCCCCCTCTTGTAGGGTCCTTTGCAATCTTTATCAAATCCCTGATCTTTTCAATCTCAGGAAATATAGGTTTTGAATCAGTCACCACATCAGTCTCATAATCAAATCTTTTTGAAAGCAGCGCTGCTGAATGATCACCAACACTACCTGATACAATGATCTTATCCCCTATTGCAGGTTCTTTGTCAAGTAATTCCGATTTCTTGCAGATACCAACCCCTGACGTGTTTATCAGGAGACCTTCCCTGCTCTCGATGACCTTAGTGTCTCCTGTAACAATAGGGACTCCTGTTTTCTTGCTCAGGTTTCCTATAGTCTTCATTATCAAATCAAAGTCATCCCTGGAGAATCCCTCCTCTATCACAAGGCCAAGACTGAGCGCCAAAGGCTTTGCCCCCATCACCGCAAGATCATTGAGAGTTCCGCATACTGCAAGATCCCCTATGTTTCCTCCTGGAAAGAAAAGAGGAGAAACAGTATAAGAATCCGTTGTAAAGCACAGGTATGAGTCCCCCATATCCAGATAAGCAGAATCATCGTCTGTCCCTTTCCACTTCCCCCTGAAAAAACCATTTGTGAATCCTGAGATAAAAGCATTCATCTCAGATCCTCCTGATCCCTCTGATAGTTTAATGCGATCCATTGTAAGTTATCTGGCAGCTTCCTTCTGCTGATACCATGCATGCCCCTTGTGGATTCTCAGGTGTGCATCCTCTCCCGAATAAAGAGCATTCTTGAGGATTCAACCCCTGCAGCACCTCTCCGCACCTGCATGCTTCATTGATTTTTGTCTTTACTCCTTCCAAAATATGCCTGTACTTGATTTTTGCATTGAGTCTATCATCCCTTACTTCCAGCCCTGATTGCGGGACAATGCCAAGTCCCCGCCAATCACTGTCTGTTCTCTTGAAATATTTTTTTAGTCTCTCTTGCGCTATAATATTCCCTTTATCTGATACGACCTCTGGATACCCGTTGATCACAGTGTTTTTTCCTTTTTTTACCATCTCAGCAAGGATCTTTATGTTTCTCAAAAGCTCTTCAGGACCAAACCCGCTTATGACCTGCGGCGCATTGACCTCTTTGAATGCATCAGCACCTATGATTGCTGCCACATGTCCTGGCGATATGAATCCGTCCACGCACAATAGCTGCATTGCTTCAGGGATCGTCTTATGTACAGAATAGACACAGATATCCTTCTCCAGAAGAAAAGTTGTCATAGGAGCTGTAGTCTCAAATCCTATCCCAAAAAAGACAATATCCTGATAACTCTTTTTCAATTCCAGGACCTCTGCAGCAGAATATACAGTAAAGACTTTTGCCCCTTCATTTCGCGCATCATCCAGGGTTCCATATGTCCCCGGAACCCTTAGCATATCACCGTATGTTGCCACCGGAATA
The DNA here is from genome assembly GCA_046496745.1 of Candidatus Woesearchaeota archaeon. Taxonomy (GTDB): domain Archaea; phylum Nanobdellota; class Nanobdellia; order Woesearchaeales; family JACJVW01; genus JBNJGT01. Next base: position 12,626 of record JAWOGQ010000045.1, on the reverse strand, counting down.
CCTTTATTTGCAAGAGCAATCATGCAGTCTATATCATGCTGGGAACTCACACAGACAGGACAGCCCGGGCCGGATATAAGATCAAATGGCAGTTCATTACGCAATCCATATCTCATGATTGTGTGCGTATGCCCACCACAAACTTCCATAAGCGTGATCTTATCATCCATCATTTTCTAAAAGCCGACTGATTTCATCGATGCTTTGCAGTGCCTGTTCCTCATCCACGATCTCAATTGCAAAACCAGCATGAACAAGAACATAATCACCTACAGAAGCATCTACCATATCGATTCGTGCTTCTTTTCGCACTCCCCCATAATCCACTTTAGCCATCTCTCCTTCAATCTCAAGGATCCTGGCTGGAACCGCAAGGCACATCAAAAGAAAGGAAGACTTAGCTTATATAAAATATTCCCTGTTCAAAATTATTCAAACCAAAACTTTAAATACAAATCCACTTGCATTAAAGCAAAAATAACGAAAACTTTAAAAATCACAAGACTCAATAAATTTTAAAAGAGGGTGAAACAAGTGGACTTTTTGAAGCAGATTGATCTGAAAGCAAAACTCATATTGGCAGGCGCCCTCATCCTTACACTGCCACAATTGATACTGACATATCTCAATTACGTGAATGCCAGGAATCTTCTTTCTTCAGCAGGGGTCCAGGATGTTGGAATGGAATCCTTCCTGTTTGCAAATGTTTTGCAAACCCTCACTATCTTTATCGTAGGTCTCATATTCATATACTTCTTTGCAAAGAGCGTGACCCATCCGCTTAGAAAGATTGCCACTTCATTCGAGAAACTGGCACAGCACGATTATTCAACAAAACTACCTGAGACAGACTCAAAAGATGAGATCGCCAAGCTCATTCGTGTACATAATCGCATGATAGACAGCACAAAAAGCCTTGTTGATAACATCAACAAGAACATGGATCAGGTGTCACAGATATCAGAACGTCTCTCTTCATCAAGTGAAGAGGTAAATGCATCAACTCAGCAGGTTGCATCCACAATCCAGCAGATTGCAAAAGGTGCACAGAACCAGTCAAATCTGGTGGAAAGCACTGTAAAGGTTATTAAAGAGCTCAATGGAGGGATTGATAATGTCTCCACCAGTCTTGACAGCATATCGGAGTTTGCAACCCGGGCAACTGAGAATGCAAAGAAAGGTAATAAATCAGCAACCGCAGCAAACCAGAAGATGACTAACATCAAGGATACTGTATCCAATGTTGGTACTGTAGTCCAGGATCTAGGTGATAAGAGTACACAGATTGGAAAGATTGTTGATGTGATTGATAATATCTCAGAACAGACTAATCTCTTGGCTCTTAACGCAGCAATCGAGGCAGCCCGTGCAGGCGATGCAGGGAAAGGATTTGCAGTTGTTGCAGAAGAGATCCGTAAGCTTGCAGAGGAATCCCAGAAAGCGACTCAACAGATAGGTTCACTTATCCAGGGAATCCAGGAATCCACAAGCCAGGCTGTAAGCTCCATGGATACAAGCGTTAAGGAAGTTGATGAAGGTGTTAGTGTCGTTGGTGATGCATTGGTTGCACTTGAAGGGATTGCAGCGATCATCAATAATATTGACAGCCAGATAAATTCAGTTGTTGAGCTTAGCAAATCACAGACCGAACTTACAGGCAAGGTGAATGAATCCATCTCAAAAGTAAGTACTGTTGCAGAAGAATCAGCTGCAGGAGGAGAGGAAGTCTCAGCAAGCATAGAAGAGACCTCTTCTTCAATGGAGGAGGTTGCATCAAGCTCTCAGGAACTTGCAAAAGCAGCAGAAGGATTGCGCCAGGCAGTAAGCAAATTCAATTTCTCAAAGCAGGGATAGTTTTTTTGTTATCCTGTCTATTGTTTCTTCATCTCCAGGGCCGATAGCACAACATGTCCTTGTTCCCGGTTCAACGATTGTTCTTCCCGCGTCAGTAATCACTGCAGTGATAAGGCCAGCATCTTTTGCTTCCTGCATATGCCTTAACATCTCTTTTTCGTCCTGGGTCTTGAGTACGACCTTTTTCATACCCTCCTCTCTCCAGCGTGATATGAGGTCTTTATTGTTCTTTATTCCTCTAAGGGTGGCCTCAACACATGCATGGCCTACCTGTGCAGCGATCTTGCCTTTTGGAAGCTTCAGATCCATCCTCACGAGAATCACTTGTTTCATGAACCAGAACACTTGGTTATACAATATAAATGTTTTCATTCCGAAATCTATATAAATGAGAATCGTCCAAGAAATTTAAAAGAGGGTTGTTATGAGCTTAGTTGATTATTTTATAGGGATGTCCATTGTTTTAGTCTGTATCCTCTTGGGTAACGCCTTTTTCTATTACAAGTTTGGTCATTCTTTAATAACTAAGATAAACGCTCTTGTTAGTTACGGTATATTTATTGTAGCAGGATTCAGTAGTTATGTGGGCACATTCGAGTTGGAGACCTTGAATATCCTACTGTTGCTGATGGTTGGTTTCTTCTTGGTGCTTATTCCAATCGCATACCTTGGAAAACATTACATTATAAGGCCTGTGGAAAAGGTTGAACAGGAACTTAGGCTCATAGCCAAAGGTGATCTGCGAAATGTCAGCGAGATTAACAGCCGTGATGAGTTTGGTGATATATCAAGCAAGCTCAATATGATCATAGGAAATTTTGTTGAGATCATCGGCAAGATAAAAGCAACATCCTCCTCAGGAGCAAAGTATGCTGAGAACCTGTCTGCTGCATCAGAAGAGATAAACAGTTCAGTCCAGCAGGTCAGTGCGACCATCCAGCAGAATGCTGACAGGGCCCAGGACCTGTCAAAATTGACAGAAGGCACAAAAGAAAAGATTGATTCACTTCTCAAGTCAGTCTCTGACGTTAATTCCCTTGTGAAAAGTTCCAATGATTCTGCCCATGAGGTAAATGCCGCTGCGGACAAAGGAAGCAAGGCTGCAAAGAAGGCAAGCGAGACAATGCAGGTCATAAACCAGACCATCACCTCTGCAGCGGACAATGTAGAAGCCCTTGCAGGAAAGATAGAAGATGTTCGTGAAGTCATAAATGTCATAAGTTCAGTCTCCGAACAGACCAATCTTTTGGCTCTTAACGCAGCAATCGAGGCTGCCCGTGCGGGCGATGCAGGAAGAGGTTTTGCAGTTGTTGCAGAAGAGATCCGTAAGCTTGCTGAGGAATCCCAGAAGGCAACCCAGCAGATTGAGCAGATCATAAATGAATATATCCAGGAGACCACTACTGCAGTGCAGACAATGAAAGAGGGAACCACCAAGTTTGAAGACGGAAACAAGATCATAAATGATGCACTCGCTTCACTTGAGATGATCACCAAAGGAATAACTAACATGACAAGCAAGATCGAGAATATTCATGCAAGCATTGAGGTACAGGAAAAAGCGTCCCAGAGCGTTAATTCTTCGATAGAGAAAGTATCAGGGATAGTCTCTGATACTACCGCCTCATCCCAGGAGATATCAGCTGCGATCCAGGAAGTCAATTCTTCGATGGAGAATGTTGCTAATACAGCAACAAGCCTTGCACAGGGAGCAGAAGACCTTAAGAAAAACATAGAGAGGTTTGTTGTATAGTATGGATCATACACAGTATTTTATTGCTATTGGATTGCTTCTTGTTTTCATACTCATAGGTATGTTCTACATCTATATCAGGTTCAAATGGTCTCTTATAACGAAGCTGAATTTCCTGATATGTTATGTCTTATTTTTTGTAGGTGCCCTTGTAGCATACGTCAGTATGAGCGGGTTTGGAGTGTTAGCCATTATAATCGCCAGTTCTGTTACCCTGGTTTTCGTGGTTGTTCCAGTACTATATTTTGGAAAGAACATTATAATAGATCCGATTGCTCATATCAATAAGACCCTTGAGAGTCTTGCAGCAGGCGACATGACAAATTTCAGTCCGGTTGCAAGCCAGGATGAACTAGGTAACATCTCAAGGAGCATAAATACAGTCATGAAAAATTTCAGTGAGATACTCACCCAGATCAAGGATAATACTGATAAGAGTTCTTCATTTGCAGAAAACCTCTCCTCCTCAACCCAGGAGATTAATAGTTCAACCCAACAGGTAAGTTCCACAGTTCAGGACAATGCCGAGAAATCCCAGAGTCTTGCAAAACTTACAGACAATACAAAGACAGAGATCCAACAATTGACAAAATCTATCAACACGATCCATGAAGCAGCCGAGGATTCAACCAAATCTGCAGACATCGTTGACAATGCAGTCAAAAAAGGTAGTGAATCTGCAAAACAGGCAAGCAATACCATGGAAGAGATAAGTGGAACTGTTTCAAAGTCCGCAAATAATGTGGAAAGCCTTGGAAGCAAGATTGATGAGGTCAAGAAGGCAGTTAATGTCATCAGTTCTGTCTCAGAACAGACAAACCTTCTGGCTCTTAACGCTGCAATCGAGGCAGCCCGTGCAGGCGATGCAGGAAAAGGCTTTGCTGTGGTCTCTGAAGAGATCCGCAAGCTTGCAGAGGAATCCCAGAAGGCAACCCATCAGATTGAAGAGATAATAGCATCATATACTGAAAGCACCCGCAATGCTGTCCATGACATAAAGGAAGGTACTTATCGGTTTGACGAAGGTAAAGTAATCATAAAGGAAGCTCTCGATTCATTGCAGCTTATCGGTTCCAAGATAACAAATGTCTCCTCGCAGATAAAACAGATTAATGCAACCACAAAAGACCAGACAGAGAATGCAAATGAAGTGGAACAGTCCATGGAGAAAGTGAACGAGATAGTCTCTGAATCAGCAGCATCTTCAGAGGAGATCTCAGCGAGTGTCCAGGAGATTACCTCATCCATGCAGGAAGTGGCAAACACAGCTAATAAGCTTGCAAGCGGTTCTGAAGACCTGAAGAATTCTGTTAATCAGTTCGTATTAGAAAAAAAGAAATGAATCATGCTTTTCCAAGCGTGATTTCAATGATGGATACACGGACATCCTTTCCTTCACTGTTCTTAAAGCTTTCAGAATCAATTCGGATATCCTTCACTCCTACCTGTTCTTCAAGAAATCGTTTGCTTGCAACTTCTGCCACGTCAACTGCGCGTGATATGAACTTGCCTCGTCCCTTGACTATAACAGTTTCTGCATTCTTTGTCGTAAACTGCATCACAACTGCAGTCACATAATTCATAAACGGTTTGTTTCCCACAAAGATGGAATTATCTGCGGACATGCTAACACCTCCGTCCTTACTGTCCAATTTGTTTCCTGAGTAGTCTTGTTGAATACCCAGCAATAGTGTTTCTCAGCTTCTTACTACGAATCTCAAGATATTGTTCAACAAGTTTCCTGTTCTCAAGGTAATCTTTACCAAAATTACTGCCATAACTTGTCATAAGGTCGTTTGTTATCCGTTTAATCTGTTTTGTTTTAATACGTCCCATGTTATCACCGTTTATATGCAGGATATTTACTACATTTATAAAGTTTTGGGCTTTATTTCAGGGATCGCTTCCTGCGCGAGTTTCAGGGCATGTGAAAATTCCTTCTCTTCTGGTATCTTACCTGCAAATTCCACCAGCATGCAAATATCAAGACATTCCTTCACCGACCTGAAAGATCTCTTATCTTTCAGGATATCAAGTGCTTCGCTGCTTGTAAGCTCCCCGTAACCAAAGGAATATGCGGTACAATGCCTGACAGTAAAAGATACTTGCGCATAAGCCTCTTTCTTTTCTCCTCTTCTGAATAGTTGAGAGGCATGATCCAGCATCTTATTGAAATCCGGTTTTTCCATGATTTTTGTTTCCTGTTTTTTCCTTTTTCCCAATAAACTATATGCCCCATATCCAAGAGCATTAAGGACCATTATTGCCCCCATTGTCTTCCAGAAAGGATCATTCTCATAACTGACATCATAACCTGATCCCCAGGACACAAACAGACCTACCAGGAATACGAATAATGTTGCATTTAACAATCCGATCACAATTGCTCGTTTCATTGTCGTCTGAAAAGATAATCAAATCCTACAGCCATAGTATGCAGGAATGATTCCCATAGATCTCTCTCATCAGGCAGGGAGTAATATACTCTTCGGGTCTCATTCCCCTTTGTGAACTCGACAAATGAATCCTCCTGGTTGATTCTTCTTTCCTCATAGCCTTTTTTCTCAAGACTCCCCGAAATTTTTTGGTATTTCTTATCCTGCTCCAGCTGTTTTATTAGATATGCATCCTTGAAGTTTGTATCAACAGAGAAATCCTTTGTTTTTGTAAGGTTCCCTTCACCTGAGATTGTTTTGGTATTCCCATTTTTATCCTCGAATTCCTCGGTGAAAGAATCCTCTTTCGCATCAAAAGATTGCGGTTTGAATCCCTCTGATTCTATCTTTTCTTTTAGCTCCTGGTAATGGTCATTCTCTGAAAGTTGTTCCTTCATCTTTTGCGGGTCAATAAGCTTTTCAAGGCTTCCATTCCTCATGCTTCCTCTGAGACTGGTCTCATGTGTCCCGTTATCCATATTATACTCAAAATCCCCTGTCTTATTCCCTCTTGGCTGCAAAGACTTGTTAGCTACTTCATACCCTTTCATCTCTTCCAGCCTGTCCTGTAGTCTGCTATTATTATCGAGTGCCTCCTGCAATTCCCTCTCCTGTTCCTTTCTTCTTTCCATGCTCTTTTGTAAGGACTCTTTAGTCCCACGTGTATCCTGTGTCATCGATTGCTGGCTTTTCTGAAGCTTTTTATCTATCTCATCCTGTTGTTGATACTGCTGTTGCATCTCTTCATACTGTTCTTCCTGGCTCTTTTGTTGTTCCTGCTTCTTCTCCATTGCCTCTTCCTTTGGCATCTGATCCTTCATCTCTTGCTGTTGCTGCTGTTGCTGTTCCTTTTCCTCTTCATTGCATAAATTTATGCGGGTCATTGATCCGGCAACCTTTCCTTCCCCAGTAATTGAGATTGTTGCATTATCAGAAACAGATTCTATTATACCAAATTCAGGGTTCTTGAATGTTATAGTTGCAGTTCCAAGATCAAAATTTCCTTCATACGGAGCAGTGAAATTTGTATCTATCCTGTTTCTCTCGAGGTCAAGCTCTCCCCCTGTATTCGGAGGAACTGAAAATTGCAGGCATTCAATCACAAACCCTTCATCCCCTATTATGTTCTTATCAGTAAGGGTCACAGTTATCTCTGAATTGAACTTGTTGGTTATCTCATATCTCACATTGATATCATCACCAACATCCACAGGATCAACAACCTTTTCCATTGTAACCTGTGCAAATCCCAGCTGGCATATGAGTAAGAGCAGGATCCATCTCATGATATCACCTCAAAAGCATGAACCTCCCAGATTCAAGGTATAGCATGATTCCCATGATTAGCAGAGCAAGGGCTATGAACCAGTCCTTGATGCTTGTATCCTCTTTCTCACGCTCGATCTCTTCAGAGATCCTTTCGTATATATTGTCCAATGTCCGCTCATCTACAGCCTTGAAATAGTCTCCCCCAGTCGAATGAGCAATCTCTTGCAACAGTTCCTCATCAAGCTCGGCATACTGTGGCCTTCCAAAAAAATCCCTGCCTATAACTGTCTTTCCTTCAGAACCCATGCCTACTGTAAAGACCTGGATATTGTTCTCCTGGGCGTATGAAATTGCCTCATTTGGCTGGATAACCCCGGCATTATTGACACCATCACTAAGCAGTATAACCACTTTCTTCTTGTTCGGTATCGAAGTCACCATGTCAATTGCAAGCCCTAGACCATCACCTATTGCAGTCCTTCCGTCATTTGCAGATATGCTGGACAACTTGTCAAGGGCACGTTCCTGCAGGGATGTGAGATATGCTGCAGTAGTTGCCCCGCTATGGAATATCACAATACCAACCTTATCTTTTGGTTTCAACTCTTTGACTAGTTTTTGTGCAGAAAGCTTTGCAGCCTCCATCCGGTTAGGGGCATAATCCTCTGCTTTCATCGACCCTGAAACATCAAGAGCAAGCACCACATTGACCCCTTTCTTTGTCTGTTTCAGGGGGATATGCGGGTCAGCAAGCGCAATCAGAAGTGAAAGGACCAAAAGTCCCGCAAGGATTATCATGATATGCCTTCTCCAGGAAAGGCTCATCTTTCTTACTGCCTGGACATGGGAGAACTTAAGTGCCTTCTCGTCCCTTTTTTTCATAGCACGATAGTATGCATAAGCCATTACAGGCAATGCCATAAGACCCCAAAGATAGTGTGGATTGATGAATTCCATTATCGCCTCCTGAAAAATTTTCTGAGGGGTACTTCAAACCCTTCTGTTGTCATTGTGATAAGATCTACCTTGCTTTTTCGCATTGTCTTTTTCACCTGGTAATAATGCCTTCGCACGTGAGCCTTATAATCAGTACGGAATGTGGGATTACTAGTATCGATCATGACCCTTTCTCCTGTCTCAGAATCCTCAAGTTCTACATATCCCACATCAGGCATCTCAAGCTCATTCTTATCCCTCATATGGATAGCTATCACATCATGCCTGTGTGCAAGAAGCCGCAGATATCTCCCGTAGCCGGAATCAAAGAAATCAGAGATAACAAATACGATTGCACGTTTCTTCAGTATCCGTGAAAGATACATAAGGCCTTTCTTTATGTTTGTCCCCCTGTGTCTTGGCTCATGCTCGATCATCTCTCTTATAAGCCTGAGTATATGCTTTCTGCCCTTTCGTGCAGGAACAAACTTCTCTATATCCTCGCTGAAAAGAAGCAATCCGCAATTGTCATTATTCCTAATTGCAGCAAACATGAGTGAGGCGGCAAGGTCTATGTTTGCATCATGCTTGCTTCGGTCACTCCCGAAAAAAGAGCTTCCTGATATGTCAAATAATATGTAGACAGTAAGGTCGCGCTCCTCGATGAACTCCTTGATATACGGCTCATCCATTCTTGCGGTAACATTCCAGTCTATCGACCGTACATCATCACCAAAAGCGTATTCACGCACATCAGAAAACTCTATGCCCCTTCCCTTGAAAACCGAATGATAAGAGCCTTGTAACAGACCATCAACAAGATGCTTGGTCCGTAGTTCCACTTTCTTGACACGTTTGAGGACATTCATTTGTGATAAGGCATATTCTTGTTTATCGTAAAGGCCCTGTAAAGCTGCTCCATGAACAGTAGCCTTACCAGCTGATGAGGAAAGGTCATCTTTGAAAGGCTCACCCTGTAGTCTGCCCTCTCAAGCAGGGACTCATGGAACCCATATGCGCCTCCTATGACAAATGTGGTCTTTTGGTCAAGGTTTTTGATGAATTCTGCGAAACCCTCAGAGGTGTATTCCTTTCCAGCGACATCCACAAGGACTACTGTCTCATCGCCTATTGATTTCAGGGTACGCTCTGCCTCTGTCTTTGGGTCTCCCTCCTTGATCTCAACAACATCAAGCTTCATGAACCTTGAGATCCTTTTCTCATACTCTAAAAACCCTTCTCTGACATGATCATTCTTGAACTTGGTTACGATAAGTCTCATGGTACCTCTATAGTGTCAAGAATCCGTTTGATAAGGATATCAGGAGTGATTTCTTCTGCTTCAGCCTCATAGGTAAGTATAAGGCGGTGTCTTAGCACATCATAGGCGATTGCCTGAATATCTTCAGGTATCACGTATCCTCTCCCATTCAGTAGCGCATGCGCCTTTGCAGCGATTATCATCCATATAGAAGCCCTTGGCGAGGAACCATACTCTATAAGGTCCTTTGCCTCTATCGACTCTGGATTCCGCGTTGCATCTATTATATTGACCACATATTCCTCTATCTTCTCGTCACAATAAATCTGCCTGGTGAACTTTTGTATTTCTTTGATCTCCTTTGGTGTAAGTTTCTTCTTGATAGAATATGATACATCCCCTGTCATCCGCCTGATTATCTCCTTCTCTTCTTCTTTTGTTGGATACCTGATAAGCAACTTGAACATGAACCTGTCAACCTGCGCTTCAGGTAGCCTGTATGTCCCTTCAGTCTCAACCGGGTTTTGTGTCGCAAGGACGAGGAAAGGCCTCTCCAGTTTGAATGTATCTCCTGATATGGTTACCTGCCTCTCCTGCATTGCCTCCAGAAGGGCTGATTGAACTTTAGGAGGTGCCCGGTTTATCTCGTCAGCAAGAATGAAGTTTGCAAAGATAGGTCCTTTCTTTGTCTGGAAGGTACCCTCCTTATGCTTGTAGATTTTTGTTCCTATGATATCTGCTGGAAGCAGGTCCGGGGTGAATTGGATCCGCCGGAACTGGGACTCCAGTGTGTCAGCCAAAGTATGTATCATCAAGGTCTTTGCAAGCCCTGGCACACCCTCTAACAGGACATTTCCATCTGATATCAGTGAGATGATAAGTTTTTCTGTGATGTCACGTTGGCCGACAATCACTGTCCCAATCTCATCCATAGCCTCATTGAGCTTTTTTGAATAACCCTGTGCCTTTTGCGTCAGTTTTTCTGTCTCCATTATTTCCCCCGTCAATGTTGACCGCTGGCATTTTTTTAAATTTTATGAAACCCGCCTCAGTAAAAATGGTCCTGCAAAAATGCACTACTCCATGGGATCTTCATTGGCGGGCATCATTAGTAAATCCCATAAGATTAAAAGCTTTTTGCAGCCTGCCCGTACGATATCCAGTAAGTTGATCCAAATTGTTTTGACTAAATTGAAAAAGATATTTAAACCAATATCAATCTTTATTTTGTATGAGAATTGGAATTATTGGACCTAATCAATGTCCTCAATTAAAAGAATTGGAAAGAAGGAAAAATAATCTTAGAGAAGTAGCAATAATTTTAGCAAACTTTGAAATTCTTTTGACTCCTGATAAGAACTCTTTATTGGAATTTTTAGGTAAAGAATATTTAAGACATGGGGGAAAGAAAATATTTGAGATTGTTCCATTGGATGATGATTTTGAAGAACATCTAAATGTTGATCTGGGTGAAATTATCTCTTGTGGAAAATGGGCCAACCAACCCTCAAAGTTTAATGAAGAATGTGATGTAATCTTCTGTGTTGGTTATGGCGGTATGGTTATGGCTGAAATAGGTTTTTCCAGATATTATAATCCTAAGAAAATTTATATTATAAATGAGTTTATTTCTCAAAAACTTCCCCTAGAGATAGGTTTGGATATAGAATATATTGATTTAGACGAATTAGAATCTATCGCAAAAAAATTAGAACATGCTTCCAATCTTAAAATATGAGTCTATCGCAAATGTTCTTCAAGGCGGATATTTCTATAACTAACTTCTCCATCCCCTACTGTCAGGATTCCTGTTTGGCCAGCATCCAGATGTCCAGAATTCCAAAACAGGTCAGTTACCTTCTCTCCTTCATAAACATGATTTCCATAAGTGTCATTTGCTCTGTGTCCACTCTCATGGAAATGCCCATTGACTGCTTTATTTATCCCTAATTCTTCATAAAGTGATTTAAGATCTTCGTTTTCCCTGTTCTCCCGCCTGATCTCAACATTTGCTCCTAATTCAACATAATGTTTTGCTCCATCTAATTGAAGAACAGAACCCCCCTTTACAGGTCTTACATTTTCCACTTTCAGACCTGATGTTCTAAGTTTATCCAAAAAAGCAGAATGATCTTCGCCATAATTCTCTATAGCAACAAAGTTATTGCCTTTATGATCTCTTAGATGGTATTCCTTGAATCCAAATTCAGTTATACCAAACTCAGCCATATCAACTGCATATTCAAGATTATCAAATCTTCTTGGGACATGACAAACAACAATGCTTTTGTCTGGATCACTCACTAATTTTCGTAAATCATTCATATTGGCATATTGCATTGCTCCTTTAGCAATCTCTTTCTTGATTGCCCCAACATATTGACCAAACTCTTCAAATTGGATTAATCCTTTTTGGGTTTGAATATATCTTCCGCTTGAAATTTGTTCATGGTTCCCTATTTGATATTCTCCCCCGCAAAAAAAATCTGAACCTGGCAAGAAAATCAGGCTATGTCCTTTTTGATCCACTTTTGGAGTTTTTGTTGCATCAACCAAATTAGAATATTTTTCTGCGAAAGCATCCATCACAGGCCCGAAACCAAGCAAAGTTTCATGACTTCCTGGCTGGACATAAGCTTCAAGTCCGCTCTTTCCAACTGAATCTAAAATAAAAGCTACATGATTTTGACTATCTTGAAGGCTTTTCTGGTGATTCCCGATATCTCCGTTTATCAAAAGTTTTTCTGCACCTAATTTTTTCAAAACTTCAATAGCCGCAGGAACTATTCTTGGATCTTGGTGAACATCTGATATTACGCCATAATGAGTTTCATTTGCCATTATATGTGGTTATTCTATCTTCTTTATAAAGATTGCTGTTTTTGTATCTAAAAAGTAGTAACTAAACGACTATTCTGATTGTACTTCCTGATACGATCTGATTTTTTCCTTTCGGATTCCCCTGTTAAAATCCCTGGTACTGTTTTAAGGTCTCAATCGCCAGCTATCTCCCGCGCAATCGCGGACTGGTCTCGACGGTGTGGAAGGAAGTCGACGTCCAGATCGCCAATTACGTTCGCGGCAAGGCGCTGGAAATTCTCATCGTCTGGATCGTGAC